>CALJGU010000338.1 GCA_938075565.1 uncultured Opitutales bacterium | reverse complement strand
GGGTCAGTCTGCGACTGAAGATGATTTGCTAGCTTACGCTCAAAGTATTTTGGGAGCTGAAAAGAGCCCAGTCTCTTGCGAAATCATTGATGAGATGCCTATGACACCAACAGGAAAAATTGGGCGCGCTCAGCTACAGGCTCGAGAGAAGGGGTGAAGGTTCAATTGTAGCAATCCTTCTCGTCCTCTTACTCATCCTCCTCCTCGAATTGAATACTTAACCTACTCCTTAAACTTGAGCCAACTTTGTTATCAATTGAGAAGTAAGGATTTCAGCTAAACTGTTAAGAGGAGCCGCAATTGTCAGGGTTACCCTGTTGAAATACTAACAGAAGTAAGAGGACGAGGAAGAGCAGGAGTAAGATTTATGCTACACCTCAAACGCGGACCTATGCTTCGGCTTTAGGATCTTGTCGAAGACGAATGACGTTCCCAGTAGGAACAGTCCAAGGAAGGCCAGCATTCCAGCTCCGTCACCGCTTACGATATGCGCCATGAATGCCAGGAGCAGATTAAAAAATACCCCTGCGTAGGCTAGCTGTTTCAGAAACTTCACTTTACTTGATACAATGGCGGCAACAGCCAGGATTTTTGCCAATGCCAGCGGGTAAATGATATGGGATGGATACCCAAGTCCCTCAAAGGCAACGACTACATCGGCATGGTTAAAGATATACATGCCGGCGGAGAACAGTAGCAGTAAGGATAGCAATACGGTAGAAAACCAGTAAATCAGCTTGGGAAGTTGCATAGAAGAAATCCAACATAGAAAAGCGGTCTTCCAGTTCAATCTCCTTTAGCATTATTTCCAAAAATAAGTGGAATTGGCAGAACCTTATTCTGATACGATTGTCGCTTATGAGTTGAAATATTCTCCTAAATGAAGCGTCATAGTTAGAGTTGTTATGAAAGAGACATTTAAAAAATCCTCATTGTGGTTGTTCGCTATCGCCCTGGTCTTTGGGGTTTATAGCCTGATGCCTGCCGCCGATAAAAAAGAACCGGTCGATCCCAAGAAAGCGGAACGGCTCAAGGAACTGACTGCTATGCAGTATCGAGTCACCCAGGAAGAGGGCACTGAACCGCCTTTCAGAAATGAATACTGGGATAACAAGAAAGCCGGTATTTATGTGGATATCGTTTCCGGGGAGCCGCTTTTTAGTTCTAAAGACAAATATAAGTCTGGCACGGGCTGGCCCAGTTTTACAAAACCGCTTGAGTCTAGCAACATCGTGGAGAAAACCGATTTCCATATCGGCTACGCCAGAACGGAGGTTCGTTCAAAGGGGGCAGATTCTCACTTGGGGCATGTCTTTCCTGATGGACCAAAGCCAACCGGGCTTCGTTACTGCATGAATTCTGCCTCGATGAAATTCATCCCGGTCGCGAATCTAGAGGAAGAGGGGTATGGTAAATATGTCTCCCTTTTCGAAGACGGGAAGAAGAAGTAGAGTAGAACAGGCGTCTCGCCTGTTTGTGCTCAGTAAATTTTATCAACTAGTAAGATGTGTCTGGTCCGTGAATTGAATGTGGCGGAGCATGATCTGTCATAAGTGGTTCAGGTATTAGGGACCTACACAGGCAGTATCCCTGTGCGACTTTACTCTCATCGCATTTTTGATTAGCTTTACTTGCTCATCAGCGGTAGTGAATGGGGGTAATCATGAATACCCTAATTACTTCTTTGAAATCTTTGCTTCTCGGGTTGTGTCTGGCTCAGGTGCTCTCAGCAGGGGATAAGCCCAACATTCTCTATATCTTCACGGACGATCAGTCGGATAGGACGGTGAGTTCCTACGAACGCTCATTGCCCTGGGTAAACACCCCTAACATTGATCAATTGGCCGCTTCGGGTGTTCGTTTCAAAAGTGCTTACACCGGAAGTTGGTGCATGCCTTCTCGTGCAACCTTTCTGACAGGTCATCTGCAGTACGGCGTAGAGTCGATGAGTATGGAAGGGCAATACCCGAGTAGTAGCTACGATCCGGAGCAATGTCCCTTTTGGATGCGCACATTCAAAGAGGCCGGTTATACGACCGCCCAAATCGGTAAATGGCATACAGGTGTGGATGCTGGGTATGGCAGAGACTGGGATTTCCAGATTGTTTGGAATCGCCCCAGGCATCCAGAAAACTCAGGCGCTTATTACAGTGACCAAATGCTATCCTTCAATGGGGGAGAGCCCGTCATGACACCGGGTTACACTACTGATAACTACACAGAGTGGGCGGTTGAATACCTGGAAGGCAAAGGTCGCGATCCTGACAAGCCCTGGCTGCTTTGGATGTGTTACGGTGCTACGCATGGACCTTTCACGCCTGCTGATCGACATAAGGATACGATTCCAGAAGACACTGAAGTCCCCAAGCCGGTAGACCTATTTCCGCCTCGCCCTGGTAAACCGGAATATGTCAAAAACCGAGCCGGTTATCGAAGAGGAGAAAATGGCACCGCTTATGTGCAGAATCGTCCCGGAAATGGTTGGGAGCACCAGGAGGGAGTCATTACTTATCAGGAAACGGCGCAGGGACTCGACGATGCGGTTGGCACCTTGGTGGAAACGCTCAAAGCAACTGGGCAGCTTGAGAACACCATGATCATTTATACCTCCGACCAAGGCTTCGCCTGGGGGCAACATGGATTCCAGCACAAGGTGGCTCCATACGATGCCAATATCGCCAGTCCATTTATTGTGAGCTACCCGGGATTCGTTCCAGAAGGAAAAGTCAGTTCAACCCCGATCGGAGGTCATGATTTGGTTCCGACTTTGTTTCATTACGCCGGAGTAGATCTGCCCTGGAAAATGCATGGCAGAAATCTTGCACCCCTTTTGGAGAATCCTGAAGAGCCAAGCGATCATTCGGTTCTTTTGGCTTTTACCGGACGTACCTATGGATCAGATACTAGTAAATTGCCGAAAGGGGTGGATTCTCATGCGGATGTTCCCTGGTGGGTGTCTTACCGGGTTCATGAGTACAAATACATTATGAACCTCATCGAAGGAGAGGTAGAAGAGCTCTATAACCTCGAAAGGGATCCTGATGAGTTGCACAACCTGGCGTTGGATCCAGGTCACGCGGATGTCCTGTCCCGACTGAGGAAAGCAGCTATTGCTGAAATGGTGCGGACCGATTGTCCCTTTGTAGATAAGATACCGCTTAAACGGATGTAGGTTAAGCGAGGATAATTGGTTTCCTTAAAAGTGAACTGAATAATTCTAAAGATTTTTGAAACCTAATTCGGGTTACCCTGCGTTAGAGATATAAACACGTGTTAATTCTCAATAGTGCTATGAAAACTTCTCGATCTCTGTGGATATTGTCTTCCCTTGTACTCAGTGCTCCTTTCAGTCAAGTCTTTGGCGATGGGCATGAAAACTGGCCAACATGGCGACCAACGTCCGGAACGGGTGTGGCTGAGCATGCGACGCCTCCGATTGAGTGGGGAGATGAGAAGAATATTAAGTGGAAAGCCGAAATTGAAGGCGCTGGTTACTCTACGCCTATCGTCTGGGAAGATAAGATGTTTCTTCTTACTGCAGTTCCAGTAGGTGAAGCCCCTGCAGCACCCGTAGCTCAACAACGCGGCCAAAGACCCGGTGGAAACCAGAATGCCGCTGGAGGTCAAGGAGGACGTCAACGGGGCGGTGGTCAAGGTGGACCCGGTGGTCAGGCTAGAGGTCCTGGTGGCCCAGGAGGAGCTGGCGGACCTGGAGCTCCTAACGCAGAGTTGATTGCGCAATTTGATAAAGACGGTGACGGTGAGCTCAATGACGACGAGCGGAATGCACTAAGAACTGAAATGAGATCCCGTCGTGGACAGGGAGGCCCTGGTGCTCAAGCTCAAGGTCCCGCTGGACGTGGGCGTGGTCAACAAGCTGCTGGTGGTGGACGCCGTGGTGGAGGAGGAGGACGCAATGCAGCCCCTCTTCAATTACATCAATTTAAAGTCGTGGCCCTGGATCGAAATTCTGGAGAGGTTATATGGGAAAAGCTGGCTAAGGAAGAAATGCCTCATGAAGGACATCACCCCAGTCATGGCTATGCCGATGCTTCACCAATTACCGATGGGAAGCACCTTTATGCCTCTTTCGGTTCCCGTGGTATTTTTTGCTATGACTTGGATGGAAATTTAATCTGGGAAAAAGACCTCGGGGACTTGCGCACTCGAAACGGATTTGGTGAAGCAGTTTCTCCTGCCTTAGCTGGAGACAAGTTAATCATACTTTGGGACCAAGAGGATCAATCAATGATCTACGCCTTGGACAAAGGAGCGGGTGAAGAGGTGTGGAGTGTAGAACGCGATGAACGTTCATCTTGGACCACGCCTTTTATCCAAGAAGTGGATGGAACCATTCAAGCGATCGTCGCTGGTACAAATGCCACTCGTAGCTACGATACTGAAAACGGAAATGTTATTTGGGAAGCCGCCGGGCTGACTTCAAATGTAATTCCAACTCCTGTGGTCGGTCATGGAAACGTGTATCTGACCAGTGGGTACCAAGGTAATTCTGTTCAGGCTATTAAACTTACTTCTAAGGGCGACGTATCTGATTCTTCAGACATCGTATGGAGTGTCCGGAAAAGCGGATCTTATGTTGCTTCACCTGTTTTGTCTGGGGAGCGTTTGTATGTGACCAAGAGCTACGATAATATTCTTTCCTGCATGGATGCCATGACAGGTGATTACCATTATCAGGATCAAAGACTAGAAGCGCTTCGTGGGATCTATGCCTCCCCGTTGGCCGCCAACGGTCATCTCTATGTGTCCGGTCGTGAAGGAACCACCTTGGTCCTGAAAGATTCCGACAACTTTGAAATAGTAGCTACGAATAAGCTCGATGACAAAATTGATGCTTCTCCGATCGCACTTGGAGGAGACTTGTTTATCCGAGGGCACAAATACCTTTACTGTATTAGCGAAGGTTGAAGTGTCCTAGTCGTTAAGGGCGTCATCACTACGTTACCAAGCTTTGTGCCTCTTGTTTCAGGTTGGCCGCCTGCAATCTGTTAGAGAAATCATTGTGTAGGATTTTTCTAGTATGAGCAGGATGCAGGCTCTAGCTTAGCTGTTACATGATTTTAAAACGCCAAATCGTATTCCTGTTACTGATTCTGGTTACGGTTGGATCCTGGGCTCACGATCACCCAGCGCCTCATATTTCAGTAGAAGAGTATCAAGCTCCGGATCAACCTATTGTCATCGGATCCGGTGCATTCAAATATCGATTAGTGCCTGGCTGGGCACAACAGAATGCGGGTGTCTTTGAGTTGGGGCATTGTCATGCCATTATGGAAGATGGCTATGGGCGCATTTTGTTACTGAATGCCAATGCGGACCATTGCATGTATGTTTTAAACCAAGAGGGAGTTCTCTTGGATGCCTGGGGAAGTTTCGCGCCCAATGCGCACGGACTAGCGATCATTGAAGAAAAACGAGTCGAATATCTTTTCATCACGGACAATGGGAAAAATGGGAAGGTGTTTAAGACCACCATGGACGGGTATGTTCTCAATACCTTCGGCTGTCCCATGGAATCTGGACTCTATGAAAGCCCTGATGAGTTTCGTCCGTCCAAGACGCTTCATCTGCCAAACGGCGACTTCTTTATCATCGATGGTTACGGCAAAGACTACATCCATCGATACAATGCTGCTGGCGAGTATCAGTCTTCTTTTGGAGGATCACTTGGAGTAGGGGAGGCTCAGCTCGCCCATTGGGGACCGCATGGTGGAGGGATTGACTTTTCGAGTCCAGAGGAGCCACAAATGATTCTCGCCTTGAGCGATCAAAACAAACTGAAACGTTTCAGCCTTACAGGAGAATGGCTTGAGACGATACAGGTTCCGGGTGGAAATCCTCGAGACATTGTTTTCCACGATGATCATATATTTATCCCACACTTGGGTGATGGTTGGCCTCAGGATCGGAATGCTGCCGGTTACATTTCAGTATTTGATCGAGACTTTAAGGTAGTCGCAAATCTTGGTGGAACTTCGCCAGTGTATCGTGGCGATAAATTGGATACGATGGCTCACTCCATCCATCTGTTTTATCATCCACATGGGATCAGCTTCGATCAGGACGGGAATCTCTACGTCGCTCAATTCGCCTCGAACGGCACGTGGCCACTGAAGTTTGAACGGGTGAAGGAGTAGTTCAAGGTATGCTTTTTTTTCAATTCCCGTATTCGGAACCAAATATTAAAATAACCCTTTGCTCTCGGCTCTAAGCTCTTTGCTGTTCCTAAAGCTCCCTCACCATGATATTCCGATACTGGAGGCTCATCTCGCGCTTTGGGTGGACCTGAATTCCAATAGGACCTTCAGGGATGATGGTTTCCGATTCGTAGCTCATGACCTTCTTGCCATTCAAATAGGTGGTGTAGGTATTGCCTTTGACGCGAACCTTGATGCGGTTCCAGTTTTCCATATCGAAGACCTCCTGGGCATTCGTGTTTTGGATCGGATAACCTTTTCCCGGAATGTAGGGCAGGGCGGTCATGTCTCGCTTGAGGCTACCGGATTCACCAATCTGAATTTGCTCCTTGGTATCCCGAAGGAAAATGCCTGTGTCGATACGACCTTCGCCAAACTTGAAGTCGGCTTGGAAAACAAAGTCTTTGTAGGATTTCTTGGTCTGTAGGATGTCACCCTTTTGCTCAGGGTCGTTCTTGGCATGAAGAATACCATCCTTGGCTTCCCAGCAAACTTCATTGTCTGAGTTCCATCCGGCGAAATTCTTTCCATTAAAGAGATTCGTGTAATTGTATTTGCCCGCGTATTCTTCCCAGGCTCCTTCGATGTCAGCAGACTTGTGGTCGCCTTTGTGGAATAGGAAGCGGTGTTTCAAGCGAATGTATTCATCGCCGCTTAAGGTGATAGTGCCATCGCCTTCACTGCCGACGGACTTCGTGCCAAAGGCGTTAGCTGTGAGTAGTCCGTAAGTCCGTGCGTGCCAGAAAGTAGGATACCGAAAGCTGGCTGGATGATTCATGAAAGCGATACCCACTTTTTGTCCGTCAATGGTGCCATTGTAATCACACCAGTTGGCCTGTTTGCCCCAGCTGTCGATATTGGTGTCACCTTCGGAATTGATCAGCAAACCACCTTGTTCTGCGTCCACCGATATGGCGTGAGGCACACGGATGGAAAGTCCGGCATCTTTTTGATCGGCTAAGTGAGTGAGCACGTGAGGAGGAGCCATGAGCTTGATGTCTACATCAATGATGCGGGAATCATCATCCGGAGCACGGAAGGTATAGGTGCGCTCGTCTTTCATGATCCAGTTACCATCGTGATCGGTGTAGTCGTTGGTGACTACCATCACCGCATGGTCACTCGCCACCTTCAGTGATTTATAGCCAGTGTGAACCGTGTAGCCCATGACCGACAAAATCTTCTGCGCCTCCTCTGGAGATTTTCCTTCTATCTTCTTTTCGAGGCTCTTCAGCTCAAGCCAGGTGTTGTAGCCGTTGTTTTTATGGTGACCAAAATTGATGCCACGGTGGTGAGGGTGATCCTGACGTTCACCTTCAACATCCTTCATCGGATAGTGTCGGGTCATATGAGCACCCGTCGGTCCGATGATGGGGTAGAAGTAAGGTTTGTTCGCTTGGTCTGTGACGTATCGTGTGAAGAGCTCGCCGTTCAGTTTAACCGTTACGCCGCTGTCGTCCGTTTCAAATTCAAAGCTGGCAGCATGAACGCTACTTGTTAGGAGGCCAATGGAGGCTAGGAGTAGTAATACTGATTTCATAGGGTAGGGTGATGAATTTAAGAACCGAAATACTGTTTTAGGTTTCGCATGCTGACTTCAGCAATATGATCAGCAGAAGGATCGTATTTGAAAACTTCTACAGAGATCCAGCCTTGATACTCAGTTTCTCGCAAGGCTTCAACAATAGGCCCGTATTCTGTGTCTCCCATGCCAGGACCATAAAGGTTGGGGTCGTTGGCGTGGAAGTGAGCAGTCCATTCCTTGGATGCACGAATCACATCCCCGATGGATTCCTCTTCAGAGCTCATCGCCTTTACGTCCAAGTGAAGTTGGCAGGCTGGACTATTAACGGCCTGGCACAGTCGAATTGTTTCGGCCGCGGTATTCAGAAAATTGGTTTCGGTAGGTCCCAACGGCTCCATGGCTATGGTGACTCCCAGGTCTTCGCAGTGTTTGGAAGCCACTTGTAGGACACCGACTGCCCGTTCAAATGATTCTTCGTAATTCCAGTCCGGTTCCAGGCTGCGTTGTTGTGGACTTCCCCAAACCATGACTTTTCCTCCCATGGCACAACAAAGGTCGGCTAATTGACGCGCACGATCGGCTGTAGCTTGCAAGATGGCTGGATCGGGCGAAGTTAAGTGAAAACCTTCAGTCTTCGCCAGGAGCCAATGGAGGCCAACTACTTCGACGCCCTGGTCACGCACTTGATCTCCCAGGGTGCTTGCCTCAACCAGGCTGATTTCAGGGACATCCTTATCCAGGGTGAACGGTGCTATTTCCAGGCCATCGTACCCATGTCGGGCAGCAGCGGCAGCAGATTCAGCGAGAGAAACTTCGCCAAAGGTTTCATTACAGATTGCAAACTTCATGGGTGATCGGGTGAGAAATAATAGGAATAGTTTATGTAACAGTAATGAAGTCAGCTGTTTAAAGCTTAAACTGTTACAATGATCGAGTTCTGCGAAATGTTATCTGAGGTCATCGCTCCTCCGTGGCTGGATCTCTCACAAGTGAGAGGCAGAATCCGTCTCCGACGGGCAAGACCCTAACTAGATTTTTTAGTGTTCTTTCCTGCCGCCGTTCACGGCGATCCTGCCTGCACAGCAGATCAAGCGCAGCGTTGTTCTATTTTTTGAACTCTGCCTGATTGACCTTTCTTAACGGAGAGTCATAGATCCACTTTGATTTCTTCCCTATGAAACAAGTTACTAAGAAAAATTCTCTAATACTATGGTTACTTGCACTTTGCCTTACTATGGGTGGCCTCCTGACCGCGGTCGTCGTTGAGGAAATTAAAGTGGAGGGCGGCAAGCAACCCCCTCAGTCCAAAAAGGTCAAAGACGGAAAGCATGTTGAGACTGGGAATCCGGAACCAGTAGCAGACCCCGGTCTCGCTCAACATGGTATCTATGCCGATGAAGCTCCGGTGGCGATAATTGCTCATCCGGTAGCAACTGAGCTGCCTTTGAATCTAAAGAAGCGTGACCGGATCGCCTTCATCGGAAATACCTTGCTTGATCGGGCTCAAAACTTCGGCCACATCGAAGCCAATCTTCAGCTCGCGAATCCTGAGAAGGAACTGGTGGTTCGTAATTTTGCCTGGTCAGCCGATGAAATCGACCTGCAACCACGGCCGGCCAACTTTGCTACTATTGAACAACACCTGACTCGTGAGCAGGTGGACGTGGTGTTTGCCGCATTTGGATTCAATGAATCTTTCGACGGTGTGGAAGCCATCGATGCCTTTAAAGAGCGTTTGGCGAAAGGCGTACTGGAACTCAAGGCCAAGGCCTATAATAACGTCAGCGCTCCCCAGGTCATTCTAATTTCTCCGATCGCGAATGAGAACGTGGCCAAGGTTCCCGCTGCCGATCTCAACAATGAGCGGTTGGCAGCCTACACCGAAGCGATGGCGGAAGTCGCCACCCGGATGCAAGTGGGGTTTGCCAATGTGTTTGAAGCGACCAAGCAAGCCATGGCCGGCAGTAGTGACCTGACTATCAATGGAGTTCATTTAAATGACGCTGGTTATAAGGTATTTGCAGATGCCTTGTTCGAAGCCGTGTTTGGAAAAACGGCTCCAGCGAGAAACGACGAACTTCTCGCCACCATCGTTGATAAGAACAACCAATACTTTCGTCGCTACCGTCCGCTGAATACGTATTACTATACCGGCTCCCGAAATAAAAGTTATGGCTACCTCGATTTCCTGCCTGCCATGCGGAATCTTGAGATTATGACTGCCAACCGGGACAAACGTATTTGGGCCATCGCTCAAGGGGAGAGTTTCAGCGATCAGCCAGTTGATGATTCCAATGTGCCTGAACTCGACGAGGTCCGCGAATCGCGTGGAGCCAATGAATGGATGACGCCTGCTGATGAACTAGCCGCTTTCCGTGTGGACCCGCGCTTCGAAGTGAATCTATTCGCGAGTGAAGAAGAGTTTCCTGAAATCGCTTGTCCCATCACGATGCGTTGGGATTCCAAGGG
This sequence comes from uncultured Opitutales bacterium, assembly GCA_938075565.1. Taxonomy (GTDB): domain Bacteria; phylum Verrucomicrobiota; class Verrucomicrobiia; order Opitutales; family UBA2995; genus UBA2995. The sequence goes on along the minus strand of CALJGU010000338.1, from coordinate 4,983 downwards.
AAGACTCTGGGTGAGTACCTCGGTTACTTATCCGCACGTTTATCCGGGGCAAGAACCTCGCGACAAGATTGTTATCCTTGAGGATACGGATTGGGATGGCAAAGCCGACAAGTCGACTGTGTGGGCAGACGATCTGAACATCCCATTGTCTTACGAACTTTATAAGGACGGTATCATAGTATCCGAGGAACCACACCTGAGCTACATCTACGATAGCGATGGAGATGGTAAGGCGGATTCACGCGAGTACCTCTATACTGGCTTTGGTTGTGAAGACTCGCACCATGCCTTGCATGACTTTGTCTGGTCCCCCGATGGAGATTTATTGTTTCGCGAATCGATTTTCCATAACTCTCAAGTGGAAACTCCCTATGGTCCAATCCGTGCTAAAAATTCGGCCTGGTTTAAATACTCTCCGAACAACGAAGCACTGATCACATTTGGCAGTTATCCCAATACCAATCCTTGGGGGGTAACTTATGATGACTGGGGACACCACGTGGCCAGTCACCCGATTTTTGCCACGGCCTTTCACGCCACCAACCCGGCCTTCCCGGATCAACATCCGAAGGCTTCTGGCATACCCGCATACTCGGGCGTGTGCGGCCATGAATTTGTTGATTATCCTATGTGGCCGAAAGAGCTGCAGGATGGATTCATCAAAGTGCGGTACAAGCCAACCAACAGGGTGGAGATTCATAAGTGGGTAGAGAAGGATGATCACTTTGAAGAGGAGTATGTATCCGATCTTATTTTTTCAGAAAACCTGAGCTTTATTCCTGTTGATCTCAAATACGGTCCTCGTGGCGCCATGTATGTGTGCGACTGGTACAACCCGGTTAAAGGACACGCTCAATACTCCTTGCGTGATCCACGCCGTGACCGAAAGAGCGGTCGTATTTGGCGCATCGTTCCCAAAGGTGCCCAGCTACAGGACCCTCCACAGATTGCGGAGGCATCTATTGGGCAACTCCTGGACAATCTTAAGCGCGATGAATACCGCTACCGCTACTGGACCAAACGTGAATTGCGTGATTCCCATGATGGGGCTGCAGTCGAAAAAGCACTCGATAAATGGGTCACTAACCTGAATCCTAAAGACGAACGCTACCGCCACCATCAAGTGGAAGCCATGTGGGTCTATCGGAGTATCGGAGTCAGTCGTCCGAGATTAGTGGAGGAGTTGCTCGACTGCGATAATCACCATGCCCGTGCAGCGGCAACACGACAGCTTCGTCACACAGTTGGCTCCGAAGGGATGCCCGCTATCGCCAATTTGGCCGACAACGGTTTCTCCATGGCCAAGGCTACGCGTCTACTGAAAGACCGAATCAATGACCCCAATGGCATCGTGCGTATGGAAGCGGCCAATGCTGCCAGTTACCTCGGCACCAAGGAAGCGCTCACCGCATTGACCGACATTTTTCAGTATCCCATGCAAGAACACCTCAAGTTCGCCATCCGTTGTGCGATTGGTTCCGAAGCCCTTGCGCGTCATTGGCAGGGCAATAAACCAGCGGTCGGCAAACCTGCGGCCAAGACCTTGAGCGATTTCTACGAAAACTGGGATAAAGGAAATGAGAAGAAAGATCTCCTGATGCTAGGTAATGCCAATGCCACCAGTTTTGATAAGCAGAAAGATCTCTTTACCATCGAAGTGTCGACCATTCCCGAGCGCATGCTTTTCACAGTCGACAAGTTCACCGTGAAAGCGGGCCAACCCATCCGTTTGCTTTTCACCAACCCTGACGCCACCCAGCATAACTGGGTCTTGATTCAACCAGGAACCAACGAAGCTGTAGGCATGGCCGCCAATGAGATGGCCAAAGACCCAAGTGGAGTCGAAAAACAGTTTATCCCTGAGCATCAGGGAATCATTCAATACACCAATCTTATTGAAGCAGATGGTGCCCAGGTCCTGCGATTCTATGCTCCTACTACGCCCGGAGTGTATCCGTACATTTGTACCTTCCCTGGCCACTGGTTTATGATGAAGGGGGAGATGGTGGTTGAATAATTAGTGCTCCCTACCAGATGAAGGAGATATCCGAAGAGTCGCATGCTAAAATACGGGCTCTGTGCGAACAGGGGGATGAGTATTCTTCAGATGGAAACTATTCTGAAGCGCTAGGTAAATATTGAGCCGCCTTTGATTTAGTTCCGGAGACTAAGGAAGATTATGAAGCTGCTACATGGATTTTAACAGCCATTGGTGATGCAAACTTCATGGCTGGTGATTTTGAATCAGGTAGAGACAACTTGACTAACGTAATGCATTGTAAGGGTGCTATTGGAAACCCATTTATTCATTTAAGGTTGGGGCAATGTCAGCTTGAATTGGGAAATCACAATCGTGCTGCAGATGAACTTTGCCGTGCTTATATGGGTGCAGGAAAAGAAATATTTGAAACAGAAGATCCAAAATACATTTCATTTTTAAGCACAAAGGTTGAGATTAAATGAAGTAATGCTGAAATGGTTCATTGTAACTCAACTTTCTGCGAGAAATGGAAATAGAAGCGAAATCGCAAACGACAATTCAAGAACTGCTCGAGGCGAGACAGTGGCACTGGAAAAAGCATGGAAGCCTACAGTATTTGTGGTACGTTGCTGGAGCCCTTATTATTTTCCTGGGATTGTTACTAGCAACAAGTGAAAACAGGGTTTTCGCGATCTATCTATTGGTAGTTGGTATATACTGTATCTCCCGGAAAAAGATTTTAGAGTACCGTTTTAGGAAGAACATGAAATCTGCACCTGCAATCGATAAAGAAATCGAATGGAAAATAAATACCGACGGGTTTTCACAGAATTCAGAGTTAGGGAGTACGGAGCTCGCCTGGTGTTCGGTCTACCAATCTTACACTACCATAAATGGTTTTCTGTTATACCCTCAAAAGAACATCTACTTCTGGTTACCTCGCACTGGATTTAAGTCGGATAAAGACTACGAAGAAGCCGACAAAATCTTCAAAGCGAAAACGAAAAACAAAAATATAGATTGATGATTTGGGGTCTTAACTCCTAGGCCACATCCCTTATTCTTGGTGCTTCACCGACATCTAAAAAAGAATCTTAATACTGATATCCGGATTTCGTTCTTTGAGTGATTCTTCTAGTAGTTATCTTAGATACTATCTTAATCGTTCTTGTAAGGGCTAAATTGAACCGTTAACAATTATAACACACTAAATGCCGTTCCAAGGAATCATCCCACCTCTGATTACTCCGCTTAAAGATCCGGATACGCTGGATGTGGAAGGGCTCGAGCGACTGCTCGAACATATGATTCAAGGAGGGGTGAATGGCATCTTCGCTTTAGGCACAACCGGTGAGGGGCCTTGCTTGAGTTACCAGTTGAGGATGCAGGTGGTTCTTGAGGTCTGTCGCATTGTGGATCAACGGATCCCTGTTCTGGTGGCTGTTACGGATACGGCAATGGAAGAATCGGTCCGGCTTTCCACGATTGCTGCTGAAGCAGGAGCCCAGGCAGTGGTGTTGTCGACTCCCTATTATTTCCCGGCGGGGCAAACAGAGCTACTTCAATACGTGGAGCATATAATGCCGAAACTGGCGTTGCCGGTGATGCTCTATAATATGCCATCTCTGACCAAGGTTTGGTTTAAAATTGAGACCCTTAGGAAGCTGTCCTCGCAGGAAAGGATTTTGGGAGTTAAAGACAGCAGCGGCGATATGGACTATTTCCGGGAATTGATCTCCTTGAAATCTGAGCGGCCAGATTGGTCGTTGTTGATCGGGCCTGAAGAGAAGATGGTTGAGGCTGTAACACTGGGCGGATCCGGAGGCGTCAATGGCGGCGCGAATGTTTACCCCCGTTTATTTGTGGAGGCTTATCAGGCAGCTGTATCAGGTGATACGGTACATTCGGCTGAGCTGCAGAAAAAGATTGAGGACTTTGGCCAGATCTATGAAATTGGTCAATACGCCTCACGGTTTATCAAAGCGACCAAATGCGCAGCCTCCATCTTGGGACTCTGCGATGACTGTATGGCGGAACCATTTAACAAATTTTACCCTGAGGATCGTGAAAAAGTAAGATCGATTCTCTCATCTCTAAATCTCGATACCCTATGAAATGGATTGCTCTTAGAAAGTGGATCACCTTCGAACTCACCATCCTATTAGCCTTTGGCCTCGTTGTTTTTGTGTCAGACGTTTTTGGCGTCATGGATCAGAGCAGCTTGCCGCCCGTAGCGAAACCAGGGAAGGGAGCTGTAGTTTCAGGTGAGCTCATATTCTCCATCGAGAATAAACCGACCAAGGAGTGTCATGCTTCTACCATCGTGGAAACGCCTTCCGGGTTAGTTGCGGCCTGGTTTGCCGGCACACGCGAACGAGATCCGGATGTCGGCATCTGGGTGTCACGGGAGGTGAATGGTAATTGGAGCGAGCCTACTGAGGTGGTTAATGGTGTGCAGTCGATGAATTTGCGCTATCCCTGTTGGAATCCTGTTTTATTTCAACCAGAAGATGGACCGTTACTCCTATTCTATAAAGTGGGTCCGAATCCACGCGAATGGTGGGGCATGCTGACCACATCTGAAGATGATGGAAAAACCTGGTCCTGGCCCACCAAGCTGGGCGAACACTGGGCGGTTGGACACTTGCTGGGACCGGTAAAAAATAAACCCATCCAATTAGAGGACGGGTCCATCCTTTGCCCAACCAGCACAGAGGTCGAATTGACAGATGATGATACTCGCTGGCGTGTGCACTTCGAAGTGACGCGTGATCTAGGTAAAACCTGGGACGTAATTGGCCCCATCCACGATGGCATCGAATTCGATTCCATTCAGCCGAGTATTTTGACTTACGCCAACGGCGATATGCAGATCCTATGCCGTAGCATGCAACAGGTCGTCTCGCAAAGCTGGTCCTCCGATGGCGGAAGGTCTTGGACCAACATGGCTGCTACCGATCTGCCCAATCCAAGTGCGGGAACGGATGCAGTGAGCTTGGCAG
>CALJGU010000337.1 GCA_938075565.1 uncultured Opitutales bacterium | reverse complement strand
GGCGCGGTAGCCAAGTGGTAAGGCCGAGCTCTGCAAAAGCTCTACGCGTCGGTTCGATTCCGACCCGCGCCTCCATCTACTCCAACGGTGTTTGGAGTTTTTTTATGTATTGATTCCCGGTTATTCAGGGTAATCCATCGGGACTGACCCTGTTCGAGAGAGGTCTGTTTGCAGACCTACCTTACTCATCTCTAGGTAGTATGCCTTTGTGAATGGCGTCGAAAACGCGCACTGTGCTCAGCTTTTCCAAGTAGGCCATTGGGTTTTTCCGTGAGCGAATGAAAAAGTCTGTGATTTGATCTCGAACGACATTGATGACGTCCTCTTTGCTCCAAGGTTTAGCCAGGTAGTAATTCAGTCGTCCCTCGTTCAGCCCTTTGATGGTTTCCTCTAACCCGGCCCGTCTAGTGATTAGAACCGTTCGTGTTTCGGTCATTTCTAGGTCGTTCCTCATACTGATCATGAATTCGATTCCATTTTCACCCGGAAGGAAATGACTACAAAGAACCACGCCAATCTGGTCGCCATGCTTGGTTAGGCTTGGGATAAGTTCGCGTGCCTCCTCGGCGGAGTGCGCCAGCTTAATGGGAAAGGTATCATCGAATTCTGAGAGGTCTTGGTTTAGTTGTTTCAGGACTTCTGATTCATCATCAACGCAAAGAATGTAGATTTGGCTCATAGCGGGGTAGTTTCAGTTTAGTATTAATGGCCAATATAGGAAATAAGACAAACAGCAGAGCACGATTGCTATCAGGCCGATCAAGACTCCGGTTTTTGCCATGTCCTTCGTTTTTACCATCCCGGTGCTGGTAGCGATCGCGTTGGGTGGAGTGGAGATGGGCAATATCATGGAGAAGCTCACTACGATTCCGATGAGTACAATCGCAGATACCAAGGGGAAGTCTGACCCCATGATACCCGAGACTCCCAGTCCTATTGCCAAGGGGATGAGCAGTGTTGCGGTCACCGTGTTGGAAACCAGATTGGCAATTCCATAAGCGACTACTACGAAGATAAGGACCACGCCGACTGATCCGAAGCTGTTCCATGCGATTAAACCGATAAGCCATTCAGCGAGACCTGTATTTTTGAGACTGATGCCCATGGATATACCACCTGCAACCAGCCAAAGAACTTCCCAAGAGTATCGACGAATGTCCGCTTTTCTAAGGATTCCGAGGGCTGGTAAGAAAGTGAGTGGGAAAAATGCGACCACATTGGATGAGACTCCATGCAATTTCTCCGTGACCCAAAACAGTATGGTGATACCAAAAATGCATGATGTCAGGATGGCTTGGCGTGACCACGTGAACTGCTCTGAAAAGTCAATTTGGATGGATTTGCCATTGGGTGGAAAGAGGAGGAGTAAAATCCGCCATGCGATCAATAGCATGATGATAACGAGAGGGACCGCTAGAATCATCCAAGTAGAAAATGTGATATGAATTCCTTGTTCTCGTAGAGCGGTAATCGCAATGGCGTTTGGCGGGCTTCCAATGGGTGTTGCAATTCCCCCAATATTGGCAGCTACCGGAATGGAAAGAGCGATGCCTTTTTGAAATGGATCCCCTGGCTCCATGGCCATGATGACTGGGACGACCATTGTCATCATCATCGCTGTCGTAGCAGTATTGCTCATGAAAGCTGAGAGGAGGGCAGTTGATAGCATCATTCCCAGGCAGACTGCTTTGGGATCTGTTCCAAGGGGTTTCAACAAGACGCGAGTCAATCTTCGGTCTAGCCCAAATTTCACAGCGGCAGTTGCGAGTGAAAATCCGCCAAGGAAAAGTATAATAATCGGATTGGCCAGAGTCCCATAGAAGGTCTGGTAACTTTCTACTTCATAGACGGCAGGGTCGAAGTTGATAAACCCCTGATCGCTTAACAGGAGGACCTGAAGGAATATGATAAGAAGAGAAGTAGCGTAAATGGGGATTGGTTCGAGTATCCAATAGAGGCCAGCCATGAGGAATATCCCCATGGTTATTTGACCAGCTGGGCTTAGGCCTTCTAGCCCTAGAAGTGAGGGAAGGCATAAGAGGAGCGCGCCCAGTGTGGCTGAGCCGTAGGTCTTAAGGTGTTTCATTTCTTTCGCTCGGAATCCATGCTCACAACCATCTTCGAAGTAATTCGACGGTACGTTGAGTCGCACCTTGGTTTTCGGCGAGCCATGTTTTGGCATTACGACCGCGATCCTGGCGTCCCACAGAATCTTCGGAGAGTTCGCGTACTACCTTGGTTAGCTCTTTTCCGTCCGCTACCTGGGTCGCGATTCCAGCGTTTACGAGACTCCTGGCAATGTCTCGAAAGTTTGCCATTCCGGGACCAAACACAACGGGCTTTCCGAGCATGCCGGCTTCAATTGGGGTTTGGCCTCCGGTATGAGGATTCAAACTTCGGCCTACAAAAACAATATCAGCCAATTGAATAAATTTGATAAGTTCACCAGTGGTATCTGCTACCGCAACCTGGACTTCCTTGTCTGCGATTCCTTGCGATCGGAAATGCAAATTGAGCGATGTGTCTCCGAGATCCGTTTCAATCTCTTTACGTCGTTCTACGTGCCTGGGGGTAATAATGAGGCGTAAATCTATTCCTTCCTTGCGTAGCTCCTCGGCCATTTTTACGAGAGCCAGCTCTTCTCCATTCCAGGTAGATGCACCACATAAGATAATGGTCTGATTGTCTGGAGATTTGGCTGGAAGTCCCAATTCGACTAGTAGGTTTTCTACATCACTTTCCTCCAGTTTGTCTGGGACGGGCATATCGCACTTAAGATTACCAACTGTGATTGTTTGCTCCTCATGAGTTCCCAGGTTTTGGAAACGATCTGTATTTGCATCACTTGAAGCCAACACCAGATCGAGACTCTGGAATATGTGGCGAGTGATACCTCCTAAGCGTTGGTAGAGCCGGTAGGTTTTATCTGAAAGACGGGCATTAATCAGAAGAATGGGGATTTGATTTTGCTTCGCTTGATGGATGTGTTCTGGCCAGAGCTCTCCTTCCATGAGGAGACAGAGATCTGGTTGAATCCGGCGCCAGGCTTTCTTGGTAAAAGGAACAAAATCCAAGGGAAAATAATAGATATCGGTGACCAGGCCTTTGTAGGTTTCGTGTGCGATTCGGTAACCCGTGCTAGTTGTGGTTGTGAGAATCAACTCAATGTTTTGTTCCCTATTGAGTGTTTCTATAAGTGGTTTGATAGCTTTGATTTCGCCCACACTGACCGCCTGGATCCATATGCGTTTGCTTTCCTTGGAAGATGAGGATCGTTGAGGAACCTTACCAAACTTGTGGTGGAGGTCCTTCTTGTATCCACCTCTTCGCTTTGCGTGCCAAAGAAAGTACGGAATAGAAAGTGCTAAAACCGGAAGAAATAGAATTCTGTAAATCCAGATCATGAAAAAAGATGTTCCTAAGAAAGCAGATGCTGCCTGCAGTGCAAAGCGTTTGTGCAATAGATATTCATTCACCTGCCCAGCAATTTTAGCGTCATGAATGCTCCTGGGGTATTCTCAAGAAACTATTCATAATCACTCAGCTATTTTTTTATTCACAAGACGAGGGATTGCTTGCCAGACCCAAATTGATTTGTTTCTACTCAGAAAATTAATCCCCTAGCCCTCGAAACACCTCCTCAAAATTAATGGTTCTTTCGTCGGCCGGCAGTCATGCAACCGTCATCCATTTATTCCCCTTTATCGTCGTTTTCTGAAGCATCTCCAGTTCCTCATGAATTGGCTGGTGATCATTATCTATGGGAACTTCTTCATGACTGCGATCGTCATGAACGCGATTCTCCAACAATCTCTCAAAAAGGATTAGGAGTATTGGAGCGTAGTGTTTCTCAAATATCCCTTGATCCCATCGTTGGGGGAAGCCCTGATTGGGTATTTGTTTGTGACGAATGGAATCCACGGCTCAATGCGGCCTTGATCTTTCGAGATTCTCAGTTGGTCGCTGCTATCCAGAAAGACGCGGGAAACTTGAAGCTAGTTACTTTCGGTTTCTTAAGCGCACGACTTATTGAAGCCTTATTTGAGCTAGGAGTAGATGCTCGGGTTGAGAGTGAGATTGGAGAACTCTTTTGGAAACGAGTTGAAACAGTCTCTTGGCGTCACGGCTTGGGTACTCTTGGCTACACTTTGGAATCCTTTTCCTCCGAAGTCTCTGTTCCATCTCAAATTGATGAAAAGGCTGACCGACTTATTTCACTCTCGCGCAATGCCTTGCCTAATGCCTTCGCCGCAAGGCAGCTAAGAATTTTGTACAAGTATGGTTAATAGAGCCCTGCAGTTAACCTAGTTTACTGGGTATTGCAGGATTTCAGACTGGTAAAACGAGAGAGACACCCGGGGCAACTCGGGTGTTTTTTTTATATCCTTAATGAAGGATATAATCCCAGGATTCTTTAAACTGCCTCTACCGCCTCAAGATCGGTTTCTGGAACCTTTCCCGCAATAAAGTGCTCTTGCATTTCATCGAGTTGCTCTTCGAGAGCCATATTCACGATCGACGACATGGAAAAGAAGATGGAGATCGCATTCATGTTTGCGTCTTCATCGCAGGCCGCGCGAATACGCTCCAGCATGCTGAAATTGACGGTCACCAACTCTTTATACATAGCTTTAAGCTCCTTGAGTGACCAATCAGCTTCGCCGCCGTTTCGGTCATTCAGAAATTGTCGTATCAAATAATTCCCTACGACTCGTGACACGGTTTCTTGGGAATTCGCAAAGGGAAGGTGGCTGGCTGCCAGTGGCTTCAGTTGGGATAGGATAGGGCACATGCTCAGTGCCATCATGAGGCCCAGCATAGATCGAAGACCCGTTTGAAGATCACAGGTCTTATGGTAGCTACGTTCCTCAGTATGTACCCAGACTTCCGCTTTTTTCCAGGAAAGTAGGGCTGAAAAATTTTGGGCAACCTCTTCTATATCCAAGCTGACCGGACAGTGAGGATGATCCTCAGGCTTCAATGGGCAATTTTCATATTTGTGGTAACTTAGGCTAGTCCAGGATGATGAGCCTTATTTGCAGGTCTGCCCGGTATTCTTTGATTGGTTAGGATCAATGTCGAATGAGAAGACTTCGCCTGTGTCCATAATGAATTCGTAAGTTATTTTGCCCATGGAACTGGTGTCAGGTGTGAGTATTGAGTGTTTTAAGAGGGCAGCGCTTGCCCTGATTCATGTAGCTTCCGGGATAGAATCTTCTGGAGCAAAGGGTCTTGTTAGATTTACAACTTTTTGGCTAATACGTTTGGGATCCCCGATAGAATTCGCTTGCTGGCAATAGTATTAATGCCGTGTGCTACTTGGAATGGAGCTAGTACCAACTGAGTTTCAAGATCTTAAACGCCTGGCTGTTGGAGTTATTTCAGATACTCATGGGCTTCTCAGACCTGAGGCGCTTCGCGCTTTGGATGGTTCTGATGTCATTCTGCATGGTGGCGATGTTGGGCAAGAAAAGATCTTGGATGAACTGGGTGCCATTGCTCCCGTGTTTACGGTGAGGGGGAACGTCGACTATGAATATTGGTGTGGTCGATTGCCTAACGTTCTTTCACTAACGTTGAGCGGTCTAGGAGTGCATATGGTCCACGATATTGCTCACATTGATCCGCATAACCTTAAGGGGGTTGATTTGGTTATCTTTGGACATTCTCACAAACCGGAGATTTTTCATCGGGAAGGAGTCACTTACCTGAATCCGGGGAGTGCTGGACCCCGAAGGTTTTCTTTGCCGACAACAGTTGCCAAGGTGAATTGGACGCATGAACAAGAAAATCTTTCTCCAGAACTCATCCACTTGCTGGAGTAGTTACGTATGAGTGATTATCGAAAACACTGGCTTTGGCTAGTATCCTGTATACATTCTATATTCACCATTTTACCCATGAAGACCCTAACTTTTTTGATTTTAAGTTCATTAATCGCCGCCGTTGCAGTATCAGCGGAGGTGCAAGTTACATTCGAGGAACCAGAAAAATTCCGCGACATCGATTACGGTGATGGCAATACACGCCGTGGAATCAAGGTGCACATCCCGATTCTTGAGAAACATATCATTAAGTCCGGTAAACGCTTCTTAAAGGAGGGTCAGACTCTTTCTATGACGGTGACGGATGTGGATTTAGCCGGTGATTATGAACCGTGGCTTAGTATAGATTTTAGTGATATCAGAATTGTAAAGGGCATCTACCCACCTCGTATTAGCTTCAGCTTTGAATTGAAGGACGCTGAAGGTAACGTATTGAAATCCGGTGAAGAGAATTTGGTAGATATGAATTTCCAATATCGAATGAGGGTCCGTATTCACGATGAGCTTTTCTATGACAAAGAAATGATCACCGACTGGATGAGAAAGATAACCAAGGACCTGAAGTAACCCTCTAAGGAGTTATCGATTTGTTCTTATTGGGAAGTCGGAATTGCGTCGACTGCCTGCTTCATTCGCTGAAGACCCTCGATCATAAATGATTTTGCGCAACCAAAGTTGAAGCGAACGTGATCTGGAGCTCCAAAGAAGCTTCCTTCCGAAAGTCCAACTCCATGACTCTCAAAATGGGCGGTTGGATTATCCAGGCCGAGTTCACTGACATCCATCCATGCCAGATAAGTCGCTTCCATAGGTCTCATTTTTATTTGAGGTAATTCCTGCTGAACGAATTCATAGAGGTAATCTCGATTCGATTTCAAATAATCGATTAGTTCGAGTCTCCATTGTCCCCCATGATCGTAAGCTGCCTGACACCCGGTATAACCAAAAGCGTTGATTTCGGTTATGATGCCGCGAGCTACTCTGCGAAAGGCAGAGCGAATCTGGGCATCTTCAATAATAGCAAATGCGCAACATAATCCAGGGAGATTGTAGGTCTTGCTCGGAGCGGTGAGCATGATTGACCGTTTACTAATCTCTGGGCTGATCAAATTTGTAGGCGTGTGCTTAATTCCGGGTTCAATGATCAGATCCGAATGAATTTCGTCGGTGCAGAGGATTAAATCATGGCGGATACAGAAATCAGCCAGTTGGCCAAGTTCTTCTTTGTCGAAAACGCGACCGACCGGATTGTGCGGATTGCATAGAATGAAACTCTTTGTTTCTGGCGTGATGGATGATTCCATCTTTTCAAAATCAAAAGTCCACCGTGCTCCGTCCCATATCAGGTCAACCGAGATCAAGTTTCTTCCAGAGTTGGCCGGTGCAGTAAGAAATGGTGGGTATACTGGGGTGACTGTCATGACACTCGAGCCTTTCTCACCAAATGCTCTACAAAAAAGATTGAGGGCTGGAACCACACCCGGTGTCCACAGGATCCAAGCTGGATCAATCTCATAGCCGTGATCTCTTGCGAGGTAGTTGACCACACTTTGCTTTACCTCCTCAGGAGGAACGGTGTAGCCGTAGACTCCGTGATTTGCACGTTCTGCCAGAGCATCGGTTATTTCTGGTGCCGACCGGAAGTCCATATCGGCCACCCAGAAAGGAAGTACATCAGAATTTTGGTATTTATCCCACTTCAGGCTAGCTGTACCGCTGCGGTCTATCGGAGTCTCAAAATCGTACTGCATCTTTTTTTGCGAAAATCTAAGCTATGTATTTCTCGTAATTAGATGTGCCCTAGTAGTGGGGTGGTTTCTCGTCGTGTCGGTCGCTTGATAATGTACCCGACTGGAAATGCTCGCGCAGCTCTTTGAGCTCAGTGATCGATTTTTCGAGTTTTTTCTGCAGGTTCATAATCTCTTTGTCTTGCTTCGTAATGTGATCGTCCAGAAATGTAAGATGCTCTTCAAGCTCTTGGATCTTGGACGCTAGGTTATCTTCATTCTCTTCTTCTGGCACTCTTCAAAGCTCTCATCTGTTTGGATTCAGGCAATATGAAAAGATGAGAGTAAATGCTTTCCAGCCCATAAAGGAATCCTTTATGATATATACTGGTAACACCCTTATTGTTTTTCGGGAAATCCATGATAAACTACTTCCATATCAAGTGTTAAATCAATCCCAAATACAATGACTACTGGTGAACTTATCCACATTTACGAATCCGCATCCCACAACAAAGCAGCCATTTTTGGTGTTCCAGGCGGCGCGCTTAAGCCTGCTGAAGCAGCGGGAGAACTAATAAAAAGACACGGACATCAAGGTGCTCTTGAGGAAGCTTCAAGAAAGACTGGAAATGCCCCTGCACCTTGGAATTTTTGGTATCAGGTCCATTGCGTTCTATCTAATACAACTCCTTAAGTGAAGATTAGCCGCAGCTAGCTGATTACGCTTTTCGCTAACTTCCTCGTCTATCGGACATTTTTAGTAGCCCTACAGTAGAACCCCTTTCTCTTAGAAAGGGTTTTTTTATGCTGTCTTGAGAGATGCTTCACACTCAAGAACTCGAAGGATGATGTCTAAGGGGTTTAGATCTATCCAATCCTTGCCAAGAAGTGCGTTGGTGACAGCAGGAAAGAAGAAATTTATGGGCTCCCCTACTAAATCACCGTCTCGGTAGACTTCCAAAATCATTTTGGATCGCTCGCGATCAAGAGTTAATTCGACCAACTTGCCATCAGGAAGTACGTGTTCGCAAATCTCCAAGCTTTCGGGGATGAGGTTGCCGGAAGATTGGAGAGAGAGGAGCGGATTGTTGAAGATATTGGATAGGTAGCGTTCTAACTCGTGGATAGTCATATGCGTCCAGTCAAAAAACTCTAATGAATCCGGCAAAGTAGTTGTAAGATGAAAAGAGCCTTTTAAAAAATATTTACGGCTTGGATTCTTGGGTCACCATAACACGTAAAATTCGATCTCCGTTTTTACATTTGCTAGTCCGCGATTTCGAAGAAACGTTTAAATACTATGCAGATTCCTATTGAAGATTTTTATGAGGACGTACTGGCCAAAACCGCTAAAGGTTTAGGTTTTTCGGCGAGTTCTTTGGCGGAACGTGCTGGACTAGACAGAGATGCTGTTCGTGAAGCATTAAGGGGGAATTTTGTAGAGGAGGAAGCAAGAAAACTGGCTCCTGTCCTTAGTTTAGATTCTGATGCTCTTGTTTTACTTGGGCAATCCATCTGGCGCCCACAAGTGGTTGAATTGGATGGTCTAGCTTTATTTAATTCTGCGTTCGCTGATATGACCGTAAATGCGTTTGTCGTTTGGGATCCTTCGACTAGGGAAGCAGCAATATTCGATAGTGGTGCTGATGCATCTGAATTAATCACCTTTGTTCAGAATGAAAGTCTGAAAGTGAAAGGAGTTTGGGTGACGCATACTCATCGAGATCACATAGAGGACATTCCTGCGATAGTCAGAGCATTTGATTGTCCGGTTTATGTTGGTGAAAAGGAGCTGGCAAATTTTGGGACTTCTTTTCCTGCAGGAAAACAGTTTTCAATTGGATCATTGTCTATTGAAAGCCGGCTTACATGGGGTCATGCCCGGGGAGGGATCACTTATGTTGTTTCTGGATTGGAAAAACCTATCGCTGTTGTCGGGGATGCACTCTTTGCCCAGTCAATGGGTGGTGGCATGGTTTCTTTCAAGGACGCCTTAGAAACTAGTGGTCAGGAGATCATGACCCTGCCAGACGAAACCGTTATCTGCACAGGACATGGACCGATGTCTAGTGTCGGAGAAGAGAAGAAAGTAAATCCTTTCTTTGCAGGGAAATTTTGATTCGAGCTGACTTCTAATTCACCGAAACCTCTGATGAACGTTGTTTAAGACGTTTAAGGCTTAGAACGAGAAGTCCTCTGCGTGGGCTGGCAATCCAGATTAAACAGAATAGTCCAAACCCTGATACAACCATGGCCCCTGCAATTGAGCAATTGAGCCATTCAGCCAAGTGAATGCCTGCAAGGGAATAGAAGCCTCCAAAGATAACGGAGAGTGTGAGGATGTGAGGCAGGCGATCTGACAGTAGGGCCCCCGTGGCTCCAGGCATAATCAACATCGCAATTACCAGAATAGCTCCTACGGATTCGAAAGAAAAAACAATGACTAAAGATAGCATCATCATTAATCCATAATGTATCCACGAAGCTGGAATTCCCAGGGAGGTTGCTAGGCCTGAGTCAAACGATGTTACTAAGAGCTCTTTGTAAAATACGATGACCAGAGCCAATACTACCAAGAAGGTTACACCCATTTGCAGGAGAGGAATAGGAACCTCGGTCCCCATAACTAACCAAGAATCTTCGAAACCAATCCAACCTATTTCTCCGTATAGAACACATTCGAGATCTAGGTCCACTTGATCTGCAAATACCGAAATAAGAATAACTCCTATCGCGAAGAATGTGGTAAAGGTTACGCCTAAAGCCGCGTCTTGTTTTACTCTCGTTTTTTTATGGATAAACTCGATCAACCAAACTGAAGCTAATCCTGCCGCAAGTGCTCCTGTGACCATTAGGCCTGTAGATCTGGAATTAGAAATCAGGAAAACAACCGCAATTCCTGGCAGAAGGCTGTGGCTGATAGCATCACCGACCAGAGCCATGCGGCGAAGGATCAAAAAGTTTCCAACGAGCCCACATGCAGCATTCACGAGAAAGCCCATAACCAGAATCCAAATAGAGCCACTCAGTCCATCCGACCAGGGAGCGGTAATGAATGTGTGAAGATCGAATGTTGGAATGAAGTCCATCGTTTCTATTGTCCAGTCTGGACCTCTTTCAGATCAATCACGCTAGGAATAAGCTTCCCGTGAGGATCCAGAGTCGGGAAATCGAGAAGTCGTTCCAATTCTCGAACAATGTTTTCCCCCAAAACGTGTTCTATTTCTTCTGCATCATCGTGGACATGATCAGGTTGATACTGAGCAGACTTTGTGAGGTAGAGTTCCCATAGTCTGTGGTTTCGAACAATGCGGCATGCGTTCTCCCAGCCTGAAGGAGTGAAGTAAATCTTCTGGTTTTGGTTGAACATGTCGGTATCAGATGACGCTAGAGTGGCAAAACGTTCTCTTATGAGCCGCTTTACTTCTTTCTTTACCTCAGAGAGGGGAAGGTTTCGTTGCTCTCCTAGTTGTTGGAGTGAAACCCCGTCTTCCTTGAAATCTGCTTTTTCTCGAATTTGATAGACTGCTTTCAGTGTATTTTCGATTTGGATACGGCTGTTTCTATTCAATTGGCGAACCCAGCGAGGAACGATGCCGTATCGTGGCCCAAACAGTAATGCTAGGCCAAACAGCGTACTTGCACTCACGATCATGAATGGGCCAGTCGGGAGGCTATTCCCTAGGTATGAGAAAAAGGCACCTCCGATTCCAGCCATCATTCCAAATACACTCGCTAAAATGAGCATCCGGTGCATGCGATCTGTTAGGAGGTATGCCGTTGCTGCTGGTGTAATCAGCATTGCAGAAACCAATACGATTCCCACTGCTTGTAATCCTACAACTACTGAGAAAGCGAGTAGCAGCATCAATTGGTAGTGAAAGAACTTTGCCGGCATACCAATGGAGCTAGCGAATGCATTATCGAAGCTAGTGACGAGAAACTCTTTGTAGAAAAGGGTAATGAGTAGGAGCGAGACACCGGTGACCACAGCGATCATCACAAGATCACTTTCACTCAGTGCGGCTGCTTGTCCAAACATGAACTTATCTAAGCCTGCCTTGTTACCATTCGGTAAGTGTTGGATCATGGTGTGGAGACAAATGCCAATGGCATAAAACCCCGATAACACGATGCCCATTGCGCTATCTTCTTTGATATGTGTGGTGGTGTGTATCCAATGAACAACGACAGTTCCAAGAAGGCCCGCTATGGTAGCACCGATGAAGATAGCCCATGGGTCTTTTGTCATCGTCCACAAGAACCCTAGTGCTACTCCAGGGAGAACCGCATGGCTTAGCGTATCGCCCATCAAGGAAAGCTTTCGAACCACGATGAAACTTCCAAGAAGCCCGCAACAAGTCCCCAGCAGCAGGGAAGCAAGTATTGCATACCGAACGGAGGGATCTTTAAAAGAAAAGAACCGAAAGAATTGGTCTGAGAAATTCGTTTCTGAGAGTTCTCCGATTTTGGCGGCACATGCGTCTGAAACAAGAAATAGACTGGCAAAGATGAGTAGTCCACTCAGCTTTGAAATCTGAGGCTTGATGCTCATTTTTCCAATGGCAATTCGTCCGATTGCTTTTGTCTCGTATCGGCAACTTCGGATAGAATTGTCAAACGACCACCATAGGTAGTTTGCAACTTATCGTAGGTATAAACATCCTCGGTAGGACCAAAGTCGATTTTTCTCATATTGAGAAGCAGTAGCATATCAAAGTACTCTTTGGCGGTTGTCAGATCATGATGCACGACCATCAGGGTCTTTCCTCGCTCCCTTAATTCCATAAGTATGCTGATAATGGCAGATTCTGTAGCGGCATCTACCCCAGCGAAGGGTTCGTCTAAGAAATAAAGATCACTTTCTTGAGCCAATGCGCGGGCCAGGAACACCCGTTGTTGTTGTCCTCCTGACAAATTTGAGATTTGCCGTTGGGCGTAAGGTGCCATGTTTACTTTTTCCAAGCAGGCCATGGCTATTTCTTTATCCTTTTTGCCCGGGCGTCTCAATAGACCCAGATGTCCGAAACGACCCATCAATACCACATCCATCACATTAACGGGGAAATCCCAATCAACCGATTCACGTTGTGGAACGTAGCCTACACGTTTGGCATTCTTTCGATAGGGTTTCCCAAAAATTTTAACCCATCCACTACTAGGAGGGATCATTCCCATGATAGTTTTTATCAAGGTCGACTTTCCAGCACCATTGGGCCCAACGATCCCAACAAGTTGACCTGCCGGTACTTCAAGATCGATACCGTATAAGACAGGTTTCTTGTGATAGGCTACCGTGAGGTCATGGATTTCAAGGGGAAGTGGAATCTCGGGTGACATGGCAATTTCTATCGTTAAAAAGCGTGATTTTGATTAGTCAAAATTATGAAACGTAGATTTTCCCGATTTGCAAGCCTTTGCTTATTAAGGCATTTCTACTTATCCAGCACTGAGTGCCTACTCAATATCCCCAATAGGGGCTTTAGGGCGTGTAGTGATGCTTCCGCTCATTACGGGTCTACCTGTATTGGGGATCACCTGAATGGCCCGATCGTCCCACAACTCGATCATAGCGAAATCCTTCTCATTGGTGACTTCCAAGTCTGGCAAACCCTGCTTCTTCAACCAGGACTTTACAGGTGGAATGCCGTCAGCCTCGCATGCTCTAGCAGTGACTATTTTCACTCGAATGCCACGGTCTACCCACATTTTTACTCGATTGAGCATTTGTGGAATGGGCTTACCTATGTGGTGTTTGCTGATCCAAAGATCATGTTTTGCTAAGGTGCCATCCAGATCTACACCAATCCAGGGTCCATCTTGAGGCATAGGATGCTCCGCATTTTCTTCGAGTGGGAGCATATCTCCCTCCTCGCCATTTAATTCTTTGGCAAAGAAATTTTTGATCCGTTGAAGCATGAGTTAGCAAGTAGAGGCGAGAAGCCTTCTATTCAAACTAGCATGGTTAATGAGGAGGGACTGTCACCACGAAAAACCCTATTTGGGTTTTTAGCATAATAATAAAAACTGTAATTGTAGATTCTTCGATCTACTTCAGTGCCTCGACAATACGATAGACGTTATGTTTCAACATTCCTTCGTATGTTCCCAAGTCGTAAGTGTCACCTTGCCGTGTCTCTGATTCTCCAGGAACTCCCATCGCATCGGAGTAGAGTTCGCCGCCGATACCGATGCCTGCATCTTTGCTGATACGCTCAATGGCTGCTGGAGAAACAGATGATTCCACGAAGATGGCCCGAACCCCGTTGTCTTTGATGAAGTCTACCATTTTGGCGATGTCAGCAAGACCCGCTTCGGTGACAGTTGAGATCCCCTGTACGCCAACTACCTTAAAACCGTAGGCCTG
Source organism: uncultured Opitutales bacterium (assembly GCA_938075565.1). Taxonomy (GTDB): domain Bacteria; phylum Verrucomicrobiota; class Verrucomicrobiia; order Opitutales; family UBA2995; genus UBA2995. Next base: position 5,645 of record CALJGU010000337.1, on the reverse strand, counting down.
ACCAAAATAGTTAAAGGCATCGTGACTGGTAATTAAAATCCGGTGTGAGGGTTCGATTTGTCCAATGGCAGACTTTGCCCAGTTGTGAAGAGCTTCGTACTCGGCCTTTACGCGAGTTCCTTGTTCTTTGTAAAAGGATGCATTTTGGGGATCGGATACGCTTAGACCTTCAACGACGACACCAACAGCTTCAATCCATAGGGTAGGGTCAAACCATATATGTGGATCGTAGTGACCTGCAAATTCAGGTGGTTCCAATAATCGGCCTTCTTCAATCTCCTCTGTGACTGCGTAAACTTTTTTCCCTTTTCTAGCTAGTTTGACCAGTACGTCCCCAATGCGACCTTCTAAGTAGAGCCCGTTATAAAAAACAAGTTCGCACTTTTGCAGACTGCGAACATCTCCAGCGGTTGCTTTGTAAAGATGAGGATCAACGCCTGGTCCCATCAAACCTGTTACCTCGATTCTTTCACCGCCCACATCTTTGACCAGATTGGTTATCATGGTCGTTGTGGTCACCACGTTTAGTTTCGCTGAAACGGAAATGGTAGTAATTAAGGTAATTAGAGTAATGAAAGTTTTCATTTTGATTAGTCAAAATAGTAAGCGATGGAATAACCCTGTGGTCAAACGTTTAATGATAATACCAGATTCTTGCTTTGAAGGTGGATTAGAGTCCGCTTCCTTTTTCCAACTTCACTTGTTGGTCTGGTGTCAGGATGATATCTTCCACGGTCTTGCCTGATGGAATCATTGGCAACACGTGCTCATCGTAAGGAACAATGATATCGAGAAGGTAAGGTCCGTCATGGTCCAGCATCTCTTGAATTGCATCTTTGAGCTCTTCCTTTTTGTAAACTCTTCGAGCTTTAACCTCAAAGCCTTCGGCAATCTTTACGTAATCTGGATAAATGGCATCCATATTCTCGGGACTACCAATATTATCTGGATCACCTAGAATGGTTTGGGCGCGAGTACCTTCGTAGAAGCGATCTTCCCATTGAACCACCATACCTAGATGTTGGTTATTTAGGATTACGGCTTTGGCATTAATGCCTTCTACTTTGGCAGTCGCAAGCTCTTGGACGTTCATCAGGAATGAGCCATCACCATCAATGTCTATAACCTCACGGTCTGGGCAGGCGACTTTCGCTCCCAATGCGGCCGGGTAACCAAAACCCATCGTACCAAGTCCAAGTGAACTTAAAAAACTGCGTGCGTGTTTGAAATTGTAGTGCTGAGGAGCCCACATTTGGTGTTGTCCCACACCTGTGGTGATAATGGCCTCACCGTCCGTCAATTCGTAGAGAACTTTGACTGCTTCTTGAGGAAGGATGTGGGGACTATCTTCGTATGAGAAAGGAAACTCCTCTTTCCAGGCGGCAACTTGTTTGTGCCAAGCAGTAAGGTCTGGCGCCTGAAAGTTTCGTTCTTCCATCAGTTCAATCATTCTGCTCAGGGCATACTGGATGTCTGACTGGATTGGATATTGAACAACCTTGTTTTTGTGGTGTTCAGAGCGATCAATGTCGATGTGGACGATCTGGGCTTTTTCAGCAAATTTGCGAACGTTGCCTGTAACTCGGTCGTCAAACCGTGCTCCAAAGGCCAGAAGTACATCCGAATCTGCAACCGCGTAGTTTCCGGTCGCAGTTCCATGCATTCCCAACCATTTCATTGATAGAGGGTCTGTTTCAGGGAATGCTCCGACTCCCATCAGTGTAGTCGTTACTGGAACGCCTGTCTTCCGAACGAAGTTGTGCAGGTCTTCAGACGCGTTCGATGAAATCACACCTCCGCCAACGTAGAGAACTGGTTGGCGAGATTCAGCAATCAAATCGATTACTTCTATGAGTTCCTCATCGGTAGCCCGCTTTACGGGTTGGTAGCCGGGTAGTTCAATGGTTTCTGGAAACTCTGGTGCGGCAAAAGTTTGTTGAACATCCTTTGGGATATCGATCAGAACCGGACCGGGTCTGCCACTAGTTGCAATGTGAAATGCTTCTTTAACGACCTTGGGAATGTCCATGGGATCAAGAACCAGGTAACTATGCTTTACCGCAGAAAGGGTCATTCCATAAATATCAGTTTCCTGGAAAGCGCTTTTTCCAATCAGATGCTGTGGAACTTGACCGGTAATGGCGATCAACGGAACGCTGTCCATGTAGCAGTCAGCGATGCAGGTAACGAGGTTGGTCGCACCCGGGCCACTGGTAGCCATACATACTCCGGCTTTTCCGGTAGCTCTTGCATAGCCAGCAGCCATGAAGCCTCCACCTTGCTCGAATCGAGGAAGAATTGTCTGCACTTCTGATTTTCTCTTAACGAGGGACTGATGCATCTCCATGGATGCGCCACCGGGATAGGCGAACACATGCTTCACGCCTTCACGGATAAGAGCTTCGACCACTAGGTCAGCTCCAATTAAGGAACGCGTTTTCTCGGAAGTTGTGGATGGGTTCTTTGTTTCGGTACTCATGGTATTAGCGTAAGTTAGCCCCGTTTAGGAAAAAAATTCCAGCCGAAACTAGGGTTACTAGTCATCTGTGCAACCCAATTGCGTTGATCTTCACAAATATCTCGTTGGGCCTTTTGTCCCGGGTTTTCGCCGAAATTTCGATGAAATACCTTTTCTTATGCCGAAAGAAACACCTAAGATCATGTGCTTATGATCAAAATCCTTGTACTTGGGGACATTGTTGGGCGTCCCGGCCGAAATCTCCTTCTTCAGCGTCTACCTGAGATTCGGGCAGATCTGGGCATTGATTTGGTAATTGCCAATGGTGAGAATGCGGCTGCGGGGGCAGGTATTACTGGAAAGATCGTTGGGCAGTTGTGCGAAGGGGGGGTCGATGGATTGACCCTTGGAGATCATACCTGGGATCAAAAGATATTTTTAGGAGAGATTGATGATCTGGAAACGGTTTGTCGTCCGGCTAATTTTGCTAGCGGAGTTCCCGGAAGAGACCGACTCATATTAGAGGCCGGATCCCAACGAATTGGTGTATTCACAGTCTTGGGACGCAATTTCATGGGTCCCAAAGTCGATTGTCCTTTTCGAACAGCTGATCGATTGCTCAAAGAGCTGGAGTCTGAGACTGATTTGGTCTTGGTAGAAATTCATGCAGAGGCGACGTCTGAGAAAATAGCCTTGGGTTGGCATCTGGATGGAAGAGCTGCGATGGTTTTTGGAACTCACACTCACGTGCCTACCGCTGATGCCGAAGTGCTCCCGGCTGGAACGGCGTATATCTCAGATCTTGGTATGTCTGGCCCTTACCGAGGGGTTATTGGTCGAGATATTGATTCAGTGATTGGTCGCTTCCTAGATGGGATTCCTCGTCGCTTTCCAGTGGCTGAGGAAGACGTTCGTTTGTCAGGTGTTCTTTTAGGGTGGGACGAAGCATCCGGAAGGGCTGTTTCGTTTGAACACTCGTTCTGGCGTTAGTACCGGTTAATTCGGTACACAAAAAAGCCTCGGAATATCCGAGGCTTTTTTTGAAAGGTGTTTATTTTTGCATGACCCGCCAGACGGCAAAGATGACTCCGGGAATCCAAAAGAAAAACATAAGGACCAATGCGATCCAGAAGTTTTTATTCACTCCTTCTTTTAGGAAAACACCAAGAGGTGGAAGTAGGATTGCGCAAATCAGATGTAGAATATTCATGGTAATTGTGAGAGTATTGTATGGTTCGTGTTTTATTAGTTATTTTGAAGCTTCTTTGAAGCAGCTTCCGCCTCTTCTTTGGCTTCATTGGCCATGTGTTCAGCTTCAGATTCCGTTGCGACCTTTTCAGCTTCAGCTGCCATGGTTTCTTCGGTTGAGGCTTCTTTGCTTCCACAGCCGACCCAAAGGGTTAGAGCTGCAAAAAGCGCTACTAGTATAAGTAATGGTTATTTCATAATATGCATATGGTTAATCAGCACATGCAAACGAAAGACTTACAGAACTTCAACGATTGAGCCGATTATTGGCACTTTAGATGCCATTTTCAGGAATCCCCCGGTCTTCGTTCCGGGTTTTTATTTAATTTGGGCTACCTACTACCCGATATTGGAAGAACTTTCGAAGTTCTTAGATTCCAGAAATATACCTATATTGCGGTATTTTTGATACCGCTTATCCAGCATTGAGTCCGTTTCCATGCCGGTTAGATCTTGAAGATGTTTGAGTAGCGTATCTTTGAGGCTTTCTGCGCTCTTGTCCGGATCGCGGTGAGTACCTCCGAGCGGTTCTTCGATAACTTCGTCAGCTACTCCAAATTTTATCAATTCTTGTGCATCCAGCTTCATGGCCTCAGCTGCTTTTTGAGCATGAGCCCGGTCTTTCCAGAGAATGGCTGCGCAACCTTCTGGCGAAATAGTCGCATAGTAAGAATTCTCAAATACTAGAACTCGATCTGCGACACCAATTCCCAAAGCTCCGCCAGACCCTCCTTCACCTAATACAGCCGCAATGATAGGCACCTCGAGCTGGCTCATCTGGCGAATATTGACTGCAATGGCTTCGGCGACATGTCGCTCTTCAGAACCAATACCAGGAGCAGCACCTGCTGTATCAATCAGACAAATGATGGGAATTCGAAATTTCTCCGCCATTTCCATACACCGAAGTGCTTTGCGGTAACCTTCAGGATGAGGCATACCAAAATTTCGTAGGATCTTGTGTTTGGTTTTACGTCCTTTTTGTTGGGCAATGATCATCACTGGGCGGCCTTCCAGGCGGCCAGTACCGCAGATCATAGCAGGATCATCCTTAAATCGACGATCTCCGTGGAGCTCCTGAAAGTCTTCAACAAACGCGCGAATGTAGTCTAATGCATACAAACGCTTGGGATGACGGGCAATTTGAACTTTTTGCCACGGAGTCAGGTTTTGATAGACGGTGCGCTTGGTGCGCTCGATTTTTTGGACAATGGAGTCGATCTCGCTCTGTACGTCGACCTTGTTTTCCCGAGAAACGGTTTCCAAGGCGCGTAGTTGTTTCTCCAGGTCTCTGAGGGGTTTTTCAAAGTCTAGGATGAATTCAAATTGTTCCATAGCGGGCGGGATTCTTAAAAGTAGCAGAAGTCTGTCAACGACTGACGTTCGCTGTCAATTTACAGGTTACGAGAGTTTTCCTTGTTAAATTGGACGCAAAATCACGTTTCGAGTTCAATATTTTTTGTTCAATTCGTTTTAGAAAATGGAGATCAGTTTTCAGCTGGATCGTTCTTCAATTCTTCTTTCCAGCTGATCATTCTAACCTGGGCTGCGAAGTGTTCGGCTTTTTCTTTGTCGCCAAATTCCACCCAAATCCTTGATAAAGTGGTGTTTATGTGAAGCTCATCATTGTTGAGGGCATGGGCTTTTTCAGCTGATTCGAGGGCCTTCTCCAAGCTCCGTTCACTCAGATATACTTCTGCCAGTGCTAGCCAGGCGTCGAAGCAATCAGGATCCTGGTCTGTTGCCTTTCCTAGCTTTTCTTTTGCCGCATCGAGGTCACCTAAAGTGAAGTCAAGTGTCCCTTCTTCGACCAAATCTCTAATCGATAATTCTCCCATATGAAGTCAGTCAATCAGTTGTGAAGCCTGGGGCAAGATCCTACCGTTTCACTAAAAAGAAACAAACTGACTCAGTTCTTTTGGCTCGGTTGACATCAGAA
>CALJGU010000336.1 GCA_938075565.1 uncultured Opitutales bacterium | reverse complement strand
TCGAACGCCAAAAAACGGCCTGGAGATATATTCATCCACAAGCTCCAACTCGAAGTCGGGAAGCTCATCTCCTGATATAATCGATAACCGCTCACTTGCAGGGTCCATCTCAATTCTTTGAATCACAAAAACATCCTGTATGTTAGCGTGGAGAAAAGTGGTGCCACTTGCATCTTTCAGTAAGGACGATTGATTTATATGCATGCCTTGCTTTTTGTAGCTCAGCCAATGGGAAAGACGAGAATCAAGAACCAAGTAAGAGCTCTCAGCCTGCTCGTCCAACAATGCTTTCGCCCAGCGAAACTCACGCTCATAAAAGTTCTTTTTAGTAAATATGGCTTGCGAACTACGAGATGCTGAAATCGTCGTCAGGAAAATAACTGATCCTACCAACAGGGTATTCCAAAACCGAGGGCTCAGCTTTTCCTTTACCAAAACCCAAACCGGAGCCAATACCAAGATCAAGTGAATCGGTAGTCCAAGTCGCGTTGCGAAATGGGAATCCAGTTTCCCGGCATGATAGGCCAATATAACCAACAGATGGAGTATCAATACCAGTCCCCAAAGTCCCAATACATCATAATCGCGAGGTTTAAACCTAGTCCAGTTTTTGAGGCGTTTGAGTGAGACAACCAATAAAAAGAACAGAGAGAGAGAACCAAGTACTGTAAGCAAAAATGAGTTGGGGTACTCCGGGCTTAAATTGAAAAAATACATGACCGCATGACCAACATTCTCCGGGATGTAGGAAATGGAAAAAGGATTCGTTACTTCACTAGGAAGCTCCCACAAATCCGTTCTACTCCTAAACCATCGATTCTGCAAAATGAGAGGGGCCAACAACCAAGGAGCCAGCACCGTTATCCAACCAGGGCCAATCTTTGAATTGGCTTTCCATCTCAACGCCAAAAGAAGCAAGACAGGAAATAAAAACAAAAAGGATTCATACCTTATATGCGCCAATAATATGGCACTCAAAACAAGTAGGGTCTCCTTGTCCAATCCCGGTCGAGCTGTTAAGGAAAGTGAAAGATAAAGCGTCAGTGCAATCAGCAGAAAATTAAGCAACTCGAATCCTGCTCCGGTAGCGTTTTGGCCAAGCAAGGGTAATCCAGCAAGTAACAATACTGCAAGCACCCCACCCCGCTTTTTGCCCAAGTGGAAACCTGCCATGTAAATGACAAGGAACAGAGCCACAGTAAGAATGGCATTGAGTACATGGGGATTACTTACGCGGTAACCCGTCAGGTCATGAATGATGGAAACCAAAAAGGGAAACAGAAAAGGTCGTTTGTCTACATAACCCTGGATAAATTCAAAATCACCCTGCACATCTACGCCCCTCGTCGGAGTGTAAGCGCTCTTATTAAGGTGCATATTCAAGGAAGTCGCCGTCAGGTTATATTCGTCCATGAGGATCTTGTATCCAAAATCTTCATGCGCCAACTGAAAGGCGGATGCTGCTAAAATAACTGTTACGATGGAGATACTAAATCGCTTTTTGATCGCCGGTCTGGGCAAACGTCGGACAAGCCGAACGAGCACGGTGGCAAATAATATCAAAGCCAATGCCAGAACCGGCATCGTTCCATATTGAATCATGCCAGGAAGCCAGGTTTCTGGGATTAATAAAAGCGATAGTATCAAAACTAGCGCCCCATTGGCTATCGTCAGCCAGATCCGACTTCTTGAACTAAAAATGCCGTTCATGGAAGCCATTTGGAAAAATAAGCAGTAAGTTCATCCGAGGCATCATTTTTGACCTGTGATAATTCCAACAAGTTCTGCTGATACGTCTCCTCCTGCGACTCCGTCATCCGGATTTCCGTCACACGATGAATATTTGAAGAGTAACCAGGCCCGAGATTAAAGGATTGCAGCAACTCCATCTCAAAGTGTTCTTCCAACGCGGCTAGTTGTTGAGCTTCAAGAGAAATGGGTAACTCCAAACCGGATTCCACCTCTCGCTGAACGATAAGGACATCGGAGAATGTCTTGTTCTGGAAATGAAAATTGAGTTCAGTCAATCGTTCAATTGCGTGACCAACCGGCACAGCCGATATCCCATCGACTAAATTGGATATATGGAAATCGTGAAGAACAAGTAGCGGCCCCGGTTGCTGGATTAAGAACTCGTTAGCCCACTGTATCTGGCGGGCATCATAGGCACCTCGCATGTACTTCTTCTGGGTCAAATTGGGGGCGGTAATGAACCAACCAAAAATCAGGCAGGCTGCAATCGACCAGCTGGCCATCATATGGTCCCAAGGCTTCCGCGAAAACACGTAGACAATAAATACAACGAGAACCAGATGCAGAGGTAGGCCAAGGCGTGTGGCAACCGGATCATCCAACTGCCCCCAGTAGTAGAACATCAACACTAGAAAGTTGAATACAATCGCCGTTCCAAACGTGAGCGCAATCAGTCGCCAAGTCGTTTGCTCCTTCGGGTAAAAGGCGCTGTAGTGGAATCGATAAATCAACCATAGGACCATACAAAGAATGGCCAAAACTAGTAATAGAGGACTATTACTTTGCTCCAAACCAAGCTGGCCAAAGAAGTTCCAAGCACTCGGTAAGTTTTGCTCTAGGTAATGAACTCCAAACGGTGTTGGCTGATGTTCTTCCAACTGCCACAGTACCTGAGACTCATTTAGCAAGCGATTTTGCAAGACATAAGGGACAAGAGCCAGCGGCGCAAAATACATGGGCCATGGCAACCGAACCTTTTTTTCCCTCCACCAACCATAAAGAATCAGAAGCCCAACCGGGAAAACAAAGAGAATTGATTCATAGCGGCATTGGGCTAATAATAACCCACCATAGGCGAAGGCGACCAAAGACACATCCGATGGCTTTTCTAACCACCACTTACCCAGGTAGCAGGTAAAAAGTATCATCAGAAGGTTGAACAACTCAAACCCTCCACCCGTAACATTAAATCCAAACAAGGGAAGAGTCGCCATCAGCCCAACCGCCAACCAACCCCATCGGGTTCCCCCGAATGCATTCCCCACAAAAAATGTGGACACCAATAAGAGAAAGCTCACAACAGCGTTGACGTAGAAGACATTTCCGGACCGATAACCGAAAAGGTCGTGCACCAAACTTACAATGAATGCGAAAAAGTAAGGCCGTTTATCCAGATAGCCACCCAAGAGATAATACACCCCATTGACTTCATAAGCTCGGCTGGCCGTAAAAACCTCTTTTTCCAGGTGCATCTGCATAGATGTCGAAGCAAGAACGAATTCATCCATGGTTATCTTGAACCAGGTATCTTGAATGACAAAAAATAATCCGACCACCGCGGCAATGATTCCAAATACCCAGCGGTTGCTTTTCAGGAATACACTCGGATTACCAAGGTAAATCGGTCGATTCTTAAACAGCGCATAAACAAACACCAGAAAGGTGAACAATATAAGCCAGTAACCTCCTTCCTTTACCAAAATCAGGGATAGATCAGTGCTTAAAAACGCAAAACTGGCTATCAGGCATGCAACGGCAATAACGCTGAATACAACGAGCGGAAGCATAAGTAGGATAAGGATAAAAAAAGCCGTTCACCCTAAGATGAACAGCTGGAAACTAGATACTAAGCTAACTTAGAATGCAAGGCTAACGTCGCCAGGAGCTCCGCCAGCAGCAGTGATGGCAGTTCCTTGTGCAATGTTAGTTGGGTAAGTTTCACCAGCAACTAAGTCTACAGCCTTGATGTACTTGTCAGTACCAACGAGATCCGCAGAAGCTACAGTAGTAACTCCATTTTCAAGGAAGTGTTGGTCAGCAGCAGAAGCAAGCTGGCGTAGGTTATTGGTGATTGCTCTAGTTTGTGAATTATCGCGAGCCTTCTTGAAGGCCGGGATAGCCATAGCGGCCAAAAGACCGATGATGACCACAACGATCATGATTTCCACGAGGGTAAAACCTTTTTTGCTATTTTTCATGATATACAATAGATTTGGATTATTGTTATATAGTTGGTGCTTGATTAACGCCCCTAACTAAACCCGAAGTTCCCTCGGATGAAAAGCGGCTTGAAAATCCAAACCCCGTATTAGGATTTTTTTTACAACGAAGAACTATTTTTCGTCTTTTAAGGCCTCTGCAAAGACCATTTTGCCTCCAGCGGAGGGTAATATGCTAATAATTTTTACATTTACCCTAGTTCCGATGTGTTTTTTGCCATCATTTACGACCATCATAGAGCCATCTGGTAGGTATCCCACCGCTTGGCCCTCATCTTTCCCGGTTTTTACTAGGTCAATCCCCAGAATATCGCCCACATTCACATCAGGGGCCAAGGATTGGTACAGATCATTTAGGTTTAACCAGGTTACACCTTGGAATTCAGCTAACTGAGACAAGTTATAATCCAAGGTGAGTAGTTTTGCTCTTAGAGTTTTAGCCAGGAATACCAGTTTAGCATCCACAGCCGCCCTCTCGTTAACGTCACTCTCGTGGATCTTTAAATCTATATAAGGAAGGTCCTTTAATTGGTTTAAGTAGTCCAGACCCTGCCTACCCTTCTCTTTCCGTTGTTTGTCGTTTGAGTCAGCTACTCGCTGAAGCTCATCCAATACAAAACGCGGAATAACCAA
>CALJGU010000335.1 GCA_938075565.1 uncultured Opitutales bacterium | reverse complement strand
GCTTCCTGAGCTTGAACTGAAACTGAAGTTTAAAGATTTGTCAAAATTGGGTCCAATAAAGGCATTGAAAGAGGCAGAAGCGATTTTTGAGAAACGGTCACTTATTGGCTTCGATATGAATCAACTGCCTCTGATGGATTTACAGCTCCTTCGGCTGAAATCGAAGAAACATGTCCTCGTCTTTGCCATTCATCACAGCGTGGCCGATGGTACTTCGCTGGAGTTGCTTCTCAATCAGTTGGGGCAAACCTACTCTGAACTTTGCCGAGAAGAGTTGCCCACGGCGAAGGCACCTCCTTGTGGGTTCAGGGAATACAATAAAGCGTTTGCTGATTGGTTCAAAGGATCCAGCAAGCGCCGCTTGAATGCTTTTTGGAAAAAAGAAACCGCAGAGCTAAGGTCGTACAAATTTCCTTTTGAGAGAAAGCATGTAACTCGAGAAGAAGTGAAGCTTTCGATCATTCGAAATTATCGATTCCAAAGAGATTGGGCAAAACAGATCAGTGAGTTTTGCATGTCCCAGGGGATTTCCAAATACGTCTTCCTCGTTGCGAACGTGCATCTACTCATGTACCGTTATTTGAACCAATCGCTTGTTTTCAATAGCGTTCCTTCAGATACTCGTAAGACTTCTGATGAAGCTGAGATTGTAGCGGATATGGGTTGCGCAACCTTTATTAAATCCCATCTCGATGAAGAACTCAGCTTTGAGGAAGTTTGCCAGCAGGTTAGTGCCAAAGTGTTCGCGGTGATTGAAAACAACATCGTGGGCAGCCGAGGAGTAGCCCAATGGCTTCAGCAAGATCCCAATTCACAATTCAGACTGTTTAACTTGTTCAATGTGATGAGCTCTCCTGAGACAGGGGACTCTCTCAGGCTCAGGGACATTCAGATATTACCTTTTGAACGAAAGGTTCGTCCAACGATGACCAAGTATAACCTCGTTCTGCGCAAAACCGAAACTGACCTGGAACTTGCTCTGCACTATCCACCCAATTTGGTAGTCAAACATGGCATGGAAAGAATGTTTTATAACCTGCAACTCTTCATGTCCATGGCCTTAGAGAACCCCCAGAAGAAACTGGGATCATTCCCTGATCTTCGCACACGCAAAAATATTCAAGGGCCACTCACCAAGAGCGAACGAGAGCTTTGTTTGTTTGATTCTCCCTTCCAGACGTAGGCAAGTTTTTCCATCTCATCTTCTTTTCGTCTTTCAAGTTTTGACGGTTAGCCTAAGTTAGATAGCTTCCTTTCTGTACCAACGATTTGGACTCGCCTGAGACTATCGTATTCGGACCCGTTTTAGATATTCATTTCTCCTCATGCACGAAGGCTCCATATTGACTGATATTGCCTGGATCATGGTGGGCGCCATGGTGGCCGCTCTCATTTTTCAGCGGCTGCGCTTGCCTCCGTTGTTAGGATACTTGCTGGCGGGATTCTTTTTGGGACCTCATCTCGGATGGTGGCCTGCTTTAGTCCAAGTGGAGAACGTTCAAGAGTTTAGCGAACTTGGAGTGATCTTTCTCATGTTCTATATCGGGTTGGAGTTCGATCTGGAAAAGCTGAAACAGATTTTTGCCCCCGCAATTTTGGCTTTGATGCTCCAGACACTCTTGATGCTGTTTCTTGGGATTCAGGTCAGCCAGTGGTTGGGGCTTTCCCAGGTGAATGGGCTTTTCCTGGGGGGTGTTCTCTCAATCAGCTCTTCCATGGTTTCTGTAAAGTTGATTCGCGAGATGGGACTCATTCAACGGCCCCACGCTCAACTTACCGTAGGCATCTTGGTATTGGAGGACATTCTGGCTATCCTGCTCTTGGTCATGCTTGGTGGTGTCGCAAAGGAGGGGCATTTGGACTGGGCTGCCCTGCGACAATCGGGACTCCTTATTGGGGTCTTTGTAGTGGCTGTTTACTTGATAGGAAAACTAAGCACCCATCGAGTTATCAAGGCACTCGAAGTTCGTGGCACGACTGAGTCTGTTACCTTAGTCACCCTGGGGATCATTTTTACGGTCAGTTTGCTTGGCGACAAATTTCATTTTTCATGGGCCTTAGGTGGGTTCCTTGCTGGGGCCATACTTTCCCGCTCTCGCTTGGCCGAACGCATCGAGCATTTGACTGAGCCATTGCGAGACTTCTTCAGCGCTATGTTTTTTGTTTCGGTGGGGATGCTCATCGACCCCATGGCTTTAGCTGACAATTGGCTCCCGATCCTCCTCGTTTCCTCCTTTGTAATTCTTGGGAAGTTTTCATCGTGCTGGCTGGGGTTATTTCTCTCTGGTCAATCTCCATGTGAAGCTGGGCGAGCCTCCCTCATAAAATCTCAGATCGGAGAGTTTGGTTTTGTTATTATTGCCATCGGCATGAGCCATCAGGTGGTTAGTCCCGATATTCAGGCCTTGGTTTCTGGTGTGGCTTTTACCACCATCTTTGCCACTCCATTTTTGATCAGAAACGAGACACGGATTCTTGATTTTCTTGGGAGCCGAGCACCCAAGGCAGTTGTTAATTTTTGTTTCTTATTCGGGAAATGGCGGCAGACCATTCAAATCTTCATTCAGGACAGTGACTGGATGAAGTTGGCCAGCAAACCGATTGCTCGAATCTGCTTGTACTTTGTTGTCATCATTGCGATCTTCCTTGCTGCCGTCCTGATATCCGAGACGATTCCGCCTCCCGATTTTCTGGATGTATCGCGTGTATTTTTCCAACGCTGCCTGTTTGTCGTTTCGCTACTTTTTTGCCTTCCTTTTCTGGTAGATACAGTAAGAAACATGAATGTCCTGGTTTTGCTGTTTTCAGATGCAGCTCTCAGTCAGCCCGTGTTCCAACAGTTTTCTAAAGGCGTCTACCGATCTGTATTCAATGGCCTGATACTCTTGTTACTGCTCTTCTCTTATGGGTCCGTCTTTTTAGCCGTGGCGGCTCCTTACTTTCCTACCGGAACGACCTTGGCTGTGTTTTTTGTATTAGCACTGTTACTGGTCTGGATTTTTTGGAACCGGTTAGTACGCATGCACAACAACTGGGAATTGGCATTCATGAGCTCTATGCAACAGGAAGCTCAACAGCGAATATCTCAGCACATCTCTTTGGGCCTGGATAAGCTCCGAAAACAGCAGGCTTGGAAGGTGCAGGTCGATCCCTTCATTATAACTGGAGATTCGCGATGGATAGGAAAACGGATTGAAGACGTTGAGTTGCGCTCAAAAACCGGAGCGATGATTGCTGGGATCGAACGTAGTGGATTCGACCTTACGAACATAGGTCCGCAGGAAATCATTTACCCAAAGGACCACCTCTTCCTCATGGGCGAACCCGAACAAATAAAAAAGGCAAAAGAGCTGCTTAGCACTCCTGCCGCAGAAGGCAGAACCAAGCCTCCTTTTGCTTTTGAATTTGATCGAACCATCATACCTCCGTTCAGCAAGCTGGCAGGAATCGAGATTAAGAACTCCAATATCAAAAAATTCTATGACGTGACGATTGTTGGAATTCAACGAGAAGGAACTCGCATTGTTAGCCCTGCTGCCGAGGAAGTGCTGCAAGAGGAGGACCTTCTTCTGTTGATGGGCTGTGAAGGTTCCCTGGAAATGCTCAAGCAAGCCATTCTTCAGAATGAAGTGCAGATCGGTTAGCGTGACGGCCATCTGGGGAGGTCTTTCTCATTAACGGAGAATGACGGTGGTCGTGAAGGTTGGCGCTCGATCACTCTTCTGGGACCTCAGCAACTTCCTTAACCTTTATCTCGATAAGGTTAGGCTCAATGGTTTCTAAAACCAAATTTTTTGGGAACGCCATTTGACCGGGACCCAATCGAAAACGTTGGGTTCCTGATTCAAGCCTGAGTGGCAAGTTGAGCTCGATATCGTTCTTTTTGACAAAGTAAAAGGATCGACGAACGCCCCGGAAAGTAACCGACACTTCTTCAGGGGTAATTTCTTCTACCTTCCATGTCTCAGGTAGATCTCCATAGGTAACGGGGATGGATAGAGTTCGATAGGCGGTTTTAGACCCATTCACCAATACGAACCAAAGAGCTCCCGCCAGGGCCAGGGCTACCAACTTGTCGCGCCAGTTTTTCTTGATGTGGTCATCCAAGGTCCTGGACTGGCTTTGCGGATTTACGGTGTGATAAAAACTCCTGAGAAGTCGAGTCAGGTGGTCAGCATCACGCACAATTCTTATTTCGCCGTTACTGGCTACTGATATAGTGCCCCGTTCTTCTGAAACGACCAGGCAAAGGGCGTCACAGCGTTCGGAGAGTCCGAGAGCTGCTGCATGTCGCGTCCCTCCTTCTCCTAGTTTCTTTAAGTTTTTGGATAGAGGTAGGTGAACCGAAAACTGGGAGACTAAATGCCCTTCGATGACCACTGCGCCATCATGCCCCTGAGAATGAGTATCAAATATACTACGAAGTAAGCCTTCGCTCAGCTTGCCATTACACTCCTGGCCCCCTTGTAAGTGGCGCACGATGAGATCGCGCCCTCGAATCACCACCAATGCTCCAACTCTTTCTCTGGCGAGATCATGCAGTGTCCGAGCCAGCGTTTCGACTTCCTCCCGATCCAGCTGTGAATCTTCTTTTCTAAGAAAGGTTCTGCTAAAGCTCCACGTGGCGACGCGTTCGAAAAAGTAACGAAGGTCTTCCTGGAAGATGACCACCAGGGCTATGAGAATGATGGCGAAGAACTTCTCAAAAATGGCCGCGGTCAAACTGAGATTGAATTGCCGGGCTAACAAGTAAACACCTGCTACGATCAAAATACCGGTAAGAACGGAGGCTGCTTTTGTGCGTTTCGACCAAACAATCAAGGTATAGATTAGCACGGCCATAAAGAGTATATCCAGGAGTCCGGATAAGCCAATGGTCTGAAGTGGGGAGATGAAACTTTGGATCGTCATGAAAAGGGTGATCTACAGTAGAAAGGCATCTTTTGGAAATTACGATTTCGAAACAACTTGTCTAAATGGATAATATGGATCGCCAGTTGTTCGAATACGAAAACGTTTTAAAATTCTTTTTGTTACAGTTTCTTCGGCATTTTTACACTCCTCCTCAGAAGCTTCCTCTCCGACTTTGAAACTTCCTCCAGCGATAACCCCATGTCCACCCGCTTCACCACGATTGGTGAATATATCCCGTAGAATATTTCCTGCATTGACCGTTGGTTTTTCTAACCTCAGCGAAACATGAAGCCGGCCATTGAACCGGCCGGTGCAAAACGACTTTTTCGAGGTCTTATAGGTGAGGAGAAAATCGGCTACCAGAGAAACGAGGTCAGGGTTTTCAACTTCGCCTAAGTGAGCGGTGATCAGCCCTGAGCGAGCTACCGCTTGTTCGATTCCTTTTCCTAAGGTGGCAAAGAACCTACGTGACTGGGGAGGATTTTGAATTTCCGCAAGGGCCTTCATATCACAATTGGGAATGATCTGTAGGTAGGTTTGGATGACATCGGGACGGTTCGCGCGGTATAAATTCATCGTATCAGAGATGATTCCGTAGGCAAGTGTCGTTGCCAGTCGTGTCGGTATCTCTATCTTTTTCAACAGCAGGGCTTGAGCAACAATGACTGCTGTCGCTCCACACTCGGTATCAACAATGGCGCATTCCGCGAGAGGCGGGACGTCCGAATGGTGTTGATCGATCACCAAAGTCGCTTTCCGTCATTTCGGGAAGGGGTTATTCTCGAAGGTTGGCTGAGTATCCACCAATGCCACGTGCTTGTATTTGGATAAATCTTCGGGCTTCAGTTTATAGACGGGTAGCTTGAGGATGTTGACCATGGTTCTATTTTCCATGCGACCAATTACACCCTGGTAGGCAATCCTGGCTGACATATGAAACCCCTTTTGCAAGAGTGTCTTTAGACCGTAAGCGCTAGCTAAAGCATCTGGGTCTGGATAGTCATGGGTAAGGATGAGCAGAGGAGACATTTTTCCCTGCCGGGCTTCTAAAAATTTGAGGAGTTCTTGTGCACTACGCATCACCATGCCCGATCCAATGGTATGCTTGTGTGGATTTCAAACTTTGAAACATGAGTTTCGAAAAAGAAACAACCCAACGACTGTCCACTTGTTAGTATTATCCTCATCCACCCTCGATCGGCCTACTTAGGGTATTTAGGTATAGCCAAAATTTTGGCCATGGGTTAGCCCGCTACTATTTTTTCTAAAGATACCCAGGAACTCTTGGACAAGATCTGGGGAGTTGTCATCACAGTCTGGCACTTCGAACTATTTAAAAGTGGAGATAGCACTATCTATTTTAACCAAGTAGTGATCGCCCTTTTGGTGGTCCTGGTTGGGTTCATTGTCAGCAAATGGATATCTAGTAGCAATGGTCGGCGCTTGTCGAATATGGGCCGGCTTAATGCAAATACAACCCATGCACTGCAGCGCCTTTTCCACTTGGTGTTCGTAGTTGTCATCGTGCTCGTTGCCTTACCCATCGCGGGAATTCCAATTACGATTTTCACCATTCTGGGAGGCGCAGTGGCCATTGGTATTGGGTTCGGCATGCAGAACCTCTTCAACAATCTGATTTCCGGGTTGATCCTGATGATCGAAAAGCCCATCCGGATCGGCGATGTCGTTTTTATAAGCGGCGAAGAGGGCCGGGTAGAGGAGATTGGAAATCGGTGTACCCGTGTTCGTCGTGGTAATGGGGTAGATGTCCTCATTCCCAACAGTCATTTTTTGGAGCAGGAAGTCATCAACTGGACCTTATCCGATAACAACATACGGGGGGAGGTTTTGGTCGGTGTAGCTTATGGGTCCGATGTCGAGAGAACTCGCGACCTAATGGTCGAAGCGGCTCAGAAGAATGAAAAGATCCACGACGACCCAACTCCTTTTGCATTGTTTGAAGATTTCGGAGACAACGCGCTTGCTTTCGGCTTTACTACTGGGCACGAGTGAACAGCTCGCTGGATATTGATAGGATCAATTCCGAGATTCGTTTCCGGATCGACGCCACCTTCAAGGAAGCGGAGATCTGTATCGCTTTCCCACAGAGAGACGTTCACTTAGATACCTTATCTCCCCTTGAAGTGAATGTAGTCAGCAAAGGACCTCCGCCTTCGAGCGAGGGTTAATACCACCATGGAGTTTTTGAAATCATCTCTCGATTCCATCCTTCGGCTGGGTAAGGAAAACCCGGGTACATCCCCAGGACTCGAAGGGTTGGCCGATTTGGAAACGCCTCCAGAGTTAGGGGTGCTTTCTATTAAGACCCTCGATTTTTCTGAAGAGGCCATCGATCACCGAACGTTTGAGTCCATTGATGATTTCCTCGAATCTGAAAAGCCCGATTGGGCCGCATGTCGTTGGATAGATATCCAGGGGGTTCATCCTTACGCCATTAACGGGCTCAAACAGAAATTCAATTTTCACACCCTGGCTGCTGAAG
The DNA here is from genome assembly GCA_938075565.1 of uncultured Opitutales bacterium. Taxonomy (GTDB): domain Bacteria; phylum Verrucomicrobiota; class Verrucomicrobiia; order Opitutales; family UBA2995; genus UBA2995. The sequence goes on along the minus strand of CALJGU010000335.1, from coordinate 7,003 downwards.
ATGCCTTGAACATTCCTCAGCGACAAAAAATAGAGGAGTACGAGGACATGCTTTTCATTATCTTGCGGATGTTGCGGATCGAAGAGGATCAACTCGTCAATGAGCAGGTATCGTTTTTCTTCCTCGGTCATACCCTGATTACGTTGCAGGAGAAGGAGGGTGATATATGGGATTCCGTTCGCGAGCGGATTAATCGTGAAGGTTCTCGCTTACGTGAGCATGGAACTCCCTATCTGCTGTATGCCTTGATTGATGCCATCATCGACAACGTATTTCCCATTCTCGATAACTATTTCGATGTCATTGATCAAATGGAGCAGGAAATCCTGGTGCAGCCCAAGAAAGACGCTCAGATGCGTATTCATCGGATCAAGCTTGAATTGGCCTACTTGCGCCAGGCGGCCCTCTGGTCCATGCGCGACATCTCCTCTTCACTCCATAAGAACGACTTTGAGCTGCTACCTAAGAAAGTCGTCCCTTACTTTCGCGATGTACATGATCACTGTATCCAGGCCATCGACGCGGTTGAAATGTACTTGGACAATGCGAATGGATTGCAGGGCCTCTTAATGAATGCCAATTCCAACCGAATGAATGAGGTGATGAAGGCCCTGACCATCATGGCCAGCTTGTTCATGCCCATTACTTTTTTCGCTGGGCTCTATGGTATGAATTTTGAGCACATTCCTGAACTCGGGTGGAAATACTCGTATCCGGTATTCCTTGGCGTTTGTTTTCTTACCACCGTTACGCTGCTGATCTATTTCAAGCGCAAGGGTTGGATTGGGAAGTAGGGTAGGCCCGTTTTGCCGATCCAGGTTTCTCCGGGTAGAACTCATTTCTAACCCGATTCCAGTAGTTTGAGAGGATGAATTTTCCCTGTTTAGGTCTGGGTTGAAAGTCTTTCTCCTCTAGCAAACAAGCGCATGCCAATGGGATTTTCATGGCTTTGTAGGATCATTAAGATCCATTATACACCAAAAGGTGGAACGCCGAATGGCGTATAAATAAATGATTCCTGCCTGTGAGGGTATTTCAATCGATTGAGCCTCTCAGCTTGGGTGCTTTACAAATCACCCAAAATTTGCGCTTATGGAGGTCTCAAATTAGCAGGTTAGCTGACTTATTTCAGTAAATTTGGTCTCACAGCAAAGGGAACTGCAATTTTGAAACCGCTTCTTAATCTATCGAATCAGACAACCCCTTTTCTAAACTCCGCCCTATTATGAAAAAAATATCCCGTCGGAATGCCCTCAAAACATCCCTAGCCGGAGCGGCTGCAATCTCAGCCCCCATGATACTCCCTTCATCCGTGTTGGGATTGAATGGCCAAACCGCTCCGAGCAATCGCATCAACGTAGGTCTTATCGGCAATGGTAAGATCATGAAAGGTCACCGTGCCTACCACTCAGGCGCAGATGATATGCAAGTGGTAGCATTGAGCGATGTAAAGACCTGGATGCTTGAAGAAGCGAATGGAGAAGTAGAAAAACTCCAGGGCGAAAAGGTAGACACCTACGAAATGTATGAAGATCTCCTCGCAAGAGATGATATTGATGCGGTCGTAGTAGGAACCCCCGATCATTGGCATGCGAAGATTTCGATCGATGCCTTCAAGGCCGGTAAAGATGTCTACGTGGAAAAACCAATGACCCTGACAATCGAGGAAGGAAAAATCATGCGCGATACCTGCGCACGTTACGGACGCATCCTTCAAGTGGGAAGTCAGCAGCGTTCCGAATGGGCGTTCCGCAAAGCAGCCGAGCTGGTCCGCAATGGCTACATAGGAAAAGTGAAAACCATCGCTGCGCGCTTAGGAAACTTTCCTCCGCCAACTCAATTTCCAGCTACTCCAATTCCTCCCGGTTTGAATTACGATCGTTGGCTCGGCCCTGCGCCGATGGAGCCTTATAATGAGCTTCGTATCAAAGGTGACTATGGAGGAGGTTGGCGTCGATTCTGGGACTATGGTTCTCGGAAAAATGGTGACTGGGGTGCTCATCATTACGACATTATTCAATGGGCGCTCGGTAAGGACGATTCCGGTCCAACCCATTTTGTCCCCAAGGGTTATAAAGGAGAGCCGTATCAATATTACACCTACGCCGATGGCACCAAGGTCATTCGTGGATACGAAGGCATGGGCCACATGATTCGCTTCATGGGTGAAGCAGGCGAAGTGCGTGTCAGCCGTGGTGGTAAAATCGATACCGTTCCAGGCTCGTTAAAGAACCTCGTTTTGAAATCAACGGATGAACGACTCTACGTATCCAATGATCACCGTCGTGATTGGCTCAATGGTATCCGTAGCCGCCAACAAACGCTTTGTCATGTTGGGGTAGGGCACCGCACTGCTACGATTTGTCACCTTTGTGGTATCTCAGAGCGTCTTGGCAGACCCATAGACTGGGATCCGAAGACTGAACACATTGTGGGTGATGATCGGGCCGCCATGTGGGAATCTCGCCCACGTCGTGCTCCCTACGATCAATTGGTGTAATTTTCAGCTCCTGTCTTTTATCATGAAACGTACGAATCGCTTTTTTCTATTTCTATTACTCACCATCGGATTGCAGGCACCAGCCTGGTCTATGCACAACCACTACCGCTTGTCGGATATCGTCGATCGCTTTGAAGATGCGGATCCAGCCGTGCAGTATGAAGCTCGTCGAGAGCTGGCCGCTTACGTGGCGGATGCGTCCGCGCCATCAAATAAGGATGGTGCGGAGAACGTAACCAAAGAACTACTTGGGTATTTGACGGATCGCGAAGTTCATCGAGAGGCCAAGAAGTACATCCTTCGCGACCTTGCCAGAGTCGGGACCGAATCTGCGGCGGAACGCATGTACAGAATCGTGATGGGTCGAGATGAGGAGATGGCGGAATTGGCACGTCAGGCGTTGAGCCAAATTCCAGGCCAAAAGGCAACCGACTACATCAAACGAGCCGTGGACCGCACTCGAGACGACGCTAAACGCCAACTCAATATTCGTGCACTGGCTAACCGCAACGATCCGGGAATGCTGAATTATTTTATCGAAGGACTGTCTTCCAGCGATGACGTCATGGCGAAAGAATCGGTCTACGCTTTGGAACGCCAAGGCACTCCCCGTGCCGGCCATGCTTTACAAGATGCCTACAACCGAAAGCCATCCAAAGCGATCTTACTAGATTTAGAACGAGCGGTGGTAGCGCAGGTTGTGACGGACGATAGCACGCTCCTCAAAATTGCAACAGCAGGGGTGAGTTCTGCCAACAAAAATGCTGGGTTGACACGCCTAGTGGAATCGGGTCATGGAAACTCGAATACGTTGCTCGAATCAGCGATTACCGGGCCGGATGTCCGGCTACGTTCAACGGCCATTCGGCTGGCTCTCGAAAATGGGAAACCGGCTCTTGTAGAAAGCCAGGGAAAGAACTTCACCGTAAACGACTGGTTGATCGTACTCGCTGAGTTGGACGCCTTTGACCGGGTGGTTGCCGAGAACCTTGCTCAACAAGCATTGAAACACAGCGACATCTCAGTCCGTGCCACCGGGTTGCGCGCTCTTGGAACGTATGGATCTGCAAAGACGGCAAACATGATCCTTCTTTACCTCAATGATAAGGACAAAGAACTCCAGATGGCGGCAGCATACGCCATCGCAAGGGCGTCTGATTCTTACATGACAGGCCGGGTAAACCGCCTGCTCAATTCTGAGGTTGAGGAAGAAATCATTCTTGGGCTTCAAGTGCTGGCTCACCGCCATCAGGACAATGCCAAATCCAAACTCTTCAAATTCATTAACGGCGAAGACCCAATCTTGATGCGTGAAGCGTTGAAAGTCCTTTCCACCGTTGCTGACGAAGAGGACCTGTACAAACTCTATATCGCGTTACGACGGGGTAGTGAGGAAAAACAAAAGATGGTTATCGGCCTTCTCAAAAAAGTGGTCCCCGAAGTGGGGTCGCTGGATTTCCAGACTAAGGTAAAAGCGCTTTAGCTTAATCCTTCGATTGGCGCTATAATGGAGCCAACTGGTTCTTCTTAGTTTTATGCCTGTCTATCTACAGTACTACTTTTGGTTGATCGCAGCTTCTCTGCTGTGCCTGATAGTAGAAAGGGTACGGCCGTGGCGGAAGGAGCAACGCGTCTTGCGGGAGGGAATCTGGCAGGACTTGTTTTGGTTGGTGTTCAATGGACATTTCCTGGGCCTGATGATGGCATTGGTGACCGGGCAACTGGTACTTTGGTTTAATGAAGTGTTACACCAAGCGGGTTGGCCGGTGCCTCAGGATATTCGTCTGCTTTCCGGAACGCCATTGTGGGTGCAGTTTGTGGTATTTTTGGTGCTGAAGGATTTTGTAGAGTGGAACATCCATCGCTTGCTGCACAACGTTCCCTGGCTGTGGGAGATTCATAAATTACACCATAGTATTGAGGAGCTAGATTGGGTTGGGAATTTTCGGTTTCATTGGGGCGAAATCATCATCTACAAGACATTGGCTTACCTTCCATTAGTGATTCTGGGAATCGATGGCACGGTGCTGCTGATTATTGCGGTGCTTTGGACGGTGATGCTGGATCTGAACCACTCGAACGTTCGGTTTAGTTGGGGCCCTTTGCGTTATATATTCAATTCATCGGCGATGCATGTGTGGCATCACGATTATGAGTTGCATGGTAAAGGCGGACAGAATTTCGGGCAGGTGTTGAGCGTATGGGATTGGTTGTTCAAAACGGCCTACTGGCCGAAAGATGAGGAGCAACCCAAGCGGCTGGGATTTACGGGGATTAAGAAATATCCCAAGGGAGTTCTCAAGCGGCTGATCTATCCTTTTTTGAAACGATGACTGGGGGTACTTTGTCACTAGCTTGACTCGTGGAGAACTGCGCCGCAGAAAAGAGCCGGTAATTTAACCATCCTATCACCATTCCCCAGTTGAGGGACAACTGTGAGCGAAACCACTTATACCATTCCCGGATTGCCTGCTGAATTTGAAGCAGGAGAGCCATTGCCGAATCCTATGAAGGGAGGGCGGGAAGCTATGACAGATGAAGGAAAGCGAGAGCTGAAACGATTGTCCGGTCCGCGGCCGGGTCGATTTGTTTTAGAGCTCGCGCTGAATTGGTTGATCATCATTGGGACGATCTGGGCGGTATCCTATGTCGACCAAATATGGCTCTATGTTCTGGCTATTTTCTTTATCGGCACGCGTCAGAATGTGCTTGGGCTGCTCATCCACGATCAGACGCACTACATGTGTTCGAGAAAGTCCTGGGGGGACGCGGTGACCAATCTTTTTGCCGCCTGGCCGATCGTCGTTGTATCCGTAGAAGGGTACGCAAAAATCCATCTTGCGCACCACAACTACTTCTTCACAGAGAACGATCCGGACTTCATCCGCAAGAAGGGTAAGGAGTGGACCTTTCCAATGAAGGTGAAGTTTTTGTTTTGGTTGTTTGTTAAAGATGCACTCGGTGGAACCTTCCTTACTCTAGTGCTGGGAAAAAAGGAGCCCACCGATGTGTTGATCAGTCGCCCAGCCGTGTTGCCGGGCTGGGTAAGGCTTCTTTATTACGGAGTGATTATTGGCCTGTCGGTCTGGCTTGGGTTCTGGAAGTTGTTACTGCTTCTATGGCTCTTGCCACTGTTGTTTGTAATGCCAGTCATTGTTCGTTTCAGCGCCATCTGTGAGCACAAGTACAATGTAATGACGGGCAAGATGTAGGAATCAACCGCGACCATCATTTTGTCGTGGTGGGAGCGGATGTTACTCCCGCGATTGAACTTCAACTACCACATTTACCATCATTATTTTCCCAGCGTTTCCTTTGCCAACCTGCCCAAGGTGCATGCACTTTTTAAAAAAGAGGGCTTGGTCGATGAGAGGAATCTGTTTTAAGGATACTTTTCATATTTTCGGCATTTGCTGAAATAAGGCCCAATTTTCCTTCGTTTACAGGGAACTGTTGGGTTCTATAAGGTTCTCCTCCTTTACCCTATGGATAGAAGAAATTTTGCAAAACTGGCGGCCTTGTCGTCGCTAAGCTTCGGCTCGAAAAAACTGCCGGCGGCCAACAAAAGGCCTACCTGGACACGGCCTCTTTCGGTCCATCTGTTTTCCAAGCACCTCCAGTTCCTTGACTATAAGAACATGGCCAAGGTGGCTGCTGATTTGGGATTCGACGGTCTAGATCTTACCGTTCGCCCGGATGGACACGTGGAGCCGGAGAATGTGGAAAACGATTTGCCCGAGGCAGTCGAAGCGATGGCTAATGCTGGCTTGCTCTCCATCATGATGACGACGGCAGTCAACAATGCTTCGGATGAAGTCAATCGACGCGTGCTTAACACAGCGGCTGATCAAGGAATTCAGTTTTACCGGATGGGGTATTACAAGTTCGACGATTCGAAGGGGTGGAAACAAAACCTGGATCATCACCGGGAGGACATGCAGGCCCTTGCGGATTTGAATAAAGAACATGGGTTGCATGGTGCTTATCAAAACCACGCCGGGAAATACGTAGGTGCCTACATTCCGGATATCATTTATTTGCTGGAGGGATTGGATTCGAAATGGGCGGGCTGTCAGTTTGACATTCGGCACGCGACTGTTGAAGGAGGAAAAGCATGGTCTCAAGGCGTTGAGTGGCTGAAAGATTATTTGTCCACGATTGTCATCAAAGATTTTACCTGGGCCAAGCACCCCCAGACCGGTAAATGGGGTCCTATGAACACCCCATTGGGAGAAGGGATGGTCGATTTTGTAAGCTATTTTAAACTGCTTCGAAAATTGAACATTCATCCTGTCGCAACGCTGCATGCCGAATATGAGTTGGGGGGTGCCAATCACGGTAAGCGCGAGCTTAAAATTTCGAAGAGGCAGGTTTATAAAGCACTTCGGAAAGATCTAAAAGTACTCAAGGACCTGTGGCAGAAAAGCGCTGAAGATTAGGAGATGCGTTTCTTTCTTCTCATTCTTTTCCTTCCCCTTGGTCTATTCGCCCAGACGACTTATC
>CALJGU010000334.1 GCA_938075565.1 uncultured Opitutales bacterium | reverse complement strand
ACTCAATTCAGCCAGGTCATCCAGGGTTTTGATTTTCTTCAAACCCAGACGATCCGCATGGAGTACCCGCTCCAATCCACAATGGCTCCAGTATAAAGGAATCCGGTCCCTCAGCTTTCCGCCCAAGAGTTCATAAACGGGGATCCCCAAGGCTTTCGCTTTGAGATCATGCAGCGCAATATCAATCCCCGCGATGGCCTTGTAAGCAATGCCACCAAAATGACGAACACTCATTTCTACCAGCTCGTTGGTGATACGATTGATTTCAAACGGATTCTTTCCTACCAGCACTTTTGAGTAATCCTCAATAGTCGCCTTTACCGCATTCGGAAAACTCCAGTCCGAACATTCCCCCCAACCAATTAAGCCAGGTTCATCCGTCTCAATCCGGATAAATGTCCAGGGCCGGAAGCCTCCATCGCATATGTAAACTTTAGTATCTGTTATTTTCACTATGATCTTTGATTAGGGTCTTTCTGAGGAGGTGATTTTCCTTGTCTTTCATCCGCAACAGGAGAAATGATACCGACTTAATGTAACCGATTGCATTCTTTCCCGTCAAGCCTGAGAATCAAATAGAATCTATCCAGTTACAGCGGACTCTATAAATGCGCACGGTTAAAGAAAGGATTTTGATCCTTAATAGAAAATTTCATGAATAAAAAGATCGTTTTTCAAGACACAGAAACCGTCCTTTGCACAGAGGTCGAAACACCCACGATATCCAACGCAGAAGACATCCTGATCGAAACCAGTGCCAGCATCGTTAGTGCCGGGACCGAGCTTTCTATTTGGGCCGGACTCGAGTCCTGGGCGCCTTTGCCTAACACACCCGGTTATGGAAGTGTCGGTAAGGTATTGGAAGTTGGCGATGCCGTTGATTCAGTGGTCCCCGGTGATCTCATCTACACACACGGACCTCACCAAAAATTTGCTCTGGCCAAAAACTACGCCCAGAAAGTGCCCGAGGGCCTCGACCCTCAAGTGGCTGTCTTTACACGCATGGCCGCGGTTTCTATCACCTCCGTTCTCGCCTCCAATACGAAAATCGGCGACACCGTAGCGGTATGCGGCCTTGGACTGGTCGGTAACTTTGCCGCTCAACTTTTTGCGCTTTCTGGATGCAATGTTGTCGGCATTGATGTGAGCCCGACCCGCCTAGAGAACCTGCGTAATTGTGGTGTTGATACGGTCCTCGACGCCAAATCCGACGTCAACGGCCAGCTCAAGGAACTGACCCAGGGGCACGGGGTACATGCCTTTGTCGACGCCACTGGATTACCGAAGGTCGTCGAATCTTCGATCAGCGCGATTGCCCCCGGCGGAGAATGCATTTTATTAGGAACACCTCGTGGCGAAGTGACGGGTGACCTGGTTCCCCTACTCCGCTCCATTCACCTGGCTGACCAAAATATCCAGTTTAAAGGAGCCCATGAATGGAGTTTCCCACGCTATCGCTCACAAACGAAAGACAGCCAGGCTTCCATTGAACAGAACAATGAAAAGCTGCTTCGTCTGCTTACTGATGGAAAACTCCTTACCTCTCCTCTTTTGACTCACGTCCTTTGTCCTGAAGAAGCTCCAACGGCCTATCAAGCGCTCCGCGATCGGGATGAAGACTACCTCGGTGTGGTTATCGATTGGGATTAGTAAAGTAACCAATAAGCTTTTTTATAAAACGAAACTGCCTTACCGAATGAACACGGCGCGGTCGGCGACCACTCCCTACCCTGTAATGCAGCATGATGACGGAAGGTAGGGACCGCTCGCCGCAGCGGTCCGAAACAGCGGATTCAGAAATAACTTCTTTGAAGACTCACTAAAGCAGTTCAGCATCTAGTAATGAGTGGGTGACCTGCTGGCTGGTAGTCACAGATCAATCGCAATGTTCGACTATGCCAAGCCAGGCTGGGTGAGCTCATTGAGCATACCTATCATGGTCTGAAGAGTATCTGACCATAACATCAGTCTTCGCTCTGCGAGCTTCGCCTGTCCAGAGCAGTCGACTTCATCGAATACTGACTTCGATCGATCATCTGAATTGTTCGAGTAATTGATCGTAGCTGGATCACATATTAATAGTTCCATGTCTTCAGTCGTAACCCAACTCCGGGCATAAAAAAAGCTGGGCAGGAATTACTCCCACCCAGCTAGCTGACAAATGCTTATTTTATCAGTTACAAATATTTGTAGGATCTGAAACCGTAGCCTAGCTTGTAGACTACGGCAGTTCAGATCTATACAATATGAATTTACTACGGATTAATCTCGAACACCTGAGCGTTTACAACACCATCGATTGCCGTACCGTCAGCAGCTTCGACAGTGACAGTCCAACTGCCAGGAGCTAGAGTACCAATCCATGCCGAACTAGTGCTTCCAGCATCTAGCGGAGGAGCTCCGCCCCAGGCATCGGTAATCAATTGAGCCTGTGTGGCATCATCTTCCCAATTATCATTGGTGGCGATTTCTTCTCCGGTTTGTTGATTATTGATGGTTATCACTGGGTCCTCGAGCACATCTTCTGCAGGGACACCTCCGGCAACCAGCTCAGAAGCGACAACGGCAACAAAGACCTGTTCATCGGCATCACTAATAATGAAACCAGCGATCATGACTTTAGCTCCGTCTTGAACCACACCACGAGTTGATATGTTCAGGATATTACCACTGTTGTCATCAGGTTCCCCTTGAACGAATGTCAGACGCGAATCTGCTGCAATCGCATATGCTATTGGCGTTTCAAAGGTAATAACCAGTCCATCAATAGAGGCGATTTTACCTAATTCAGTTCCATCATCCAGGAAGACCAACTGACCTACTTCAGCAGTAGCTACAGATTCAGCGGTCATTGTAATGGTAGTCGACCCTGGATCTGTGGCCTCTGCGCGAGGTGTGGTATCAACAGGAGTTGTTAATACCAAAACGGAATCCGCTGGGACTGCCACTGCTAATGCGGCTTCCAAGGTGATTACGTTACCATCAATAGAGGCGATGGTGCCAATTTCGGTCCCACCGTCCTGTAGGCTAACAATCTGACCTACAGCAGCACTGTCAGGAAGATCTGCTACTGTGAGTGTCGTTGCTCCAATATCCGCCGCTTCCGCAACAGGTGGAGGATCGGCAAAGGCCACGATGGTGTTACCTGCAATTGCGGACTCTGTCGCGGCTTCAAAGGTAAGCACATTGCCCGCAATAGACGCGATTCTGCCTAATGTAACATCAGGCCAAGGCCATTGCGGTGACTTAAAGGTGACCAACTTGCCTACTTGCGCTTCGGCTGGAAGCGTACCTCTAATGGTAATAGTTGTGGATCCTGCATCAGCAGCTTCTACGCGTATCTCAGTATCAGCATCTCCAAATGTCAGTGGTGAATTCGCCACAACTGCCACTGCAACCGGAAGTTCTAAGGTCAATACGTTTCCGTCAATGGCTGTAATGTTGCCGATGATTCCTCCGCCAGTTACTGAGACTGACTTTCCTACTTCAGCTTCGGCTGGAGGAGCAGCAGTCATGGTAATGCTGGTAGCTCCAACATCTGCGGCCTCAGAACGAGGTGTGGGATCATCTCCATCACTGAATGTGACCTCATCATTGGCTGGAATGGCGACAGGTGTCGCACCTTCCAGAGTAAGCACGTTGCCGGAAATCGAGGCAATGATTCCAACGGGAGTTCCATCAGACAGACTGACCAACGCTCCTACAACACCTTCGGCAGGAGGAGGATTTGTCAGAGTAATGGTGGTAGCTCCAGCTCCAGCGGCTACTGCACGAACCGTAGTATCGACTTCAACCGTACTACGAGTCTTGCCGTGAGGCGGTGTAGACAGATTTTTACCTCCGTAGAAAATCCAGAAGTCATCCGCGTAAACCTGCGTGTCATAGTTTGGCTGAGGACGTGCCCAGTTGACCATGTAGATACCAGTCAAGTCCATATCAGTGGGACCGAGGTGGTTGGGCAAGTTGTCAATGACACTTTGGCGAACACCGTCTGCATCGCGGATCTCCCACATGTTTTGTACTTGGACACCATCATTTTGAATCTGGTATTCGAATTTACGGTCATTCTCGGTATCGAGAACGATCCACATTTCCATCCACACACCAGGCTGATAGGCTTGATTTTCTTCAATCGCTCCCAAGTAGCTCCAACCATTCTCCTGAGGACCAAGGTCTTCTTCGGGCCAATAGAATTCATTATTTGGCGTACTGTAACCGAAGTTTTCGATGGAAAACTCGCCACCAAGACGCCACCAGGTTTTATGGTCACCATACCCGTTGGTAATAGTGTCATTAGGAGTCTCACCCACGTTATAAGGAGGTTCATTGAAGGTGTCGGTCAGGGAGATAGCTGTCTCATGACCGCCATTCTTGTCCATCCACCAGCGAAAGTAGAGAGTGGCTGTATCACCGTCGATGATATCCTCAGGCATGAGGATGTACGCGGTTTCCATTCCCTGAGTCGCTGTGTTGTTGTGGTCAACATGCAAGGCCTTATTGCCTTCATCACCGGTCCAGGGAGCTGGATCAGCTTCCTGCCCAACAAATCCAGGCACTTCGTCATCCGGAGCCCAAATGCGGGTTCCGACAACATTATTGTCGAGACCTGCTTCTCCGTCAAAGTCCGTGATTAATACCCAGGCACCTTCAACAAATGCCAACACTTCATCGATGTGAATGGCGATGTTCAGAGGCGTTTCCAAAGTGAGCACGTTGCCATCAATGGATGCAATGGCGCCAACAATAGTTCCGTCCGCCAGCTGGACCAGCGCACCTACAACAGCTTCGGCTGGAGGCGTATCTGACAGGGTGATACTGGAATCCCCAACTGCAGCGAGCGGTGGAGGATCGGCAAAGCCAACAATGGTATTACCTGCAATTCCGGTATCCGTCGCCGCTTCAAAGGTAAGCTCGTTACCATCAATGGATGCGATTCTGCCCAATACAACTTGGGGCCAGGGCCATTGCGGTGATGCATAAGTAACTACTTGGCCCACTTGGGCTTCGGCTGGAAGAGCTCCTCTTACAGTCACGGTTGTAGATCCAGCATCGGCAGCCTCTACGCGAACCTCAGTATCAGCATCTCCGAATTCTACGGGCGAATTGGCAGCAACTGCTACAGCCAGCGGAAGTTCGAAGGTGAGTACGTTTCCGTCAATGGATGCAATATTACCAATGATTCCTCCTCCTACTACCGAGGCAGACTTGCCTACTTCAGCCTCGACTGGAGGTGCAGCGGTCATAGTTGCCGTGGTAGCTCCGACGTCTGCAGCTTCGACGCGAGGTGTAGGATCTTCACCATCGCTGAATGTTACAGCATCATTAGCAGGAATGGCGACAGCGGTTGCACCTTCCAAGGTAAGTACATTGCCTGCGATAGATGCAATGATGCCTAATGGAGTTGCGTCTGACAGACTGACCAACGCTCCGACAACACCTTCGGCTGGTGGAGGATTCGTCAAAGTAACGCTTGTAGCACCAGCTCCGGCGGCCACGGCGAGAGGTGTAAGATCGAGTGTAACTGTGCTGCGGGTCTTACCATGGGGAGGAGTGGTCAGATTGATACCATCGTAATCGATCCAGAAGTCATCTGCGTATACTTGGGTATCGTAGTTCGGTTGGGGACGCGCCCAGTTGACCATGTAAATACCGGTTAAATCCATATCGGTGGGACCGAGGTGGTTGGGCAGATTATCTATGACGCTTTGGCGAACACCGTCAGCATCACGGATCTCCCACATGTTTTGTTTTTGTACGCCGTCATTTTGGACTTGGTACTCATATTTGCGGTCATTCAAGGTATCGAAAACGATCCACATTTCCATCCAGACGCCAGGTTGGTAGGCTTGGTTTTCAGGGATCGCACCCAGGTAGCTCCAACCATTCTCCTGAACTCCAAGATCTTCTTCGGGCCAATAAAATTCATTGTTCGGTGTGCTGTAACCGAAGTTTTCGATGGAAAACTCTCCGCCGAGACGCCACCAGGTTTTGTGGTCACCATACCCGTTGGTAATGGTGTCATTGGGAGTTTCACCGGTGTTATAAGGCTCCACATTGTAGGTGTCCGTTAGACTGATGGCTGTCTCATGACCGCCATTCTTGTCCATCCACCAGCGGAAGTAGAGGGTGGCCGTGGTGCCGTCCAGAATATCCTCGGGCATTAGAATGTAGGCTGTTTCCATACCCTGAGTTGCCGTATTATTGTGGTCAACGTGTAGGGCCTTATTGCCTTCATCTCCCGTCCATGGGGCTGGATCATCTTCTTGTCCGACAAATCCAGGCACTTCGTCATCCGGAGCCCATACGCGAGTTCCGACAATATTATTGTCGAGACCGCTTTCTCCGTCAAAGTCGGTGATCAATTCCCATTCGCCTCGTAAGTATGTTCCGGCGAAAAGAATCGTCAGCGTTAATAATGCTAATCTTTTCATATCTTATTTTTTATTGGGGTGGTTGGTGAGTTTAAAAAATTGATGGCTCAGCAATTAGAAGTTTGCCCGCAGGGAAAATCGCCAGGTGCGTCCCGGATAGTAGCTTTCCCAGCGTCGCTTTTCAGTAAATGATTCTCCTGTAAACGGATCGGTGTCGTTGTAGGTAACGACCTTCGAATCATAGGTGTCATCAGCCAGGTCGTTTACGTTCAAACGAAGATTCCAAAGGACGTTATTCCATTCGAATCGGTATCCCAAGCCCACATCGACATTGTACCGCTCAACGGTAGGAGGAGTGCGATAACGGTTGGCCCGAGCCCGGCCTCCTCCGATCGGTGCAGAAGTAATGGCCTCCCCGGCCCAGCTGACACCTCCGAAGATTTCCAAGCCATCCAAGGTTCCATCCGTAAAGCTATACTTATTGAAGAGGCGCAAGTTGTCCTGAGGCACGAAGGAAATGTCGATTCCATTGACCCCTTCTCCGTTAAAGGTCGTCGGATCCTTTGGGTCTTCAAAGTTTTGCCTGGCAAAGGCCCAGTTCCAGACATCCCAACCGGAAGCCCAGTCATTACCCCATTGGTCAATGGGCCGGACCATATTGAATCCCTTCCCGACAATCTCTCGCTCAACGTGAGAGAAATTGAACATGACTTGGTAATTAGCGGTGGGTGAATAAATGATATTACCGTCAACTCCCACTGCCTCTTCCTCATAAGTCACAAAGGGACTCTCATCGGAAAAACTTGGACTCGGATTGTGCACATTAGTGATGCGCGATGAAGGACCCGCCCAAATAACACTGGTCGGAAGACGTTCATCCTGACCGCTGTAGGCAGCTTCAAAGGCCCTGCGGACTACATTTCTCAAATCTTCAATGACGGGATCTTCATGCGGAGGAGCTTCAAGAACATCCATATCGAACATGAAAGGAAACCGGATGAATTGAGTGAAAAAATCGCCCCCCGAAGTACCGGCTCCTTGATTAAATTCGGACAGATAGCCACTGGGCGAGTTGGTAAATTTCTCTCGTGTCTCCGGATGCTTAATGCTGCGGATCCGATCAATGTCTATCCCTTCATTCTCAAGGAAAGGTAACAGAAACGTACTGAGAAGCCCGATAGCCCTTGCCGGTACTTCGGAGACGGTATCCGGAACTTTACGGCCTGAGAAAATGATAGTCTGATCATATTTGACAGGCCAGGATGACCGGAGTGCCTCGGCATCTTCGGGAACGCCGTTTGTTCCTGCAAATACAGCGGGATCAAAGGCCGTTGATTGGATATCACCACTGTGCTTCGATCCTCCATACCACCCTGCCGGATTGGGGGCCACAGCCAGGCGATAAGTGGCATTTTCCCGTTTAATTCTGAAAGCGGAGATAGTTCCTGAGATCTTACTGTCCAATAAATCGAACTTAATCCCTATTTCATCGTTCGTGGATTGCTCAGCACTAATTTCCACATCGTTGCCATCTCGTTGTCCAGAATTGGGAAAGATCCCTTCAGAGTGTGTGTAATAAACAGATAGCGGCTCAATTAGCTTATAAGAAACCCCAAAACTGGGAGTGGTGAAGGATTGCTTCGGCTGGGCCTCGCGCGTTCCATTCGGGTACACCTCCTGGATTGACCTGAAGTCATTCGCTACCTGGTCATTGATCGTTCCGGTGAATGATCCTCCAGCCGAAATATCCAATGCAGGAATCGGAACATAAGGCTGCGAACCATCTCCAATGATGTAGTTGGTTAGAGGATAACTGGCACTGGAAAGTGGTTTACCCGGAGCTTGTCCGGTTGCCCCTGTCCAATCGACCACACGAAGCTTTTCCCGTTCGCTGGTTTCGTATTCATCATATCGGGCACCACCGAATAACAGTAGACGTTCGTCGAAAAACCGCCCCTGATAGATGGCATTCGCCGAACTAAATTCCAAAGTAACATCGGTATGCCCAGATCGGGTTACCCAATTAATCAATCGTCGGTCTGGGAGACCATCTCCGTCCGAATCGACATCGGTTTCGGTATTGTGTCCCAACTGAAATTTACTGGGGCGCCCGGAAACACCGAGAAAAGTACCAGGCCTGAACCGAATGGGGTTGGGATTAAATACACTATCGCGGTAAAAAACCCCATCTTGATGAAAACGTGGACTTGTGGGAACAGAGCTGACTCCATCCCAGTCCCCCCACGCCTCCTGAAATTGGGTATTATTAAACATGGGTTGGACCACAAAACTGATCTCGTCCTTAATGTAGTTAACCCCTGCGACAAACGTGTGGTTGGAATTAAGAAAATCTGAATCAAACTCATAGGCCATGCGCAATCGCGCTTGGGCCGATTCGGATTCCTGCCCCCATTGGAACCAGGTGTATTTTGTTCCCAAGCGCGAGATACTGGCACCGTTATTGTCCTCCGGATTATAGCGGGAAGAATCGCCAGGTTGTTCGATCCCAATAATATCGTAAAAACCATAGCCACCGTGGGACAGATTCCTTTGGGTATCTGCATTGAAAAAACTATCGAGCAATGATTCGGGTAATTGATCGCCATTTAAACGAATCGTATCGGCTGTTGCCCGGGTCAGGGTGTCATTGGAATCATACTCTGGAAAGGCATCGGCATAGCGAAGATCGAAATAGGTGGTTGCTCCAACTCCAAAATCATCGGTCCCCATAGCCACGTTGCGGGTCTCAGATTCGTTCGAGGAGAAATAGACACCCCCTTCAATATGTAATCCTTCCGCAAGATTCAACTTCGCAAGAGCCAGGAAGTTCTTCTCTTCCGAGGTATTGAAGGTGTCTGGGCCTGAAATGTTCTGGTAGAAACCATAGTCCTTTATTTCGTAAGGCATCGCTCCGGGTTCCGCTATCAGCGCATAGTCCGAGCTATTGGGATCGTAGGTCCGCGTAAATTGTATAGGTTCGCCGAATTCATTGCGAAAATATTGCCGAAGGGGCGCTTGGAACCATTTTTGACCGATCCCGCGATTGGTTGAGTCAGCCAACTGGTACTCCAGGAAGAGGTTGAACTTCTTATTTTTCGTCCAGTAATCCAGCTGCCCTGCGATGTAGGAACTTTTATTTTCCTGAAACATTGTGAGTCCTTCATTTTCCATATGCGAACCCATGACCCGATAATTCAACTCACCCCAATCGCTGTTAACGCTGAACAGGGGTCCAGTAGTATCGAACGTACCTCTAATAAAGTCGTTGGTGCCAACCGTGACTCCAGCGGAGCTTCGATTTTCAGAGAGTGGCTTTTTGGGAATAATATTCACCACTCCGGTCAGCATATTGACACCGTAAAGCAAAGAATTGGGGCCTTTTACAACTTCCATTCTTTGAATGTTAACCGTGTCCGTGCTTCCTCCTACCAATACACCATAGTTAGGCACAAGCATTCCAATCCTAAATCCCAATCGCTGTTGGCTGGGGGAAGTATAGCTACGTATCCGCAAGACATTACCGGCATTGGCCGGCACGTTTGCCGAAGGAGAGGAATCGTTAAAGTTAGCTGCATTGCCGGAGGAGAAACTACCCATCTCATTTTGCGAAGTTTCGACACCCGCTGTATATTTCAGGGCTTCATCCATGTTGACCGCTCCCAGGTCTTCAATGAATTCCTGATTCACAACCTCCAGAGCCATAGGCAGATCCCGGATGGACGAGTTGAGGGAAGTCCCTGATGTAGCGTTAGTAGACAAGTAACCCCGGTCGTCGTCCGTAACTACCTCAAAGGGGCTGAGCACGTATATTTCCCCTTCAGTGTCTTCATCCTCTTGAGAATACCCCTTGTAAGCGGTTGCATTACAGAGAACAAAAAAAAGGGCTATTCGGAAAAATCTACTTGATATGAGA
>CALJGU010000333.1 GCA_938075565.1 uncultured Opitutales bacterium | reverse complement strand
GGAATGGGTTCATGTCGAATGGATGATTCGGAATTTCTTGTGCAGAGTTGGATGGCTGACAGGCTTGTTGGAAAAGCGCAAGAACCACTTGAATCAGGAATCCTCAGAGACGAATCGCAAGATCATCCATATCGATATGGATTGTTTCTATGCAGCTGTAGAATGCCGAGATGATCCTTCGGTTGCCGACCAGCCGGTTGGAGTAGGAGGTAGTGGGGGACGTAGCGTTCTTACGACCTGTAACTACGAAGCACGAAGGTTTGGGTGTCGTTCAGCTATGCCTGTCTATAAGGCCCTGAAGCTCTGTCCGCATTTAGTGATTAAGCCCGTCCGGTTTTCCGTCTATCGTGAGGAGTCGACCAAGATTCGTGAGATTTTTAAGGAATATACTGAGCTTATAGAGCCCCTGTCACTTGATGAGGCCTATTTGGATGTGAGTCATCGCACTGAATACGCATGGACCCTTGCGAAGGAGATTCGAAAAAAGATTTACGAGACCACTCAACTGACTGCGAGCGCGGGTATATCCTGTAATAAGATGTTGGCCAAGATTGCCAGTGATTGGAAAAAGCCAAACGGACAATTTGCCGTATTGCCGGCGGAAATTGCGGATTTTATGAAATCATTGCCGGTGAACAAAATCTACGGAGTAGGTCCAAAGTCGGCTAAGCGATTGAAGGTCCTGGGTTTTGAAACTTGTGGAGAGTTGCAGGAGGTCGAGTTAGGGGAATTGCACAGGTATTTTGGGCCAACCTGGGGCACAGAGTTGTATCAATTATGCCGCGGAGAAGATCATCGCCCGGTTGAAGCGTCTAGGATCCGCAAGTCCATGAGTACGGAGACCACCTTTGTGGAGGATCTTTCGACTGTGGAAGCTTGTATTGATGAATTAGCGAGTCTTCTCGACGAACTGGAAAGCGACCTAGAAAAAATGTCTGGTAAGGAACGCATCGCCAAAGCGTTTGTGAAACTTAAGTTCTCCGATTTCAAAACGACTACGAAGGAATGTGTTGCTAGAGCGGTTTCTCGAGAAATTATTGTTCCGATGATTGAAGAGGCCTTTGACCGAAATCCAGAATCCGTTCGGTTAATGGGAGTGGGCGTTCGTTTCGAGGAGCCTGGGAAGATGGATGAACGTCAGCTTGAGTTATTTGTTTGAATTAATGATGAGCTATAAATTCGCGTATAGATGAAACGCTTGCAACAATACTGAAATGACCTAAGGTTCAAAATTGTAATTCCCTCTCAATGAAGCTTATAATTCTTACCCCTCTTATTTCTGTTTTGGTAGTGTTGTTTTCTGGTTGTGTAACACCACTGACTCAAAGCAATAGCTCCGGTTAAATTTCAGAGAAATTGCAAATTGCCGAATCATCCATTCGTTTCGCCAGTTATTACAATTATGGTGGCGGTAGTAATGTCCTTGAAGCCGTGAAGCTATAAGCAGGTACCTTGGTGTTGTCCGATGTTGCGATATTTATAAGTCCAGGAAACTCGAATCCTTAGACACGGATACTGCTCTTCGCATCCCTCTGAGGGATGTTGCTTTTATCAGTTGGTTTGAAGGAACTCAGTACCAATTACAGATCCAAGCGAAGGAAACGTTTTTCGTAGTAGAAGCAGCCAGAGTTCGTGCTTTCGATTCCACGGGTGGAATGCTTCATCAAGCAGTAATGGGATTAAAGGAGCTCGATGTCGAAGTGAGCCGTTCTCAAAGTTTTGTTTCCCAAGGTCAACGAATGCCAACTTTTACGGGCTATGAATCTGGGGAATCTCCGGTCTATACAGGTAGTATTGGTGTTCCGGCTGATTCCAATCGTAACAAAGTGTTTCCAAAAAACTGACTTGGTAAAGGGCTGAGCTATGACCCGTTTGCATGGTCAATTGGTTCTTAGTCTTTGTTAGGTAGATTGAGAAAGAACTGATACTATGAATAGAGGTCTGGGGCGTCCTCCATGTCCTGAATAGCTCCGGTTTTAGCGAAGCCAATCTGTGTTGAAATATCGCGCGTGCTTGTGGAGGGTACGTCTGGGCGGAATTCGTCGAGTTTGAATTGGTATACGATGGTTACTTCCTCATAGACCTTCAAATGTCCCCATGATTTTTAGTGTTTTCTCTTACGGATATTCCGTAAAATGCTCATTCCTATCAACTTAATCATCCGCCTTTGCTTTTATAGTTCGTGCCCTTGTCAGGCGCGTTAGCGGAGATTGTCATGCGGAGACACTCACATGTATAAACAATTTCGTGCTGATAAATACTTCTTTCTGAAGTACTATATAATCAACTTGATTTTTTACTCGGTAGCCTGTTCGGCTCTCGCTTTTTACACAGGTCTATTCTCTGGACCTTATGCCTGGCTCTGGTTTCTGGCAATTGTTCCGGTCATATTGCCTGATTTTAAAGTGATCGCCGTGGGTGGAGCTATTTGCACCGGGTTATTCTTCTATTTCATGCCATTTCATTGGTGGTATCTGCTGGGAATACCGTTGGGTGCTTACTTGGGGGTTCAATCCGGTACCTGGATGCACAATGCCTGTCATGGCAACCTCAAGCCCAAGTGGATGAATCGAGTCGTCGGAGAGTTGTGTGGTTTACAGCAGCTTCCCGGTGTGCCCGGTTGGTGGGTGACTCACATTATTCATCATCAGTATCCGGATGATCCTGATTTGGATCCGCATCCATCTCACGGTGTAACGTATTGGGGCTTTATTCGTAATATGAAGGTTATTATGCGGAAAGCCATGACCAATAATTTCTTCAATCTTTGGGGAAAAACCAAAGAGACCAAACGTATTTGGGCGATGGTGGATCTTACGCTTCCAATCAATCGCTATTTGCGGGCCTTGTTTATGCTACTGCTGTTTTCGCCGCCTGTTTTTGTCTTTGTTTGGATTCCGTCGTATCTGGCGAATATTACTTTCTACGCGCATTTAAACTACGCGACTCATCGCCCTAACGAAAAGGGAGATTTTGAGATCCTCGATGTCAATCGAAGTTAATACTACAAGTTTATGAATTGGATGGCTCAGGGTTGTTATTTTAATAAAACTCATCATTGGCGTCCGCACTCGATCAATCCGATGAAAATGGATCCGACAAAGGAAGATGCTTATGTCTCCTTTGTTCTCAAAGAGAATCGTGAGTTAGCTGAGAAGCCAAATATTGAAAAGGCTTCTTGATAAGGATTGAGCTTCGCCAATTTTCAAGAATAGAAGTAGGCTATGATTTTTCGCCTACCAAAGCTTATTCTACTCGGGTATTTAATTGACTATGGATCCGCGTTGTTTGCCGAAGAACGAGATGTAACATTACTCTTCACTAATGACTTTGAAAGCGCCTTCGATCCGACACCAGCCTATTGGAGAGACGATATTGAGTTGATCGGAGGTGCACCGCAAATCGCCACCCTGGTGGATAACATTCGTGCGGAAGAGGAACTGGTATTTCTTTTCGATTCAGGAGATATCTTTACCGGGATTCTTTCAAAACTGACTGAAGGAGCGGTCCCCATGGAGATTATGATCACTATGGGCTACGATGCGATGGCGATTGGAAATCATGAGTTCGAATACGGCTGGGAGAGTTTCGCTGAGCAGAAGAATCGCCTCCCGTTTCCGGTGTTGGGGGCAAACATGTTTTATGCAGATTCAGGACGTCGTTACGCTCAACCGTATACGATTGTGGAGCGTGATGGATTCCGTATCGGTGTAGTGGGAATCATGGGGCAAGATGCGGGCACTGCTATAATTCCTTCACATGTGGCTGGAGTGGATGTTCAAGATCCGATTCCTGTTGTGCAGGCCTGGGTGGATGAATTGCGCCCTCAGGTAGATATCGTTTTAGCTCTGACACACCAAGGAAAGACCGCGCCTATGCAAACGGACGATGAAGCGCATCCGGAAATCCACCGAGGAATCCAGGCAGATTACGAGATGGCAGGCGCGGTAAAAGGAATAGATGTATTGTTTGGCGGCCATGCCGATGCGGGAACTGAGCAAGCGGTCGTTCATAAGAAGACGGGAACTTTGATCATGCAGACCTATGGGCAGGGAACGAGACTCGGGCAGCTTAAGCTTTCATTTGATACCGAACGAAACGAGATTGTTTCACACGAAGGCAGGTTGATTCCGGTGGTGAGTAACGAGCTCGAACCACATTCAGTGATCGTTGAAAAGCTGGCCCATTACAGAGCGCAATTTCCAGAACTGGAGGAAACCGTATTTTATGCTCAGGAGCGATTGTCGAGGGCTTACAACGAGGAGTCCGATCTTGGGAATCTCTACGCCGATATTCTCCTTGACGAATTGGATGCTGAGATTGGTTTTATCAATGCAGGTGCGCTTAGAAAAGATCTGCCTCAGGGAGATGTGCCTCTAGCGGACCTGATGGATTCCTTTCCTTTCCAGGATGAGGTGGTTGTATTGGAAATGACGGGAGCACAAATTATGAGTGTGCTGGAGCAATCTCTGACCCTTGAGCGTGGTTTGCTTCAACTGTCAGGCCCGAAAGTTCGGTACAATAAAAAGCGTTCCACAGCAAATCGTGTGTATACAGTTGAGATGGGTAAGTATCCTTTAAAGCTCACTCAAACCTACAAAGTCGCGACGATTGAAATCTTAGCTCAAGGTGGGGACCTGTTTTCGGCCTTTACCGAAGCCAAGCGACTTACGCCGAGAGGAAGTCAGATCACGTTCGCCGAAATGCTGAAAAACCATCTTAGTCGGCGGCAAGTTATCGGGTTGCCGGTTCGTGGGAGAATGATCCCGATTTTGGAATAAACCAAGAGTGGCTTGATTCCTGATAGGATAAATAACCGCCATAGGGTGAATTTGGCCATGTGAAATACTTGGGCAATTCAACGGAATCGATTTTCAGAGTTGAGTTTTCTGAGGATTTTTCATCAATTGGAGGGCTATGTTTCTATCTCGTTACCTTAGAACTATTTTTGTGCTCTGTATTGTTTCCTCCACGGCGTCTGTCTTTGCCAAGGATGGTGGATTGGAATTTGACGGCCAAACCTATGAACTTGAGGCTTTCGTTATCTACGAAACGCCGATCGATGTAATTGATGGTTTTACGGGCGAAAAGTACATTGGAAACAACCCAGTGGTATTGGATTTTGCTGATACGTTTAATGATCTCTTATTGGGTTATCACAAAAAGTTGCTGATACATGAGATACAGCATTTGCAATTCCGCCTTGAAGATGGATTAGCATTTGAGAAGGAATTGGAGGAGCTTTCGGAATCCTTTGGCATTAAGAAATTCGATGTCGATCACACCCGATGGATGGTAAAGGAAAAATCAATCCTCCACCGCCTTCATACGGAACCCTTTTACAAAATTGATGCG
>CALJGU010000332.1 GCA_938075565.1 uncultured Opitutales bacterium | reverse complement strand
AGTTCTTCTGAAATTTTAGTAAGTCGGCATTCGGTGTAACGATAAGCAGCGGCAGAATCACCATCAACTGAACCAAAATTACCTTGGCCATCAACCAGAGGATATCGCATGACCCAAGGCTGAGCCATTCTTACAAGGGTATCGTAAACAGAACCATCTCCATGAGGATGATAATTTTTTAGAACCTCACCCACAACACCTGCACATTTGTCATAGGCCCGATTATGAAGCAATCCTTCACGCATCATAGCGTAAAGAACTCTTCTTTGCACGGGCTTGAAACCGTCGCGAACATCAGGTAGTGCTCTACTTACAATGACGGACATCGAATAATCGATATACGCCGATTGCATAATTTCACTAATGTTTCCCGATATGAGAGATTTGTTTGTGTCCATGATTTAAAATTTATTTTAGGCGTCCAAAAAAGAAACATTTAAAGCATTGTCTTCGATGAAAGCCCTTCTTGGTGCAACTTCTTCACCCATAAGCATAGTAAACATGTTGTCAG
Organism: uncultured Opitutales bacterium; assembly: GCA_938075565.1. GTDB lineage: Bacteria > Verrucomicrobiota > Verrucomicrobiia > Opitutales > UBA2995 > UBA2995. Next base: position 2,339 of record CALJGU010000332.1, on the reverse strand, counting down.
CGGCTATTGCATCCTCAATTCCGACTTTGATCAAACTTCTTGTTTCTGGATCCATGGTAGTCTCGAAAAGTTGTTTAGGGTTCATTTCCCCCAATCCTTTGTAGCGTTGTATTTGTAGTCCTTTGCGACCTAATAATCTGATATGTTCCAAAAAATGAGTTACACCGTTTAGGGTAATGGACTCATTTTCGTCAGAGTCATTTTTAATTGGTAAAAATAGATAATCAGGAGATGTCTCACTGGGAACAAAAAAATCGTGACCGACATCAAGTTCGTGGCATTTGCCAAGTAACTTCTCTATTTCATTGGATTCATAAATTTCGTAGAGAGATATTCGCTGAGTAACCATTGCTGCACCGGTATCAACTTCCCTAGTGATGGGACCAGCGGCATCTTCTTCATTTATTTCCTGCGATTGCATAAATCCGGCTCTAGCTTCGAAATCTTTAAGAAATCTTAGTTCCTCTTCATTGCCTGTCCGAATTCTAGCAAGATAACGAGGAAGTGACCTTGTTTCTTTTTCATAATGAGACAAAAGTCGTTGAAGTGTGCAACCATATCTATTTATGCCTTTTCCAACAGCTTCAATCTTCAGAAAAAGATCGGTTAGTTTTACGAGATCATCTTGTGAAAATAACTTATTGTCAGAGGATCTAAGAAATTGAATATCATCACAACCTAGAGAAATAAGTATCTTACTCATTTCCGCATCATCTTGAATGTATTGTTCGGTTTTTCTCCGCTTTATTTTATATAATGGAGGTCTTGCCACATAAATATATCCATTCTCAATCAATCCTTTCATTTGACGAAAGATAAAAGTGAGCAACAAAGTTCTGATGTGTGCACCATCGACGTCGGCATCAGTCATGATTATGATCTTGTGATAACGAGCTTTTGTAGCATCGAAGGACCCCTCTCCCTCATGGTCTCCAATTCCAGTGCCTACTGCGGTTATCAGGCTCCTTATTTCAGCGTTATTGAGAACTTTGTCCAAGCGAGCTTTCTCTACATTAAGCAGTTTGCCACGTAAAGGTAGGATTGCTTGCGTTAGTCTGTCGCGACCTTGCTTTGCCGATCCACCGGCAGAATCTCCCTCGACGATGTATAATTCGCTCTTAGCTGGATCTTTTTCCGAGCAATCAGCTAATTTGCCAGGCAAACCTCCACCCGAAAGAGCACCTTTTCTGACTGTTTCTCGAGCTTTTCTAGCAGCCTCGCGCGCCCTTGCAGCATGAATCACTTTAATGATAAGTTGCTTCGCTTCATCAGGGTTCATTTCAAAGTGGTACTTCATTTTTTCACCCACTATTTTTTGAACGATTCCATCCACTTCTCTGTTGGACAATTTTGTCTTGGTCTGTCCTTCGAATCTAGGCTCGGGAACCTTCACGGATATAATGGCGGTCAAACCCTCTCGGACATCATCCCCTGTCAGTGAAAGGTCCTTTTCTTTCATCATATCATTCTGCCTCGCGTAGTTATTAATAACCCGTGTCAGTGCAGTTCGGAATCCCGATAGATGAGTACCTCCCTCAACATTGTGAATGGAGTTGGCATAGGCATAAATTTGGTCACTGAAGGAATCGTTGTAAATCAGAGAGACTTCCAACTTTATCGTTCCCTCTCCTGCTTCAGCCGGAGCTTCGCCGGAAAAGGAGATCGGTTGTTCAATAATGCAATTCTTGTTTTGGTTCAGGAACAGGACATACTCGCTTATACCGTCCTTGAACAGGAAATTATCAGTGCGATTGGCGCTATCGTCTTTCAGTACGATTTTAACCCCTGGATTCAGAAATGCCAATTCCCTCAGTCGCTTGGCCAAAAGATCAAATTTGAATTCCTTCACCTCTGTAAAAATTTGATCATCCGGCATAAAAGAAATTTTCGTGCCCGTTGTCTGACAAGATCCGACCACTTCGATGTCTTTAGTTGTCTTGCCACGGGAAAACTCCATTTTATGGATTTTACCATCCCTTCGCACCTCAGCAACAAACCATTCGGATACTGCGTTGACGCATTTAGCTCCTACCCCATGCAATCCCCCTGAAACTTGGTACGCGCCTTTGCCAAATTTTCCGCCAGCATGAAGATTGGTCAAAACTAACTCCAAGGCCGGCATGTTGTGCTTGGGGTGAATATCCACCGGGATACCCCTCCCATCATCCTGAATGGAACAAGAGCCATCCGTATGAAGGTGTACGGTAATCTCAGAACAATACCCGGCCAATGACTCGTCAATCGAGTTGTCAACTATTTCGAAGACACAATGATGCAAACCCCTTTCGTTGGTGTCACCGATGTACATATCAGGTCTTTTTCGAACCCCCTCGAGTCCC
>CALJGU010000331.1 GCA_938075565.1 uncultured Opitutales bacterium | reverse complement strand
AAGCCAGCTGTGATTCTTGTATGTTGGCCGAATCAACCAAACACTTTAAGTATTCTGAACTTCTACTGAAAAGAATGAGCAAGGTAAGATTTGGGCAAGCACATCTGCTCGAGGAGTGATCTGAAGTCTAAAAAAGGATTGAAGAGGCCATCCAAACTGGAAGAAACTAGAAGCCTACTTCAAGGACCTACCCCATTGAAACTTCAGACTCCAGTGTGCTTTGCCATCCAACGATGGCGCCTGACATCTCTCATAGGCGCACTGTTCGTATGTACCTACTCATTGCAGGCGAGCAAAGACATTTTCAAAGGGCTGGTCCATTCGACCTTTGAGCAGAACTGTGTGAAGTGCCACGGAGCGAAGGAGAAGATCAAAGGGGACGTGGACTTGACGAAGTTGAGTTCGAGTAGCGATCTGATCAATCACCCGGAATTGCTTCAGGATATGATCGATGTCCTCGACTTCGAGGAAATGCCACCCGAGGAGGAAGAACCACTGGAAGACGCCACTCGCACCGAGCTTCTCTCATACCTGAACTCACTGCTCGAGACCGCCATCGCGGTGAACAAGGAATTTCCCGCGACTCCAATCCGGCGGATGAATCGCTTTCAATACAGCAATGCCGTGCAAGATCTCTTCGATCTGAAGGTAGAGGTGTTTGCCCTGCCTGAGCGAATGATGCGCGAGCATGAAAATTACTTTCAACCAGCCTCCGGTGCCATGCCGCAGGAGCTGAAGGCTGGAAGTCGCCCACTTGGCAAATCTCAGCTGATCGGCAAACGTCTGGCTGGAGTTACACCATTTCCACAGGACCTACGAGCCGAACATGGCTTTGATAACCGGGCCGATCACCTCTCCCTTTCTCCACTCCTACTCGAATCGTTTTTGCAGCTAAGCAGGTCCATTGTTGAGAGTCATGACTTCAACGAAACTACCTGCGGGGTCTGGGACGAGTTATTCGCCGAGCCGAATTCCGAGGCATCTATAGAAGTGGTGGTGAAACAGCGGTTGAAGACATTCCTCAGTCGAGCTTTTCGACAACCAGTTTCCACCACCTTGTTGGACCGCTACTCAAATTACGCGAACGAGCAGATCGCATCAGGTGCCAGCTTCACCGACAGCATGAAAGAAGTGGCCTCCGCCGTCCTGGCTTCTCCCCGCTTTCTTTACCTCTACGATCGCGCCAGTTCTGAAAACAGTTCGGAACGAATCAGTGACTACGAACTGGCCTCGCGCCTTTCATTTTTCCTCTGGGGAAGTATTCCGGATGAGGAACTCCTCGACCTGGCAGCCATGGGACATCTCAGCGAGCCCAAGATACTTGCCCAACAAGTCGATCGCATGTTGATCGATAAAAAGGTCAAACGCTTCTGCGATAGCTTTCCATCTCAATGGCTGCAACTGGAACGCATTATATCCTCTGTACCTGACCGAGAAAAATTCCCCGACTTTTATTTCGCCAAATTCAGAGTGAGCATTCACATGATGTTGGAGCCGTTGTTGCTCTTCGAAACCATACTGGTAGAGAATCGATCCATCTTGGAATTGATCGATTCGGACTTCAGCTATCGAAGCAACATTCTGGACGCATGGTATCTCGGAGAGCCTCTGCCAAACAGGAAAAGTCCCACCGCCGTACCCTTTACACGGGTACCATTGCTTGACCGACGGGAAGGTGGCATCATCACCAACGCGGCGGTCATGACCATGACCTCGAATCCCACGCGGACCCAACCCATCACTCGAGGCGCGTGGCTTGCATCGGTTATCTTCAATGATCCACCAGAACCCCCTCCGGCTGATGTGCCCCCACTCAAAGAAGTTGAGGAAGCTCCAGAGGTAGCCGACCTCACCTTACGCGAACGTTTCGCTGCTCACCGTGAGCGAGTGGAGTGTGCCGGCTGCCACAAACGCATCGATGCTCTCGGCTTCGCTTTGGAAAACTATGGTCCCACCGGCAAGTGGCGCGATCTCTATGACAATGCTCGGGAAGTTGATTCCACAGGAGTCCTTTTCAACAAACATCCCTTTGACGACATCGTCGAATTCAAGGACGCTATCCTCGCTGAGAAAGATCGCTTCGCCCGCGCCTTTGCCACCCACCTGCTTTCCTTCTCTCTCGGTCGAGAAACCGGCGTCGCCGATACCGCTTCCATCAATCAGATGGTCGAAGCCATCAACAACGACGACTACCGCATGAAGGCTTTGATCAAGCAGGTCGTGTTAAGCGAATCGTTCCAGCATAAGTCGACTCACCCGGAGGTAACTGCAGCAAACTGATATATTGGGGAATCAGTCCTTCATAGTCCGCATCATTCCTATCAACTGACGGACAATCTTCTCTGACGCACTAAACTCCACCCGGCTGGTAGTCAGCCAAGTTTCGTAGCCGCCTAATCGATGTTGGGCGGGCGTGGGCAGGTAGCCTTCCGCACCGTTCGCCTGCTCGATGGTAAAGGTCGAAGAAAACGGAGATTGGCGTTTTAGGCGAAGGCCAGTTTCGGCGAAGGTTTCAAAGGGTGAGGAGCAAATTGCCAGGTCGCCTATACGCACTGTTTGAACCAGTATCTCAACCTGTGGCGATGCATCGCATTGCTCGGCAAAGTCTAACACCTTTTTTGCGTAGGCCACTCCGTGACGTGGGAGGCCCTCTTCACTGCCTGCGTTTTCGGCACGCTCCAACATGGCCTTGGCCTGGGCTACTTGGCGTTGGGAAGGCACCCGGCGATCAAGCGTGATCGATTCCTGAAGCATGGAGAGGCTCATGTCAGACCGATGGTCGATGGATTGGTAGGCGAGGTAAGCGGCATCGGCCACCTTGCCAGCCACGACTCGGATTTGTTCAAAGGTTTCGCGGTTGGGGCGAGGATTTCCAACCGGGATGTTATTGATATCACCCGACGTGCCATTGGAAAGGAGCCCCACAAAGTTTGAATCCGGACGGTGTCCCCCTAGTCGGTTTTCTATGAGCCTGGCAAACTCGCCAAAATAATCAGCCGAAACCTGCCCAGCAGGTGTCTTGCCCACATAGTGAAGTGAATAGTTAGCCAGCAAGGCCAAGGGATGTCCATCCACAGTTCGTACCGATAAAACAAATACTTCCGGATCCACAGGACCCGCCGGATGTTTCAAGGCAGGATTCGTGATACCCGGATTCATCTTTACCAGATCCGTAGTTTCCCCAAAGGGATTAGCCGGCATGGCATCCGGATCCAAAAACCAACGACGGTTATAGACCTCGGTCGGCTCTTCATAAGATCCGTAGCCCACTTCGACAGGGACCAACGTTTCATTCGCCTGAATGATAGACTGGGCAATCCCTTCGATGAGTTGTTTTACATAAGCGTGTTCCGGCTCGGTATCGTATCGTGCATAATCATGGGGAGCACTGTGGGTATGTGTGGCCGCAACTAACATGTGAGATGTAGGAATACCCGTAACATCGGATGCCTTTCGCTTCGCTTGGTCCAGATTCCCACGACTTATCAAACAGGAATCAACAATGACCATCGCCAATCGGGTTTCGCCATCCTTAAGAACAATCGCTCTAGCATGCAGAGGGTCATGAGCCGAGTAAGCCTCCTTTTTGAAGAACGACCCTCGTAGATAAATCGGCCACAGCTTGGGAGTGATATCTACCACTGCTGCACCACCCTCCAAACCAGCACGAGCTCCGAAGGGTAGAAGGAAGAGGAAGCATAGCCAAAAAGCAAAGAGCTGTTTCGACCGAATGAAAGATCCAGGGAATTTCATTCCTGAACCTTATTTCATCGAACCATAAGGACAACTACATTTGCTGTACTCACCAATCTTCTTTCTTCAACCCAGCCGGGACTAAAAAAGGCATAAGGAAGAAACATTTGTCACACTTGAGTCGGTAAGTGACCATACTCCGCTACATGGACTCACCATCCACACATTCCAATCAGTTCGAATCGCTGGTTCTCGAGCACCACATACGGGTGCGGGCATTCGTGCGTACCTTGGGGGTGGAGGCAGACTGGGTGGATGACATTGCGCAGGAGGCTTTTTTGAAAGCCTATCTCGATTGGGAGTCCTATGATCAAACCAGAGACTTCGGTAAATGGGTGCGGGGCATTGCCGCCAACATCGTCCGCAACGAAATCCGCAAGCAGGCGCGAAGGCAGCGTATCCTGAACTCCGATCTGGTTAAAATGATTTTGGCCGAAGGGAAAGGTGATCAATCGGCCTGGGATCACCTGCCGCTGGAAATATTGAAAACATGTATGTCGAAGCTCAACCAACTGAACCGCACTATCGTTGAGTACCGTTACCGGGAAGGCCTGAATGCTTCCGAAATCGCGGAGCAAACGGAAAGGACTTCGGCCAATATTCGTCAGATGCTAATCCGGGTACGACGCCAACTTCGTTTGTGCGTAGAACGACAACTGGCTTTAGAAAGTTGATATGAATCACGATAGATTTGAAGAACTGCTCGGCCGCTTGGTCGATGATGAGCTGACCGCTGCAGAGCAAACGGAGCTCATCCAACTGGTTGAGGAAGACCCTGCGCGTCTGGGAGAAATCAGAAACCAGTTAGAAGTGAGCGAGCTGATCGCACTCTCTGAAGATGAGCTCAAGGCACCCGAGTCGTTTCTAAGTTCTCTGCAAGAGCGCATTGAAAACGATCCCTTTGTTACAGAGATTCAAACAGCCATCCATTCCGGGAAACCGATAAGAAAGAAATCGAACCTACTTCCCTGGATGATCGCCACGGCTGCAGTATTTGCGCTTCTGGTTACCAGCCTATTCTTTTTTACGTCGTCTCAGGAACCGGTAATCGCTGAGCTAACCGAGATCGAAGGAAGCTTTCAATGGATCGACCCCAACGGACAGGTAATCGGGACCTTGGAAGAAGGACAAAGTTTCACCAGCGGCACTCTGGAGTCACTCGCTCCGGACGGGATGGCGAAATTAAAGTTTCACGACGGCTCCTGGATTCATGTTTGGGGTAAATCATCCCTATCCATAACGGCCAATCCACAAAAGGTGCTTCGTTTGCACTATGGCAACGCCTGGATTTATGCCAGACGACAACCCCAGGAACATCCTCTTCTGGTTCATACACCTGAAGCAGATCTGAAAGTCCTGGGCACGCTCTTCAACGTACTGGTCAATCACTCACAGACCAAACTCCTGGTAAAGAAAGGGCTCGTTCGACTCACGCGAAACGCAGATGGAGCACACGTCGATGTTCCCGCCATGCATCGTGTTTTGAGTTCAACAGATACGAATGAATCGCTAAGCGTTGTGCCTCAGAGGAGACCGGTCGTTTTCTGGAAATCCAACCTCCCCAAAGACGTCACGGGTGGCAGATGGAAGCCTGAAATGCATGCGCTAAGAGAGGAAGTTCGGGCCGCAACCGATAAGGGAGAAATGACAGAGGAGGAAGCACGCCGATTTCTGGAATCCCGAATGACTGATCTTTTGGATGATAAAGGTCGCTTGTATGCAACACGAGTGAAACGCGATCCAGCGACCAAGGCAGGGTTGACGTATATGGCATCTCTTTCAGTCCTTTTAACCCAAGCCGGGCCAACCTTTTTGGCCGAAGGTGCTCGGTTTATTGTAAAAGGAGAAGTGCAAACACCTACACAGATCATGGTTGGCTTTTGCGCCTTGGATTCCGGCCTCCCGAGTGGGGGGAGATACTATGTCGAAAGAAACGTCTCCGGTCCATTTGAACTGGAGATACCGATCTCCGCGTTTCAGTTCTGGGGGAAGAGCCTTCGCAGTAGCAATCCTGCCGGGAAAGAATTGCTACAATGGTGGTGCTCCACCGATTCTCAGGAAGCCAATTTGATGATTTCAGGACTCGAATTACTAGCTCCGGAACAGTAAGTATATCCAAATGCAGCAATTGCATTGAATAAATTCACACGCCCGAACCGACCAGATCTCCAACATGCATTCACTGATCTCCTGGTTTACCCGCAATGGGGTAGCTGCCAACCTGCTCATGTTTGGTATTTTAGCTGGGGGAATCTGGGGAGGTGGTAAAATTATTCTGCAAGAGTATCCGGACCGGGAGTTCCGAGAGATCAATGTGTCCGTCATTTACCGCGGTTCGACGCCAGGGGAAGTTGAACAAGCCATCGTGACGCGTCTTGAAGAAGCTTTGTTTGATATTGAGGGCATTAAAGAGCTGACCGCACGTGCCAACTCAGGAAGAGGAACTGTAACGCTTGAAATTGAGGATGGATACAACCTGAGCGAGAAACTGGATGAGGTCACCAACCGGGTCTCCACCATTCGCACGTTTCCACCAGAAGCAGAACGACCCCAGATTAGCCTTCGCAATGTCCTCCAAAGGGTCATCACCATCGTCCTCTCGGGAAACCTCACTGAAAAAGATAACAAACTTCTCGGAGAACAGTTGAGGGACGAGATTTCGAATCTGCCGAATATTTCCATCGTAACACTCAAAGCGGTCCGGCCCTACGAGATCGGGATAGAAGTCTCAGAATCGACGTTACGGCAATATGGACTGAGTTTCGACCAGATCACCCAGGCCATCCGCAGGTCGTCCGTCGACCTCTCCGCCGGAAGCGTGAAGACAGAAACCGGCCGCATTCTCCTTCGTACCAATCAACAAGCCTATCATCAGGAAGACTTTGCCAAGATTACGATTCTGACGAGATCCGATGGTACCAAGATCCGGCTGCAGGACATCGCGGACATCAAAGATGGCTTCAGCGAAATCCCCATCGTTTCCAAATACAATGGCAAGCAAGCCATTGCCATCGACGTGTATCGAGCCGGCAGCCAAAATGTGATTGAGGTCGGAGACACCATAAAAGCGTTTATCGAAGCCAAACAGGATCAACTTCCACCAGGTATAAAGCTGGACGTCTGGGATGATGATTCGGAACGAATTAAGATTCGGCTCAATACGCTGAAAGATAGCGCTATATTGGGCTTCGTTTTGGTCGTCGGAATCCTGTCGTTGTTTTTGCGACCCATTTTGGCGTTCTGGGTTGCATTGGGCATACCCATCGCATTCGCCGGAGCCTTTTTTATTCTGCCCCAGATGGGGGTCACCCTCAATATAGGCACTTTGATCGCATTCATTCTCACCCTCGGAATCGTAGTAGATGATGCCATCGTCACGGGAGAGAATGTCTTCCAGCATATGCAGCGGGGGTCCTCACCTATTTCTGCCGCCATCAATGGCACCCATGAAGTATCGATTCCGGTTATCTTCGGAGTGGTGACGACCATGGTGGCATTCCTTCCGCTCCTTTTAATGACCGGTACTCGTGGAGCGATCTATGGAAGCGTGCCTGTAGTGGTTATTCCGGTACTCTTTTTCTCGCTCATCGAATCCAAACTAATTCTGCCTGCCCACCTCAAACATTCCGGGAGCCTCGCCAAAGAGAAAAAGAAACCGGGCCTGTTCACCCGGCTCCAACAAAGCATCGCCGCGGGGCTCGAGAGCTTTGTCCGGAATCAATACCGCCCTTTTCTGAACTACCTGCTAGTCCACCGGTATTCCACCTTCTCCGTCTTCGCGGGATTGCTGCTCATATTCCTCAGCCTGGTCCTGGGTAATCGAATCGCTTACCGGGCTTCCGTGTCCGCTCCCAGCGACACCACGACCATCCTTCTCCTGATGCCAGCTGGGACCAATTTTGAGGTCACTCAACAAAAGGTAAATCTCATTGAAGAAGCCGCATTGAAACTGAAGCAGCAAGTCAATGAGCGCTTCGGCACAACCGTCATTAAAAATGTATTTGCGACCACCGGAGGAATGCCATTCCAGCCGGCAGGTTATCAAACCAGAGGGCCGGCGGCAGGCGTAGCGGAACTGGGTGAAGTCTTGCTTGAATTGACTCCTGCTGAGGTGCGGGATGTTGCTTACAGCAGTCGGGATCTCGTCAATGAATTGCGTCCTCTCGCCCCCGCTATTCCGGAAGCGGAAAATTACAGCTTTTCCTATACCAGGGATGAATCGGAAGTAATGAGCTTCTCCCTGGCTCTACCGGATGTATCGAAGCTCAAAGAAGCGTCAGCAGACCTGCAGCAAAAACTGGCCTCCTTTGAAGGACTTTATGACATTGAGGATTCCTATGAACGATCCAACGATCAGTTCAATCTGGACCTCAAACCGGAAGCGGAATACCTCGGTATCACGGCAACCAACCTCGCCCAACAAGTGCGTACCGCTTTTTACGGTACAGAAGTCCAACGTATTCAACGCGGGCGCGATGAAATTCAGGTCATGGTCCGTTATCCCGAAAATGAGCGACGCTCCCTTGCCTCTCTCAAATCGATGATGATTCGTACTGCCAACGGTACGGAAGTTCCGTTTGAAACCGTGGCTTCCATATCGTCAGACAAAAGTTTGCCCACCATCCGGCGCATGGATCGAAAACGTGTCATCAATGTAAACGCCAACGGCGATCCCGACAAACTGGATGTAGTCGCTATGGAAAACGAAATCCTCAATGAGTTTCTACCCGAGCTGGCGGCGACCAAATACCCGGGAATGACCTTTGAGCCTTTCGGGCGCTCCGCAAGAATTCGCCAAGCCAATAAGGATCTGCAGCAAGGCATCTATTTTGTAATCACTGTGATCTATGCCCTCTTGGCCATTCCGTTGAAGAGCTATATCAAGCCATTGATTGTGATGTCGGCCATTCCCTTTGGCGTAGTGGGTGCCATCGCCGGCCATTGGATCATGTCCAGGATCTTTGGATTCAACGGAGGAAATCCCATCCTGACAATTACATCGATCATGGGGATGATGGCTCTATCGGGTGTCGTTGTGAATGATAGCCTGGTACTGGTAGACTTCATGAACCAACAATTGAAGAAAGGACACCCCATCAACGATGTAGTCCGCCAGGCAGCTGAACGACGATTCAGACCCATCCTGTTAACCTCCTTAACGACCTTCTTTGGGCTGCTTCCTCTGATGTTCGAAGATAGCCCGCAAGCGGTCTGGATGATTCCCATGGCGGTATCCCTTGGGTGGGGGATCGTCTTCGCCACCTTTATCACTCTCATCCTTGTACCTGTCCTGATTCTTATCTTCAACGACGTGAGCCAGCTTTTTTATCGGCTGTACGGCTTGGATAATTCTTACCAAGAGGAACAGGAACCTATGGTTTGAGAAACGGCTGCACTATTTTTGAAAAATGTCACACTATCCAAAGTAGAAGACCATACATTATGTATCAATCGTGTAGTTTGATACTTTCATATACGTCTATCTGCAGCCTGGCCAGTTATGGGCTGGTCAGGCCGTTGCATTCCAGCTAATATTCTAATCAAACTGCTCACCCACAGCTAGCCCACCCATGCGCAAATTACTTTCCATTCTTTTAGTATCTATCCTCTTTGCTCTCTGCTCTACCCTCTTTGCGGCGGAACGCCCCAATATCATCATCTTCCTGGCCGATGACCTGGGCTACGCTGATGTCGGTTTCAACGGCTGCGAGGATATTCCCACTCCACATATCGACTCGATTGCCGAGAAGGGTGTGAGATTTACGGATGGGTATGCGAACCATCAGGTATGTTCGCCTTCGCGGGCAGGTTTACTCAGCGGTCGCTATCAGCATCGATTTGGATTTGAGAACAACTCAGGCCCGGAAGAGTACTCGGCCAAGAACTTTGGTATTCCACGCGATGTGCCTACCTTGGCAGAACGACTCAAAGAAGTAGGCTACCGCACGGCCTGGGTTGGAAAATGGCATGTAGGTTTTCAGCCGGGACTACGTCCACACGAACGGGGCTTCGACTACACCTACGGTTTCCACTCTGGAGCACGCACCTTTTATCCCAACGGCCCCCGACAGAATCATCAGATGTATCAAAATGGGAAACCTTTTCACGACGAAACCGAATACCTCACTGATGCCTTTGCCCGTGACTCGGTAAAATTCATCGAAGACCACCAGACCAGCGATCGCTCTGACGATCCCTTCTTCATTTTCTTTTCGTTTAACGCGGTGCACCTGCCCCTTGAAGCAACCAAGAAGTACGAAAGCCGTTTCCCAACCATTAAGAATAAAAACCGCAAAACCTATGCGGGTATGTTGTCGGCCTTGGATGATGCCATGGGCCGAGTGATGGACACCGTTCGTAAGCACGACGAAGAAGACAATACCCTGGTCTTCTTCTATAGCGACAATGGTGGACCGACTCCTCAAACCACTTCGCGGAACGATCCTCTTCGCGGAACCAAGGGCACGATGTGGGAAGGCGGCATTCGCGTTCCTTTTGCGGCCCAATGGCCAGGGCAAATTCCAGCGGGCGAAACCTATCACTATCCCATTATGGGCTTTGACGTGACGGCCACTTCCTTGGCCGTAGCCGGTGTCGAGTTGGCCGAGGACGATCTTATCGACGGCAAGAACATCATTCCCTACCTTGATGGGTCCAATTCAAGCAAACCACACGAGCAACTCTTCTGGCGTTCCGGAGGCCAACATGCAGCACGCGTCGGCGACTGGAAGTTGGTAAAATCACGTGGCGAGGATGAGATGCTTTTTAACCTAGCCAAGGATATTGGCGAGCAGAAGGACTTGTCTAAAAAGAATCCAGAAAAGTTTAAAGAACTCCAGTCCATCTATGCCACGTGGAGCAATCAGATGGAAGATCCACGCTGGATTCGCCAAGACCGCAACAACGCCGAAGTCGGAGGTAAGCTCAAACAAGGCGCACGCAGCACAAAGATCAGTATCGAAGAACGACTGGCCCGTCTCTTTGAGAACGACAAGAATGGGGATGGGCGTCTGTCGCGCAAGGAATACCAAAGCCAGCGCTTCGGTACCATGGACCGCAACAACAACGGATTCATCACCAAAAAGGAAGCTGCCGCTGCGTTTAAACATTTTTTTGGGAACTGACTCCAAAGCTGCATAAATTTCACAACCCTTTCGTCATAAAACCACCATCTTCATACCTAAATAATTCCCTCAGGCATAACCTTTTGGTAAGGTCCATCTGGTATTATACTTGAGGTCATCTCCATGGAATCCGAAGAACAAAAACTCCCCTCTGAACGCGTCGCTGAAAATCGCAAACAGGCGAATCGTACCCTCGCGATCATTACACGTATTGTTCCACCCATTCTCATCCTCGCCGTAGGTTGGTTCGGCTACTCCTCATTATCGGTTGAACCGGAAGAAAAGAAGCGCCCGAAAGGAAAACCGCGTCCAATCAAAACTCAGGTAGTTGAGCTCGTCACCCAGGATTACCCAACTCAGATAGTGACGCAGGGGAATGTACGTCCCCACGATCAGATCACTTTGAACTCCGAAGTCTCAGGTCGTATTGTTAGCATCAGTCCCAGCTTCGAGGACGGAGCCTTCTTTGAAGAGGGAGAAATCCTGGTTGAATTGGACACTGCTGACTTTGAAGCCGCAGTGGCAAATGCAGAAGCCCAGGTCGCCCGGATGACATCTTCCTATGCGTTGGAAAAAGCCCAATCTGACGTCGCCCGTGCCAATTGGGAGAAGTTGACCTTAAATGAAGAACCCGACCCACTGGTGCTCCGTATTCCTCAATTAAAGCAAGCGGAAGCCAATGTGAAATCTGCAGATGCACAATTAGGTCGCGCGCAGCGTGAATTGGAGCGCACCCGGATTCGGGCTCCCTTTGATGGTCGGGTTAAGCAACGAACGGTCGGCCTGGGCCAGGCGATTCGTATCAATTCTTCATTGGGCACTATATTCGCATCCGATTATGCGGAAGTACGCCTGCCCATTCCCGGCCAGGATTTACCTCTTCTCGTTTTACCCGAAGAGGTGGGTGATCCACCCGTAGAAGTAATACTGAGAGACACGCTGAATTCCGCCAATGAAACCACCTGGAAAGCACAGATCATTCGTACCGAGGGTGCGCTCGACCCCAGCTCACTTGAATTATTTGCTATCGCTAAAGTAGATGATCCTTTCGGGATCATTTCAGGTAAACCACCTTTACGAATAGGCCAGCCGGTAACCGCATCGGTTTCTGGCAAAGTACTGGAAAACGTGATGGCATTACCCAGACTTGGGGTAAAACGGCTGAACCAGGTTTACATCGTAGATCCGAAGAAGTTGACGCTGCACAACCGAACCATAGAGGCCGTCTGGTCGGACGAACACTATGTGCTGATTCGCGATCCTAACATCCCGGACGGATCACTTCTGGCTACCACCAAATTAACCTATACTCCGGAAGGTGCGCAGGTAGAAATTCTTCCAACGATAGACCCTAACGCTCCCCTCAAAACCTCCATGGTTGATCCCAAAGCGGGCAAACCGGAAAAAACTAAAAGTCTCAAAGGCGGAGGAGGCGGAAAGAAATGATTCGCTGGTTCACAAAGAATGGCATCGCGGCCAACTTCCTCATGGTCGGCATCCTGCTGGCTGGATTGTATACCGCATTTTTTAAGATACCACTGGAAGTTTCGCCGGCCCTAAGCTGGGACCTGGTAATGATGGATATGCGTTACCGAGGCGGCACACCCAAGGATATCGAAAAGGCCATTCTCATTCCGGTTGAGGCAGCGCTGGAAAGCGTTCAGGGCATTAAGGAATTGAACGCCGATGGCAGCAACGGCCGAGCCCGTTTTTATTTGAGAGCCAAGGACGGTGTAGACCTTCGGGCATTAATGGATGACGTAAAAGCCCAGGTAGACACCATCAATACCTTTCCCAGGGAAACCGAACCGCCCCGTATATTTATCCCCGAATCCGCCAATTCGCGGGAAGTGCTCACCGTTGCGGTTTCTGGAGATTTGAACGACCACGATCTTCTGAAAGCTGCTCGTCAAGTCAGGGATGATTTGTTGGAAATACCAGGTATCAGTCGGACCAACATACAGGGAGACCGTGCGAGGGAAATATCCATCGAGGCTGACGAAACGCTACTTAGGTCTTACAATCTCACCTTTCAGCAAATTGCCGATGCGATCCGTCGCAGTTCCGTCGATATGCCAGCCGGTTCCATTCGGACCGAAAGTGGTCGACTCAACGTACGAACCAAAGGACAGGCCTATTCAGAAGAAGATTTTGCGAGCATTCCCATTCGATCGGCCAACGGCGCCGATGTATTGATCGGTGAAGTGGCCACAGTGATCGATACCTTTGAGGGCGGAACGAAGTTTGTTGAATTTAACGAGAAACCAGCACTCTACGTGGAGGTGATGCGAGTCGGGCAGGAAAGCGCGATCGATATCTCGGACAAAGTACACGACTATGTGGAGAACGCCCACAATCGTTTCCCGGATGGTGTGAATCTTGATATCTGGAAGGATGAGTCGGATAGTATTCGCGGACGATTGGATACCCTGGTCACATCCTTGTTCCAGGGAAGCATTTTGGTCATGATCATCCTGGGGATCTTTTTGCGCCCCCAGGTAGCATTCTGGGTCGTGTTGGGAATCCCGGTTTCCTTTGCAGGAGGCGCACTCCTCATGCCGGTATTTGGGATTTCGGCAAACATCATGAGCCTTTTCGGTTATATCCTGGTGTTGGGTGTGGTTGTCGACGACGCGATCATTACCGGGGAAAATGTATACACTCGACTCAAAACAGGAATGGATCCGACCGAGGCTGCCATCCTTGGGACCAAGCAAGTCGCTGTACCGGTAACCTTTGGAGTCATAACCACCATTGTCGCCTTCCTGCCCTTGCTCTATTTTGACGGTGTCTGGGGAGATTTTGCGAAACAGATTCCACCGATTGTAGGTGCAGTTTTGATTTTCTCCCTCGTCGAATCAAAGCTGATTCTTCCTGCTCATTTGAAGCACATACGCATAAAACCGGAAACAAACATCTTCTCTCGTTTTCAAACCAGCATTGCCAACAGTCTCGAGCGTTTTGTCGAAAAGGTGTATCAACCCTCCCTCAAGTTCGCGATATCAAACCGATTTTCGGTTCTGGCGCTTTTCACAACCATGGGTTTGCTTATGGCAGGCTATTGCATGGGCGGCCGCCTCGGTTTTCAATCGTTCCCTTCGGTCGATACAGCACGCCTGACCGCTACCCTAGCCTTTCCTGGTGATGTTCCAGTGGAAATCACAGATCGCTACATACGAAGAATCGTGGGCGCAGTCGATCAGTTGAAGGAAGAGTTTGTTGATTCTGGCACCGGTGAACCGCTGGTCCGCAATGTTTCCCTGGTCTCAGGCGCCAGGTATCCGGGTAAAGGGTACAGTCAATCGCAAGGGTTCGTCCAGGTGGAGGTCATCCCTCCAGAAGGTCGAAGCGAACCCGGACCCCGAAACAGCGTGATAGCCAATCGTTGGGCCGAGATCATTGGTCCCATCCCGGAGGCCAGACAATTCCGGGTGTATTCGGAATCCTCTCTGAAACAAGGGGGAGGGAACAACGAAGAATATTTAAACCTCGAACTGCGCGGACCCAGCTCGGAGGGGAAAGCCGATGTGGCAAAAAAAATTCGAGATCTGCTCATGGATTATGACGGTATCAGCACCGCCTGGGCGGATATTAACTTCAGAGCGGAGGAGCTGGTGGTTTCTCTCAAACCACGGGCCATCGAATTAGGAATGACGCAACAATTGCTGGCACGCCAGATCAGGCAGGCCTTTTATGGAGAACAAGCCCAACGTGTGCTGGAAGATGTGGATGACATCCGGGTCATGGTTCGTTTGCCGGATGACGAACGTGAATCTCTCTACACCTTCGAACGCATCAAAATACGTGCACCGCGCGGCGCAGATATCCCTCTCACCACGGTCGCCGACGTAACTTTTGCCCAGGCACCCACCGTTGTAGAACGTAACGATCGGGCGGAAATCATTCGCATTGGTGCACAACCCATGGATGAGACGGTGGATATAATCGGCATATCGAAAGAACTTACTCCGCTAATTCAGGAGTATTGTAACGAGGTCGAAGGCATCTCTTATCAATGGAAGGGCTACGTGGCCGAAGCCGAAGAATCCAAGCGCCGAACAATTATAGGTTCCCTCGCCCTAATCTTTGCCCTCTACGCTTTGCTGGCCATCCCGTTCAAATCCATGGTGCAACCCTTTTTTGTTTTGATCGCCCTACCCTTCGGTGTAATCGGCGCACTGCTGGGCCACATGATTATGGGGCTAACTCCGTCTTACCTTTCAATTTTTGGGATTTTGGCGCTAGCGGGTGTGGTCGTAAATGACTCCCTCGTGATGGTGGATTTTATCAACCAGCGAACAAGTGATGGAATTCCACTTCTCGATGCCTGCATAGAAGCAGGTGGTAAACGCTTTCGACCCATCATGCTCACTTCCGTCACCACCTTTGTCGGGCTGCTTCCATTGATGCTGGAAACATCTCTGCACGCCCAGTTCCTGATTCCAATGGCAGTGTCGCTGGGCTTTGGCGTGGTGTTTGCAACAGTGATCACGCTTTTTCTGATTCCCTGTTCGTTGCTGGTGGCTGAAGACTGTGGACGGGTGATTGCCGCGATCAAGAGTTGGTATCTGAGACCTTTCCGTGCTGGCGAGAAAGAAGCGCCGGCTGTATAGAACTGCACCAGCACATGTAACCTGAGCTGCGCTTTCGCAGTTTAGGATTGAGAAATTCATCAAAAATAAGAATTTCCATGCTTTCATCAAAGCAGCCTTCCACTTATGAGCTTTCGTAAAACTATCTTTTGGATGCACCTCATCGCAGGAGTAATCGCAGGTATTGTTATTTTAATCATGTGCGTCACGGGCGTTGCTTTGACCTATGAAAAAAGCATGATCGCCTGGTCGGAAAGAGACGCACGGCGTATCGAAACTCCAGAGCCGGGTACCGAACAGATGCCGGTTGAAGCACTCTTGAAAATTGCCGGGGAGACCGAATCGGATGCCAACCCATCAGGACTCATTTTCTACTCAAAGCCAGACTCAGCCGTTGCCATTAGCTACGGCCGATCGGGCGCTGTGTACGCAAATCCCTATACCGGAGAAGTTCGTGCTTCCGAAGCAACCACCATGAGAAGCTTCATGCGAACCATGGTTTCATGGCATCGATGGATAGCTCTTTCAGGTGACAGTCGTTCCTTGGGTAAAGCTATAACGGGCGCCTGTAATTTCGCTTTTCTGTTTCTTGCCGTGAGTGGCATCTACCTATGGTGGCCACGCAAGTGGACTATGAATGCCTTGAAGGCGATTCTGCTGTTCAATGCTTCCCTCAAAGGCAAAGCACGTGACTGGAACTGGCACAATGTAATTGGCATTTGGAGCGCGCTCATTCTCGCGGTCTTAACCGCAACGGCTTTACCCATCTCTTATGGTTGGGCTGGAGATCTTATCTACACCCTCACCGGCACTGAGCAACCCGCTGGTGGTAGTCGCCGTGGTCAGGCCGGACCTCCTGTGGAGGTTCCCACCCCACCTGCCGGAGCAAACCAACTTAGTCAGTCTGCATTGCTAGCAGCAGTGCAAAGCGAATTCCCGGACTGGAAGGAAATCACCTTGCGCATTCCTGGCGGTCGAGGCAATCGAGGCGGGGGACCGACGGCTGCATCATTTAGTATCAAAGAGAAAACCAGTTGGCCGAGAACAGGGACAACAACCGTTTCACTCGATCCATTTACAGGGAGTATTCTGAGCCAAAGCGGATTCGGCGACCAGGACGCAGCACGACAAGTGCGCGGCTGGACACGTTTTCTCCATACCGGCGAAGCACTCGGTTTTGTAGGCCAAACTTTAGCTGGCCTGGCATCCCTCGGCGGAGCCTTTCTCGTATGGACTGGCTTGGCTCTGAGTTGGCGACGGTTCTTTGGGAAGAAGGCGTAAAGGTAATTTTTGTAGGAGCTGCTTTAGCTACGAATTAAACATGTTGGATTGACGATTCGCAGCTAAAGCAGCTCATACAGCTAACATTCCAGTTGTCCCCCTTCTCAATAATTCTGTAAGCTTCTTCCAATGAGTGCAGAATCTGAGGTCAAAAAAACAAATTGGAAATTCCTGGGACAACTGTTGGGCGCATTGGGCGTAATCCTTTCGCTGATCTTCGTGGCCTGGGAAATTCGGCAAAACACAGAGGCGGTAGAAAATGCAACCATTCAATCTATTTCTGAGCAATCATTCACGGCGACCAATCTAATTGTTCAAAACGAGGATCTCAGAATAGTTTTTAATATGGCCTTAGACGGCAGGGAATTGTCTGAAGATCAGGAAACCCTCATCAATTCCTTTTATCAGTCAGCTTTGCGTGTTCAGATGAATCGATTCCTTCAAACAAAGCTGGGCATTCTCGATCCCGAGACTGCTTTGTTTCTCGGTGGCCGCGCTAACGTTTACCAAACACCTCAATTTTCCATTTATTAGACCGAAAGAAGAGATTCCTACCGAGCAGACTTTGTTGAATATATGGAGGATTCTGTAATGATTAACAACGAAACGTTTCAAGGGCAGTGATTAAACCCTTGGAACGCTGAGCACTAGCTTGGAATATTTTCAGAATTCACAACTGAGGCAGCTCCTACAGCGATAAATTTCCAATTGAGATCTACTGAAACTTCCCCTAATAATCCCTACCTACTCTTTCAACCTACCCTATGAAATCGATATCCAGGCGCTCGTTTATACGTGGAGCCGGGGGTGCTATTCTGGCGCTTCCGTGGATGGAAAGTATTTCGCTCGCGGCCAGTCGACCTGCTCCCGCTCAGAGGATGGCCTTCTTCTACGTGCCCATTGGGGTGGTTCGCAGGGGATTCTTCCCGGGAGAATCGCAAGCTGACATTCCTATAGGAAATAGTCCACCTATCAAAGATATCTCCTGGGTGGGAAACCAAGTGGGTTTCCAGCCCATTCAATGGACGAATACGCTTCAGCCTCTGGAAAAGCTCCAGGAAAAGGTGACCCTCATCACCGGTATGGATCGCACCTTCCAAATCGGAACCGATGTCCATGCACAATGCGCCTCCTGTTTTCTAAGTAGCGCGGAGCCATTTTCCATAACCCAGTCGGCCTGGCCCCTCGATCGCACGCTCGACCAAATGGTGGGCGATCATGTCGGCAAAACGACTCCCTTCCGGACCCTCGAGCTGAGCTGCAACAGCCATAAGGACAATCTCGAGTCCATCTACTTTGATAATATTTCCTGGTATGGCACTGGCCACGTAGCTCCCTCCATTCGCGATCCCCGCAAGCTCTACCGACGCTTGTTTGCCACGCAGGAAATCCAACGCTTTCGCAACATCACTGACCTCGTGCTCGAAGATGCGCGATCACTGCGATTGGAGTTGGGATACTACGACAAACAAAAATTTTCCGAATACCTCGACTCCGTCCGAACCATCGAAACCCAAATGGATCGACTGGAGGAAATGAAGGGTGAGTTAAAGAATGTCACCATTGCGGAACCCGCGGCGGCTTACCTCCCACGAGGTGAATACATCCGACTTATGGGCGACCTGATGGTCGTCGCCTTGCAAACCGGACTAACCAACGTTGCAACCCTGATGATTGGTCCGGAGCGTTGGAATACGCCCTTCATGTTCGAGGGACTTTTCGACAAGCCGGTGAGTTATCACAAGATGTCTCACAACCAACCTGTTTATGTGGATCAGTTGATGCAAGTGGATCGCTTTTACATGGAACAGTTTGCTTACGTGCTCGAAAAGATGGACAGCATTCGGGAATCGGACGGCAGCACCCTGCTGGACAATACCCTGTTAACCTACGGCTCCGGTTTGGGAGATGGATCTACCCATCAATACAATGATTTGCCCATCGTGGTGGCCGGGAAGGCTCAGGGAAAATTGAATACAGGCGCACACTTACACTGTCCCGATGGCACACCTCTCGCCAACCTGTGGCTAACTCAGGCTCAGGCTATGGGTTTAAAGATCGATAAGTTTGCCGATAGCACCGGGACACTGAAACCACTCATCAGCTAGGGCATCCAGATTATGGATACGAGGTATATTCTGCGACTCGCTGTCCTCTGGGCATTACTTTGTACAACGGGCCTTACATTTGGGAAGAGTCCCAACATCATTCTTATTCTGGCCGATGACCAGGGCTGGAACGCGCTTTCCACTCGCATGAATCCGGATATGCCCGGATCGGGCAGCACTTATTACCAGACACCGAGGCTCGCGCAATTGGCAACGGAAGGCATGCGCTTCTCGCAGGCTTACGCCCCAGCGCCTACCTGCTCACCCACGCGTTACGCCATCCAGTTTGGGCGAAGCCCCTCCAGTCTCCAAATCTGGGCAGCGGATAATATCGGCAAGAATGTCGATGCGGTCGTAAAGGACGCATTGGCCAATCGCCTGAAACAGGCGAACCCGGATTACGTATGTGCGCACATGGGCAAGTGGCACATCGAATGGGAGCCTTCAGAGCTCGGTTATGACGTGGCCGAATATGGTGATGGGCACGACCCCAATGCAACGAGGGGAAAAAATCGCAACAACCCGGATTCTCCACACCCGAGAGATCCGAGGTTCATCTTCAGCCTGACTCGCAAGGCCAATGCCTTTATGGAGAAACAGGTCCAGAAAGACCGGCCCTTTTTCCTGCAAATTTCTCACTACGCCAATCACCTCACCTACCAGGCACTCCCGGAAACGATTGAGAAGTACAAGACCCAACACGCCGACAAAGCGACTCCCTACCAGAACAGTCCTTTATGGGCCGCCATGAACGAGAACCTCGATACCGGCGTGGGCAGCGTTTTGGACAAAATCGATGAACTGGGAATCCGGGAAAATACCTATGTCATTTACACCGCCGACAACGGCTACGAAGACAAACACGATTTCCACAAGCCTGTGGACGAGCGTGGTTATTACAAAGCCTACCCGCAACGCAGTCACAAATACCATGTAAGCGAGGGCGGTATTCGTGTCCCCTTTATCGTGCGAGGCCCCGGAATCCCAGCGAACACCCATTCCACAGAACCGGTGGTGGGCACAGATATCTACACGACTGCGATGGATATCATCGATGGTACCCGTCAGCTTCCAGATACCGTCGAGGGTGCCTCCCTACTCGACCACTTGAAAAGCAATGGAGAACAACCGATCCAACGCAAAGACCCTTTCCTAGTTTTCAAATACACCAAGCCCAACAACCGGCATGACCTCACGATCGTTCAGGGGCGGCACAAGCTCATCAAGGATGCCGACTCCGATCAACTTCTGCTCTACGACCTGGTGGAGGACATTGGAGAAAGTAATGATCTAGCTGAGGAAAAACCAGCCCTGACCAAACAACTCTACGCTCAACTGACGGCCTACTTTAAACGCCTCGATTGGGATGAATCAGAAATCCCCACAAATAATCTTACGGGACGAAGGAATTAGAACCTTATTAACTAACCACATGTGCTCTAAGAAAACGTTATCTGTATTCCTAATACTTCTTTTCACCTACTTAACCTCCCTCTCAGCAGACAGGCCCCTTCGACAAGCTCAGGACAAGCCAAACGTGGTGCTCATGTTCATTGATGACATGGGCTACGGTGACATCGGACCGTTTGGTAATACCGTTAACCAGACACCCCACCTGGACCGGATGGCCAAGGAAGGAAACCGGTTAACTCAGTATTATACTTCCAACACTGCTTGCACCCCGTCCCGTGCTGCTTTGATGACCGGGACCTATGCCGCGCGTATCGGAATGGATGGTACGGTCTGCTTTCCCAATGAAAAACGAGGTCTCAATCCGACGGAGTACACGGTTGGAGACATGATGAAATCGGTGGGTTACAGAACCGGCATTTTTGGCAAGTGGCACCTGGGCGATCAACGCGAGTTTCTCCCCTTACAAAATGGCTTCGATGAATATTTTGGAATCCCCTACTCGAACGACATGTGGCCCTTTAACCTGAATCGTCATCGGCACACTAAAGAAACCTACACCCCGCTTCCAGTCCTCAGACAAAACAAAGTGGTAGCCTATGTAAGTGATGGCGCCGACCAATCGCTTCTCTGTGAGGTGATCACCGATGAGGCGGTTAAGTTCATAAAGAAAAACAAAGACCAACCCTTCTTTCTTTATATGCCCCATGCCTATGTTCATCTGCCCCGCTTTGGACGGTTGGATCTAACTAAAAAGGCGGATGGCGACATTGATCGAGCAACTGTTGAGGAAGTCGATACCAGTGTGGGACGAATTCTGGATACATTGGAGGAACTGGGGATCGATGAGAATACACTCTTCATCTTTACGTCCGACAATGGTCCCGCTCGAGGCATGAGCGCAGGACCGCTTCGCGGAAACAAAGGCGGTCCGAAATACGAAGGGCATATGCGGGAGCCCACGCTCACCTGGTGGCCGGGAACCATTCCTGCCGGCCAGGTCACTGAAGCGATAACCGCATCCATTGACGTGTTGCCCTCACTGGCCAAATTGGTTGGTGCCGAGATACCCACCGACAGGATCACGGATGGGAAAAACTCCCTGGATGCCCTGCTCGGGAAATCCCAAACCAAATCAGCACACGAGATCCTCTTCTACGAGATCGATGCCATACGCCGTGGAAACTGGAAGCTTGTGCGCGGGCGCAATGGAGACTTCGAACTCTACAACTTGAAGAACGATTTGGGTGAAACCAAGAACCTGGTCGAAGCACGCCCGAAGCTGGCAAAAGAGTTGAAAGCAATCCTCGATGACCATGCTGAGGAGCTCGCTGCCAATACCCGCCCTCCCGGAATGCTGGACCACTCAGACTTTCTGATCAGCGAACCTGGGAACTTGCCCAAACTCCGAGACTATTTAGGGATGAAAAATTTCGAAGCGTTGGAGCGATCTAATTAAATCTTTATGAAATGAATCTATGATGAATATCAAACACAGTTACCTTCTGATTCTTGCGCTTTGTTTCGCGCTTTCCTCTGCCTTCGCGGCAAACCGTCCCAACGTCATCCTGATTATGACAGATGATCAGGGATATGGAGATTATAGCTGTCATGGAAATCCGTTGTTGAAAACGCCCGCCCTGGACAAGCTGCACGCCGAGAGTATTCGCTTAACCGACTTTCACGTGGCTCCCATGTGCACGCCGACGCGTGGCCAGCTGATGACCGGCATGGATGCCATGCGCAACGGCGCGACGGCTGTTTGCCAGGGACGCTCTATGATGGGGAATGGGATACCGTTGATGCCCGAGTATTTTGCAGAGGCTGGTTATGCTACCGGACACTTTGGAAAATGGCACCTGGGTGATAGCTACCCGCACCGTCCTCAAGACCGTGGCTTTCAGGAGACGGTGCATCACATGGCCTGGGGCATCACTTCGCTGGCCGACCATTTTGGCAATTCCTATTGGGATCCCTGGTTGAGACACAACGGTACTGAAAAGCAGTATAAGGGTTATTGTACCGATATCTTTTTCAGTGAAGCCATGACGTGGATGAAAGAGCAGAAAGAGGCAGACAAACCCTTTTTCATCTACCTTCCCACCAATACGCCTCATGTGCCCAACTGGGTGGATGAAGAATACTCAAAACCCTACGCAGATGTGGGGACCTATAACGGCGTGGAAGTCCCAGCCGATTTCTACGGCATGATTGCCAACATCGATGAAAATATGGGCAAACTGGACGCCTTTCTGAAGAAGGAAGGTTTGAAGGAGAACACTTTACTTATTTATCTGAACGACAATGGCAGTCAGAGCAAAGCCGCCTCGGAAATCTACAATGCAGGCATGCAAGGTTTCAAGCGAGGCATGTTGGACGGTGGACACCGCGTTGCCTCTTTCTGGCGCTGGCCCAATGGTCTAAAGTCCGGCAAAGACCTAAACGACTTGACCCAGGTTCAGGACATTCTTCCCACACTGGCTGAATTCTGCGATCTGCCAAAACCATCCAGTGACGTAAACGGAACCAGCCTCGCGAAATTGTTTCAGGGTAAACAGTCCAAACTGGATGATCGAAAAATTGTGATTCAATACTCCAACCGCAATACCTCAGCCGTTCGCTGGGATCATGCCATTGTGCTTTGGGACAAGTGGCGCCTCGTCGGGGCCGATACTCTCCACAATATCGCCAACGATCCGCACCAGGATAAGAATGTGATTAAACAATTCCCGGAAGTCGCTCAGGCCATGCGCGATCATTACGAGCAATGGTATGCGGAAGCCAAACTCCGTTTCGATACCCCCCGTTACATTACCGTGGGGAGCGATGAGGAAAGAAGCCTGACTTTATATGCAAATGATTGGCAGGGTGGTTACTGCGACAATCCACCCAACCTCGTTGCTGCCGATACCATGGGGTATTGGGATATCGATGTGGCCGAAGCCGGAACTTACGAATTTGAACTGCGTCGCTGGCCTGAAATATCAAAGCTCCCTTTAAGTGCCGGGCTCCAAGGTGAGGAAATTTCAGCCTCCAGACCTTTTACCGGATTTGTCGGTGAACGGCCCATTCACTTCGCCAACATTCATGTGGCCGGTTTTCAGGAGACCGTAGTTCCAAACAAAGACGCAACCCATGTCACTTTTACAGCGAAACTGGGTGCAGGAAAAACGAAGCTCAGTACTCTCTTCTCAGACATTGATGGAAACGAACTGTGTAGCGCGATCTATGTGAAAGTCACCCGGAGATAGACTCGAAAACAGTTCTCCAATCTTGGTTGCTTAAATGATGATAATAACCCGATTGATTACATTTTCTGCCATGGTGATGGTTCTGGTCGGTTGCACCGCACCCAATGAAAAGACCGCATTGTCCGGCGAAATACCCAGAGAGTTGGTCGAGGTGACGGATAGGGAGGTCTATGTGGAGGTACTAGATGTGCCGGATAAACACCATCACGATCCCTCAAACATTATCAAATACAACGGCAAATACTACCTATGGTACACCCAACACCCGGAGGTGACCAACGGCTGGGAAGGTCACATTCGGCTGGCTACCTCCACCGATGGTCTGCAATGGACCGCCCAAGGCGTCGCCATCTCTGGTGGCGAAACTGGAGATATCGACGATAAGGCCGCCATTACATCTTACGTCGTTCCCCATGACGGAAAGTACTACCTCTTTTATACCGCTTACGGAAGCGCTGCAGAGCTGAAAGGCATCAGCTATGCCGTCGCGGATACGCCTGATGGCCCTTGGAAGAAATCGGGTAAAAAGCTCCTGTGGCCCAGTGGGAATAAAGAGGAGTGGGACGGCGTTCACATCGACGATACGAATATCATCTTCTTCGACGACGAGTGGTTTCTTTATTATAAAGGGAGACCGTTTGGAGCCGAGCCATCCGAAACAAAAATCGGGGTTG
The DNA here is from genome assembly GCA_938075565.1 of uncultured Opitutales bacterium. GTDB lineage: Bacteria > Verrucomicrobiota > Verrucomicrobiia > Opitutales > UBA2995 > UBA2995. The sequence continues at coordinate 20,948 of CALJGU010000331.1, read as the reverse complement.
CAACTTCTGATAATCTTCTTGGACCGTACACGAAATATGAAAAGAGTCCCGTGTTCCCTGGCCACGCCTTCACCACCTGGGTTCACCGCAATGGTGTAGCCGGTTTTGGGTACGGTACCTTCTGGTCGGAAGATGGATTCACCTTTGAAAAGACCTCTGATTGGACACCCAAAACAGTCGGACTTTACTGTCCGGAAAATTTTGGAAACGGGGTCAACAACAACGGCGTATCCTGGGGAATGAAGGTGAAATTTCCCGAGGACAGATGTCGGTATATCACTCGAATGGAACTTCCTATCCTTGATCTTTCAAATTTGAAAAAAACAGCCCCATAGGAAGTAGGATGTTCTGGTGGAAAGTGAAATTTAATGTACAGCGAGACGGGTCATACATGAATCTAAAATCATCTAACAAAGCTATGAAAGCTATCTCTATGTTTTTGGCTCTCGTTGCGGGCTTTCTTTTTCCGCTATCGCTGCACGCCAAGGATCGACCCAATGTTCTCTTCATCGCCATTGATGATATGAACGATTGGACGACCCTCTTTGATGAGGGAAACCCGATCCAGACACCCAATCTCAAGAGACTGGCTTCACGTGGCACCTTTTTCAGCCGCGCCTATTGCGCGTCACCGGGATGCAATCCATCGCGAACGGCGATCATGACGGGCTATCGTCCGACGACCTCTGGTGTTTATGGGAACCGAACTCCGTGGGCGGAGATCATGCCGGATGCAGTAACGATCCCCAAGTACTTTGAGCTAAACGGTGGTTATGCTACGCGAGGTGCGGGTAAGATTTTTCATCACGGAGCAACAGGTAAGGAACCCAAGGGGAAGCCAGCCTTCCAGGAGTTTTTTAAGAAACTGGATATCCGCGGACCTGGCGCCGGAAATAACTACAATGGCTACAAACCCGATGAAAATCCTCGGCTGGGGAAAATTGCATTCGATTGGGGCGTTCACGATCAAAAGATGATCGATGACGACATGTGTGAATATGTGGAAGCCCAGATGGAGAAATTCATGGGCCCTTCGACAAGCTCAGGGCAGGGTAAACCCCTGTTTCTGGCCGCCGGTATCTTTAATCCCCACCTGCCGTTCTACGCACCTCAGGAAACCTTCGACCGCTATCCTTTTGAAACAGTCCGCATGCCTCCCATGCCCGAGGGTGATCTCGACGATGTGGGCGAGATGGCTCGACGTATGGTTCGCAAGGAATACTGGATTTGGGACAACACCACGGCTCAACCACGGGAAGCTCCGGGAAGCCTTGAACGCATGGTTCAAGCTTACCAAGCTGCGGCGGACTACGCCGACCAGATGGTTGGGCGCCTACTCGACAAACTCGACGCAGCTGGCAAGGCAGACAATACCGTCATCGTGCTCTGGTCCGACCATGGTTATCATTTAGGCGATAAGGAAACCACGGTAAAATTTACCCTCTGGGAAAAAGCCAATCGAGTTCCATTCATCATCGTCGCTCCTGGTATCACAATTCCGGGTACACGTATCGATCAGCCGGTAGGGCTCATCGACATATATCCCACCCTACTTGAGCTGGCTGGTCTCCCACCCAAGCCAGACAACGACGGGCTGAGCCTGGTGCCTCTCCTAAAAAATCCCGATGGCAAGTGGGTTCGTCCTGCACTCATGAATGAAGGACCAGGCAATCATGCCGTTCGCTCGGAACGCTGGCGTTATATAACTTACAACACGGGTGACGAAGAACTCTACGATCATCGCAACGATCCGTGGGAGCACACCAACCTGGCTGGTGATCCGCGCTATGCGGGTGTCATTGCCGAACACCGGAAGTGGTTACCAAAGAACGAAGCAGAAGGCGTAGCCATGGATCACTTGCTCAGACCCGCCCCTGCTCCGGGCATCGGATTGCAGGAACATTTGTCGAAACGTCCTTAAGTCTGTAATCAATAAAAAAAAAGAAATGAGAATTCATAAACAGATTTTGCTAGGCATCCTTTTTGTCTTGGTCGGTGCAATGCAGGCAACTGCAGATCAACCGAATATCCTAATCATCTTTACCGACGACCAGGGCTATGGAGATGTCGGCTGCTATGGCAATGAGCTGATCAAGACGCCACGTCTGGATCAGCTGGCTCGGGAAGGGACGCTCTATACCGACTTCTACGCTCAACCGGTGTGTGGTCCATCGCGTTCCGCGCTGTTGACGGGGCGTTATCCGATTCGAAGCAAAGGTTGGGATATGCCGGCTGATGAGGTCACCTTTGCTGAGTTGTTGAAACCGGCTGGCTATCAGACCGCCTGTATCGGCAAGTGGGATGTTTCGAATCGCAGGGCCATCCTGGATCGCATGCCGAATGCCCAGGGTTTTGATTATTACTTCGGCCCACTTGGAGCGAACGACGGCGGCACTGTAAAATTTCATCACAACAACGAGCCTGCGGGGGAAACCACCGACATGGGAAGCCTGACTCGAATGTATACTGATAAGGCTATCGACTATTTGGAAAACAAAAGGAAGTCAGATCAACCCTTCCTGTTGTATCTGGCGCACACGATGATGCACACCAATATTGACGCCTCTCCTAAGTTCAAAGGAACCTCGGCGGGAGGGTTGTATGGTGACGTAGTTGAAGAATTCGATTTTGAAACCGGACGATTGCTGGACCGACTCGATGCTCTGGGATTGAGCGAAAATACGATGGTCATTTTTACCTCCGACAATGGTCCCTGGAGTCAACCGCGATACACACTCATTAAACAGGGTCGCATCGGGAAACCCAACAGCTGCAACCCTGCGTGGTTTATGCCGGATGGCACCATTTTCTGGGGAGACCCCGGGCCACTAAGAGGCGCTAAGGGCTCCGCTTATGAAGGAGGCTCACGCGTCCCCTGTATTGTCCGCTGGCCGGGTAAAGTTCCAGCAGGAAGCACTTCGAATGCCCTTTGGGCCACTATTGATTTTCTACCAACTATCGTTGCTCTAGCTGACGCCAATCTACCTTCAGATAAATCAATCGATGGCCAGGATCAGAGCGATCTTCTTTTTGGAAAGAGCGAGGAAGGTCGTGACACGTTTATCTACGATCAGGTACGGCAAGTGGACACTCCTTATTTGGGCATCGGTATTCGTAAAGGAAACTGGAAACTCTTACTCCCCGGTCGCGAACCCGCAAAACCGCACCGGTATGTCATGGACTTTGGAACGAACGATTACGAGCTCTACAATTTAGCGACCGATATCGGCGAGCGTTGGAACCTGGCCCATGATTATCCTGAGGTTGTCAAAGTGCTCGAAAAAGAGCTTATTCATTTTATGGCAGCGATTGAGACAAATTAACGATTTGGGGAGCAGATAAGGTATGTATTTAAATTCATTTAAGAAGACCTTTGTATTAGCCTTATTCGCAGCGGGCTTGGGCCTGCTAGCCGGGTGCGCGAATGAGAAATCAGTGACCGCTAACTCACCTGGAATTTCGTCGAAGCCCAATGTTATTTTCATCGCCATAGATGACATGAACGACTGGACCACCCTCTTTGATCCGAACAATCCCATCCAGACACCCAATCTGCAGCGTCTCGCCGCAAGAGGCACTTTCTTCAATAAAGCTTACTGTGTCTCCCCCGCATGCAATCCTTCGCGCACGGCCATCCTCACAGGCCTTCATCCATCCACCACGGGCGTCTACGGAAACAAAGACAGCTGGCGGACATTGGTGCCAGATGCAGAAACTTTGCCTCAATACTTTAAAGACAATGGGTATGCCACCCAGGGGGCCGGGAAAATATTCCACCACGGCGATGCCGGGAAGGACCGCGCGGACAATCCTTCCTTTGAGAAGTTTTTTGATATGTTGGCCACCCGTGCACCGGACACCAACCACAATGGTTACACGGAAGGTTTGTTGGCAAAGACTGTATTCGACTGGGGGGTACACGATCAAAAGATCATCGATCTGGATACAGTTGAATGGATCGAGGAAGCCATGGATGAGCCGCCCGATAAACCTGTCTTCATGGCAGCTGGTATATTCCGGCCACACATGCCCTTCTACTCCGATCAAACAACTTGGGAGAGATATCCGTACCAAGGTTTGATCATGCCTCCTGTTCAGGAAAACGATCTCGACGACGTAGGAGCCATTGCGCGCAACATGGCCAACAAAGAATTTTTCATCACCGATAATGTGCTAGAGAAACCTGAACAGCATCCGGGAAGTCTCCACACCTTTGTGAAAAGCTACCAGGCCGCCTCCGATTATGCTGACCAAATGGTGGGTCGCCTGCTGGACAAACTCGATGCCACAGGCGAGGCCGACAATACGATCATCGTTCTCTTTTCCGATCACGGTTACCATCTGGGCGACAAGGAAAGTTGCGTGAAGTTTACCCTCTGGGAAAAGGCCAACCACGTGCCGTTCATTATCGTTGCCCCTGGCGTCACCCAAGCAGGAACAGTTTGCGAACAGCCAGTGAGTTTGCTCGACATATATCCCACTCTGGTCGACCTGTGTGGGCTGCCGCAGAAAGAGGAGCTGGACGGCCGTAGTTTATTGCCGCTTCTAAAAGACCCAAGCGCGACCTGGGATCAACCCGCCCTCATGACCATGGGCCGAGGCAACCATGCCATTCGCTCCGACCGATGGCGCTACATTCGATACAGCGACGGAAGCGAGGAGCTCTACGACCATGACAACGATCCCTGGGAATGGGAGAATGTGGCCTCCGACCCGCAATACGCACCGGTCATCTCAGAACACAAAGCCTGGATTCCAGAAACCGAGGTGCCCTGGCAAATCGACGAGTCGAAAAACTGGATCTACACGCGTGAGATGTGGGACGACAAGCCCACGAATGAGAAGTAGCTCAATCCGGAGGTCTCAATACGCAGAGCGGAAATGCTCGTCAGTTTAAATAGGCACCCACGCTTAGCGCCCTCGTTGGATAGCAACCGCCTGAACCGTCTGATCTGACCAACTGGTTTTGTTTCCTCTCAAGTGGTGATCAAAGAATCTTTCGACGAGTTCACCGGTTATGGGAGGGAAACCCCGACCGTGTTCGCCGCCATCGACGGTGATGAGCGTTTTATCGACTCCCTTCTTGTCCAATGCCGCATAAAGAAGCTCCGACTGATTGAAAGAGACTAAAGGATCCTTGGTGCCATGCACGATGAGAATGGGAGGATCGTCGGCACTTACATACGTAATAGGATCAGCCGTAGCTACCTTTTCCGGATTGTCCTGAATAGCGCCTCCAATGAGCAACGACTCTGGAGAGTCTGCCGCATCATGGTCCAATCGAGCTGACTCAATCGCCGTTTTATTCATGGTCAGAAAGTTGGTCGGGCCAAAAAAGTCGGCTACACAAGTCACGCGGCTTGAATACTCATTATTGGAGCCCAGAGATCCATCCATGGCTTTAACGTCTCCACTGGTTCCAAGCATGGTCACGAGATGTCCGCCAGCTGAAGTTCCCCACACGCCAATTCGGTCGGCATTAAGGTTATATTTTTTGGCATTGGCCCGAATCCAACGAATGGCGGCCTTGCAGTCATGGATCTGAGACGGCCATTGAGATTCACCGCTCAAGCGATAAGCGACGGTCACGCCGGCATAGTTACCGCTGGCAACGAATGGGGTCACTCGATTGCGGCCACCTTGCTTGTTGCCATTGCGCCATCCGCCGCCGTGAATGAAAACGATAACCGGTAGTGATTCACCTTCGTGATTTTTCGGCAACAACAGGTCAAGCATTTGGCGAGGGTTGTCGGTGTCGGCATAAGGGATGTTTTCTATCAGCTGTACCGAATCTGAAGCAGAACGGCTGGCTTGGTTTTGCTGGCGATTATTTTGGGAGGGTGCCTCGGTGCGATTGCCTTCAGTCCTGTTACGATTCCCTGCCAAACGGTCGGCTAATTGGCCCAGCTCCGTCCGATCAATAAAACCATCGTTGTTACGGTCTAGGTTTTTGAAGTTAGACTTCATTTGACGAATGGCCTCGTCGGGAGAGACTTTGCCATCCTGGTTTTTATCCTGATCATCCAACCACATCTGGATGCGTTGTTCCTTTTGTGTATCTGCGTCGGATGTTTGTGCGGAAATGAACTGAGTACTGCCAATTAGAGCCAGGATAGGCATATAACTGAGCACAGCTTGAAGCGACCTTAAGTATTTCATCGTATGGGTAGGAATCTGATTGATGGAGTAGATCTCAAAATTAAATCTTCACCCATTTTAAACGAAATTACTATCCTCAAATCGGGCCTTTGAAACCTCAAGGATACCCGACCGGGAAGAGGCTCGTCACTACGTTGAATCACCTCTAATTATTCTCAGGCAATTTTCTAAGACTCTCTTATTTCAAGTCCCCTTAATCTCGAATAAAGTCGGCAACTTTTGCTTCAGCATTGAAATAAACTCGAAGACGTAAGGTTCGGTCCTTGGTTTTCAGAGCAAAATAAGAGATCCGTGTAATCACCTCGCCTCTGCGTTGGATGGCGTCTCCTTGGATCGTATCGTCGAGCAGCCAATAGAATTCGCTAGCATCGTTGAGGGTGTCGGCAAAACGCTTGCGCATAAATGTTTCTCTGGGATTTTCTGCATCCACCTTTGCCAAGTCGGAAGTCATGGACCCATGTGACTTCGAGGCGCCCCAGGCTTCTAGCAGCTCTTTGACCTGTTGTGTTCGATCCACATCTGGATCGTCGCCTGGGGATTCCGGATCCGGAAGCGCGAGTCTTTCATTCAACAATCCGGCAATCCCTTTTACTATGGCATCAGGTTGGGCGCTTATAACCGCCACCAGTGCAAACGGCCATTCAGATAGCAGTTATGTAAAAGTGGGAGATCCAGCACCCGGCCTGAGTGCCATTGCCCGACAATGGATGTGGGATCAAAATCTGAATCCGGACCAAATAGATCTCGGAGAAACAGCACCCTCGGGCTTTCCTTATCTATTACACTATGCCTTGGATGTCTCGCCTCTCGAAAACCTCCCCATTGAACTCCGGGTTGAGGGAAACCAATTCATGAGCTCTTTCCCTGGCAATCGATCCGATCTCATCTATGGCGGCTTGAGCTCAGACAGTCTTTCCAATTGGAACACCACCGAAGTTTCAGCACCGGATGCGAGAGGCATGAGGTCAATCTCAACAGAGATCAACGAAGCACAGACCGCTTTTTTGGAAGTACAGGTTTCTAAAAAATAAAGTGATTCAGGAGATGTAATCGCGGTTCAGCTGAATAGGCTATTCAGATGACTCCTCAGAGCTGGCTTCTTGAACCTGATTTCGAAACTGAGCGGGAGACACGCCTTGCTGATTCTTAAACGCTCGCGAAAAATAATTCTGCGTGTCGAAACCCAGTTGGAAGGCAATTTCTTTTATGCTGAGTTGCGTATGCTCGAGCAGGCTTCGGGCCTTATCGTAAAGCAACTTTTGCCGATACTGCATCGGACTAATGTCGTAAGTCTTTCGGAAGCAGGTGCGAAACCAACTCTCGCTCATGTTCAGGTCCTGTACGAATTCATAGATGGCCTCCTCATTGGCGAAGTTCTCATTCATAAACTGTTTCGCCTGCTTCAGCGTTTCGGTGACGTAAGTAGAGGTGTCCGGATTGTTTCTTGCAAGGCGTTCGCCAATCTCCCGTGCAATCCGCTTCAGATCGTTGGCCAATTCCGGAAACGCATCGACCGGCAAGTCCAGCGAATGAGCAGTGATCCAAATGGCCGCGAGCGGTTGGCCATCCTGATCGCAAATACTGGTGCCGAGGCAATTGATTCCTTCCGCATACTCACCGATATCCACCGCATATCCCTCCTCCAAACACAACTCGAGATCCTTCTTGAAAGCCGACGCATCCCGACAGGTCTTTTCTGTGAATTTCCTGAAGTTCATCCGAGCCAACAAATCGTTCTGTTGTCGCTCTGGCAGGGCTGCCAGTATCGCCTTCCCGGGGGCAGTTGGATGCAAATGAAAGTGATACCCTATCCGCGGGACATAAGCGTGGTCCCCCGTTCCGGGAAAGGAGGCCAAGACCACCCCACGGTTCTGTTCCTCAGACAAAACCGCCATCGCCGCAGTCATGCGAGTCTTTTCCCGCAGTTCCGACAGCAAGTCGGACGAGTTCTGAATCAGAACGGCCGTGTTTCCAATTTGGTTTTCACTCATAAGCCAAGAATACTCATTAAGCAGTGAGCGGAAGGGGCGGTCAAGTCCGACAGAGTTTCAAGAGAATCGAAATAGTCATACGACCAGTCAAAATGTGCATAGATAAAAGGATGAATAACGGTATGCTACTATTGGCATCTCTTTGATGCCTGATTTGTATGGATTAATCCGAAACAAATCATCAGAAATAGCTTTCTAAATCTAGTAATGACTACCCTTTCCAAAATTACATTAAGTCTCATTCTTCCACTCGGGATCTCCCAACTTGGGGCGGAGGACACTATTGATTTCCGGCGGGACATAGAACCCATCCTGGAAAAGCACTGTATCGCCTGCCACGGTCCTGACGAGGTAGAGTCGGACTTTCGGGTGGATCGAAAGGCCACACTCATTGGCGGAGGAGGTTCAGGCATAGAGACCGTGCTTCCCGGCGACCCAATAGGTAGCTACCTCATCGAACTGGTCCGTGAGCCGGACGAAGAGTATCGCATGCCATACGAAGAAGATGCGGTGCCCGAAGCCGAGATTGCGCTGCTTGAGAAGTGGATCCAAGAAGGCGCCAAGCTGCCGGATGATTTCGAAGAAGAAGCCGAACTGGGAACCGTTGATCACTGGTCACTCATAGCGGTCGAGCGGCCAGAAGTGCCCAAAGTTAAGGATGCCGCAAATCCCATCGATGCTTTCCTACTGGAAAAATTGGATGAAAAAGGACTGGCCTACAATCCAGCGGCGGACGCCCGCTCACTCATCCGCCGGACGTCTATTCTAATGACGGGCCTACCTCCGAGTGCGGAACAAGTTGAAACCTTTTCCAAAGCCTATGCGAGGAACGAGGATCGCGCCTACACACGCTTAGTCGACGAACTACTGGAATCACCTCACTTCGGAGAACGTTGGGCGCAACACTGGCTCGACGTCATCCGCTGGGCGGAGACGAATGGATCCGAGGCCAACCTTTATCGCAAAAATGCCTGGTTCTATCGCGACTATGTAGTCAACGCTTTCAATGAAGATAAGCCCTACGATCAATTCGTCCGAGAGCAACTGGCCGGGGATCAATTGGGTGCTGGTGAAGCAACCGGATTTATCGTTGCGGGCCCTCACGTACCGGCAGCAACCGTCGGACGCGAACCGTCAGCCATAAGACAAGCACGAGCCGACCGGATGGATGAAATCATGCAAACCGTCGGAGCATCGATGATGGGAATGACGGTGAGCTGTGCCCGTTGTCACAATCACAAGTTTGATCCTATTTCCATTAAGGACTATTATTCGCTCACCGCTCTCTTCCAGGGAATCGAATTCGGAAGCCGCTTCCCGGAGATAGCAGAGGATGATCCTGCAAGAAGAGACTATAGCCAGCTGGATGGTGATCTCGAAGCCATTCGCTCAACACTTACCAAAGAAGCGGGTGTTTGGCAGGAGGACTGGCACGGTTGGAACGATGTTTACTTCCCACCGATTAAAACCTCCAAGGCACGCATCACGTTTAAAACCAAGAATGTGAGGATCGATGAGCTGGACATATACGGCCCCGAACATCCAGAGCTGAACTTGGCCGCATCCAAGCAAGGAACGGTGGCAACCACACCCAAAGCCATTTTCAACAACCTCGGACCACCATCGAACATCAATGATGGTATAAAGGGGACCATGAATTGGCGACCGATTAAAGAGATGCCTGAGGGAGTATGGCCATCCGTGAGTTTTGAGTTTCCGAAACCCCAATTGATTAATCACCTGAAGGTAAGCTCCAACCGTCAGTATTTCTTTGAAACCGAATACCTGACTTCCTATTCACCCGGGAGCCCAAAGAAATTTGTCTTTGAAGTCATGAATGAATCAGGTGCGTGGGTGGAAATTGCATCTACCGAAGATCTCGATCAGCAGATTAAGGAGAATGAGAGCTTGGCGGTGCATCATGAAAATCTCCAGGCAACGATTGATGCGGTGCTGGAGCAAGGTCCTCAGCCCAGTTTTGTTGGGCAATTCATTGATCCGGTGACAAGCTATGTCTTTCACCGAGGTAGTCCCGAGAATCCTAAACAGGAGGTAGCCCCGGCAGGCTTCGATTCCCTCGAAGGAGACTTGGGGCTTGATTCATCTTCACCCGATCCTCAGCGACGTATGAAGTTCGCAGAGTGGCTGACAGAACCGGACCACCCGCTTACGGCCCGCGTCATGGCCAACCGGGTATGGAGTCATATCTTCGGCACTGGTATTGTGGCCACACCTTCTGACTTCGGAACCGTAGGAGCTCCACCGACGAACCAGGTTCTACTCGACTGGCTGGCCGCCGAATTTGTCGAACCGACCGTCACCGGAGGAGAATCCTGGTCCGTCAAAAACCTTATTCGCACCATTCTGATGACCGATGCCTTCCGGCAATCGAGCGCTCCCCGCGAAGATGGATTGGCTGAGGATGGATCTGCGCTTTACCTTTGGCGCTTCCCACCTCGCCGGGTGGAAGCAGAAGTGATACGGGACGGAATTCTCCAAGCATCCGGCAAGCTCGATCCACGCCTCGGAGGCAAAAGCTTCCGTATCCACAACGAGAAAAAAACTTATGCCCAGTGGCAAGTGGTCGATAACCATGGACCTCATAGCTGGCGACGAATGCTCTATCAGGAACGCATGCGCCGAGTTGACGACCAAATCTTTACCGCATTCGACTTTCCGGATTGCGGACAGGTTCGCTCAAAACGTCCCGTATCCACCACACCGCTACAGGCATTGAATCTGATGAACAGTCCATTCGCCATGGAGCAAGCGGGTTTTATTGCGGAACGTGCGAAGCAAACATCCAATGACGATGATGTCGCAGCCACCAAAGAGCTATTCAATATCCTGCTTGGCAGAGAACCCAACGCAGACGAACTCGAAGCATCACTCGAAGTGGCTCGAAACGGAGGCCTTGAACTCGTCAGTCGCTCCTTGATCAATTCCAACGAATTTGCATTTCTCCCATGAACAACCCTGAAGAAAAAATATCCTTTCATGGCCGGCGCCTGTTGAGTCGCCGCAACTTCCTCGGACAGGCTGGCTTATCCCTCGGTGCGCTGTCACTCTCGCAACTACTTGCCAAAGACGAGGGCATGTTTGGGAAGGCACCCATCCGCCCAGACATTGATCCTAATAATCCCTACACGCCTCGGGGCGCCCACTTCGATGTACCCGCAAAACAGGTACTAGTGATTTATTGTCCCGGTGCGGTCAGCCATGTGGATACCTTCGACTACAAGCCGGCATTGATTAAAATGCATGGCCAGAAGCCACCGAATATTCCAGCCGTTACCTTTGAGGGGCCCACCGGAAACATTGCCAAACCATTCTGGGATTTCAAACCACGTGGGCAAACGGGCAAGATGGTTTCCGACCTGCTTCCCAACCTGGCTGAGCAAGTCGACGACTTCTGTTTCATTCATTCTCTGACCACTCAAACGAGTGCCCACCCGCAAGGGGAGAATTTCATGAACACCGGCTTTACCATGGAGGGCTTCCCTTCATTCGGTGCCTGGTGTACCTATGCTCTTGGTTCTGAGAACGAAGAGCTTCCCGCCTTTGTGGCCATCAATGATCCACGTGGATTAGCCCGCTCCGGGAAAAACAATTTCGGGAACGGATTCTTACCGGCCGCCTTTCAAGGCACCGATTTCAATGCGAAGAATCCACCATCGAACCTGGTACGCCCTGAAGGACTTTCGGCTTCAGATGACAAGAGCACGGTTGACCTGTTGCAGCGCCTGAATGCCGGGCACCTCGAGCAATTCCCCGGGGATGCTGATCTGGCGGCCCGCATCGCCAGCTACGAACTGGCCGGGAAGATGCAGACCTCGATCCCCGAGATCATGGGTATCGAGAACGAACCGGGATCCATCCACAAGGAGTATGGCACCGATCAAGGCAGCGACTTGAAACGCGAGTATGCCAAGAATTGTATTCTGGCTCGTCGCCTGGTCGAAAAAGGAGTGCGCGTGGTGCAACTGTTTAACGGTAGTGACCCATCCGGCGGCAACGGAATTACCAACTGGGACTCCCATGCGAACATTGCCGACACCCATGCCATGCAGGCGGAGATCATGGATCAGCCAACCGCAGCATTAATCAATGACTTGAAGCGCCGGGGGCTGCTCGATCAAACGTTGGTCGTTTGGTGCACCGAGTTTGGTCGCATGCCTTTTCTGCAAGGCAATGGAACTGGCCGCGACCACAACCCCGATGCCTTTACCTGCTTCATGACGGGTGCGGGAGTGAAGAAAGGATTCAGCTATGGCGAGAGTGACGAGTTTGGCTTCAAAGCCGCGGTTAATCCAACCACCGTTTACGATTTCAATGCTACCCTACTCCACCTCATGGGCCTCGACCACGAGCGCCTCAGCTTCTACCACAACGGCATCGAACGTCGCCTGACCAATGTGCATGGGCACGTGGTGAAGGATGTGCTGGCCTGATTCCGAAAGCCCGAGGCAACTTGTACACTCGGTTAGCTTAGGGTGACAAGAAGTGACATGACCAGCATCGCGGCTGCAGGAAGCGATTTCATTATGGGATCCTTCACTTTCAAATGCATTAACAAGGCGATTAGCATCGCAACCGCCAGAACAGCTGCTGCTGGCACCACCAAGGGTCGATGAAAGATACCAGCAATCAGAGCGATTGCCGCAGCCACTTTGATAAACCCCACGATGTAGAACACGCCTGGTCGAAAACCGTAAACCCTGAATTCATCTCTCAGGCTTGTTGAAACTCCTCCACGGTAGTGAGTCCTCTGGTTAAAGCGAATAAGCCAGACATTGAGAATTCCCAATCCGATAGCGAGTTGTAGTGTAGTTTCAAAGATGTTCATGAAGAGAACTTACCTGAACGAATCGTCCACCTTTTGAATTTAATCAACTCATTTTGTTGGGTTACTACTGATAGCTGAACAATCAGGCCACTGACTTCGCAAAAAACTGGACTCTGTTTGGTTCGAATGTCCAAAGTCTAAATAGCAATATACGACAAACCCCTTTGTCGGCTAAGCCATGTGAAATTGACTATCCGTTAGCTGTATGAACAAACCAGAACGTAGTAGAAGAACCTTTGTGAAAGAAACCGTTGCAACATCGATCGGGTTGGCTGTGACACCCGCCATTATGCAGGGGAATACAAAAGCGGCAAAGTCGCAGAGCTCGGCCAAGGCCAGTTCCCGGGAGTGGCGCAATAAGCAAGCCGACATGGCTTACCGGATGTATGGTAAGAGCGGAATGATGCTCTCAGAAGTGGTTCAGGGAACTGCCCTGTGGACAGACGAGAGTTTCGTGAAAGCCTTTGAGGTAGGTTATGAGAGAGGCGTAAACTTCATTGATACCTCTCCCGCCTATCAAAAGGGCGAAGCCGAGAAGCTAGTCGGCGCTTACCTCAAACGATCGGGAAACCGGGACAAGCTCTTCGTCTCCAACAAAATCAGTTTCTACGATGAATACATGGTTAAGCTCACCGATGGTATCCTCAAAGGACTCCCCGGGGAGAAGCAGTCCGCTCTGAAAAAGAAAGCGAAAGATCTCATTGCCGAGCGTGGAATCCTTAGACCTGGTCATCATTTCAACTACTGGCCGGGCCAAGAAAACAAAATTGAGACAACTTATATCCGGCACCTGGTGACCCAGGAATACGGGAATATGCAAAAGTGGAAACCGGGAATCAAGAAGCGCATGCATGAGCTCACGGAGAACTCCCTGAAAGCCACGCAGACCGACCACTTTGATTTGCTATACTGCCCTCACGGAGTGGCTATGCCCGAGATGTTGGAAGATGAGAATATTCGGGAAGTGCTCGAAGAACTGAAAGCGAAAGGCACGATTCGTTGTTCTGCTCTTTCCATGCATAATGACGTGGATGGGAACCTGGATAAGGCCATTGACCTCGGATTCTATGATGGAGCGATGTTCGCCTACAATATCGGGAACCACGCAGCGCTCGATCGTTTGATTTACAAAGCGAACCAGAAAGGCATGGGCATCGTCGCCATGAAAGTCGCCAGAATCATCAGCATGGAAGATACACCGCAATGGCGCATTGATAAATTGAATACAGCACTTCCAAACGACGTTTCGAAACATGCGAAGGCTTACTTGTGGGCTCTCCAAAATCCGAACATTTCTTGCTGCATATCGGATATGATAACCCCGAAGATGGTAATCGAGAACACATCTGTGGCAGGACTAAAAGTCGATATTCAGCATATATAAGACGTGTGGATTCGGTAGTGCTCCTAATATCTGCCAAGCTCACTCAAATGCGCCGGGTGAAGTGGGTCTTGGACTAGCTATTTAGAGATAAGCTTTTTCGTGAACATCTTTTCGGCGGACTTTTCAAGCAGGCTGATAAAAGTTTCTTCAATCGGGCTTAGCTTGCGTCCTTTTTGATAACTAACTCCCCAGCGTCGTTTCAGCTTAGTACGACCCAGAGGCAGGCTGACTAAAGAACCAGCCTCCAATTCATTTCGAATAATCCAGGGTGCCATAATTCCCACACCCATTTCTATCTTAACCAATTCCTTAATGGCCTCCATACTGTCGAGTTTGATGAACGGCTTAATCTCGATTCCCTCTTTTCGGAAATACTCTTCTATGTGCCGAAACGTGTAGCTGACCTTGTTATAGAAAACAAAATTCTGATTGGTAATCTCATCACGATTCACTCTGGACTTGATAGCCCATGGATGAACAGGAGAGGTAATAAATCGCAATTCATCGTGGAAGAGCTGGTGAAAGCTACACTTGTGAATTCCCTCCGGTGCCATGGTGATGCAGAGGTCGGTTTGATTGTTACAGACCTCCTCAATGGCGTGTGGGGTATCTGCTGAATCGATTGTGATTTTACAGGAGGGATGCAGCTCTTTCAGCTCCCTAAGTATCGGTGGCAAAATATACTGACAGGCAGTCGCACTAGCACCAATGCGCAGCCGTCCTTGTCCACGTTGATTTAGCTCCTCGATTTCGAACCGAGCGATTTCCATGTCCTTCAATATTTTATTAACTGAAGGCAGGAATTGCTCGCCGGCTTCTGTTAGGTGAGTTCGTTTCCCGACCCTGGCAAATAGCTTACACTTGAGATCGCTTTCGAGTCCTTTGATGGAATGCGAGATAGCAGATTGCGTAAGAAAAAGCTGCTTCGCGGTTTCGGTAAAACTACCGGTATTGGCCAAGGTCGTAAATGCCAGTAATTGCCTGCTATCGAGAGGTGTTGTCATTTAAAAACGTATACGTTATATATATTGATAAGTGATTTTAAACCGTAAGGTGTTTTTGAATAATCTCGTCATTCAGGTTAACCGAATCGCCCGACTCGACGACTTTTCCTCGGTCCATCACGTAAAACTTGTCACTGGCTGCCTTGGCAAAATCGAGAAACTGTTCTACAAGAATGATGCTGATATCGCCCTGCTTTTTAAGCGCGTGAATGGCGTCTTCAATCCGATCGATGATAGAGGGTTGGATTCCTTCTGTGGGTTCATCCAATATCAATAGCTTCGGGTTAATTAGTAAGGCTCTTCCGATGGCGAGCTGTTGCTGCTGCCCGCCAGAAAGGACACCGCCTTTGCGGGATAGCATATCCCGTAATACCGGAAACAATTCATAAACACGGTCGAGGTCGTCTTTGCCTGCTTTTCCAGAAATACTCAGGCTCACTTCCAAGTTTTCTTGAACGGAAAGGTTTGGAAAAATATCCCGACCTTGAGGAACATACCCTAGCCCTCTGCGCGCCCGCTGGTCGGGTCGTAGAACATCGATTCTTTCCGTGTTTAGAATAATCTCCCCCGTACAGTTTGGCATAAGACCCATGATGCTCTTGAGGAGTGAAGTCTTTCCAACGCCGTTACGTCCTAAGAGTGCGACGACGGAGCTAGCTTGCACATCGATAGTGACCCCACGAAGAATGAGCGATTCATCGTAGCTGGCCTCTATATGCTTGGCTGAAAGTAAAGGTGAAAGATGGTCGGGCTCGTTTGTCATTGTAGCATCCTAAGTCGTTGCGGATTTTTCTCCCTGTCGCCCGAGGTAAACTTCAATGACTTCGGGATCGGATTTCACTTTGTCAAAGGCACCATCCTTCAAGACGTGACCTTGGTGAAGCACTGTCACTTTTCTCGCAATCTGCCTGATGAACTCCATGTCATGCTCGATAACAATCAAGCTGTGTTTCTTTTCCAGACTCAGTAGCAATTCTCCCGTGCGTTCCGACTCTTCATCGCTCATACCGGCGGCCGGCTCATCGATGAGAAGTATGCGAGGATTCTGGGCAAGGAGCATGCCGATTTCCAGCCATTGCTTTTGACCGTGTGATAGAGAACCTGCCAAATCCTGCTTTCTATCGGAGAGTCGGATCGTCTTTAACACATCGTGAATGATTTCCCGATCATCGGGGGATTCTCTGTAAATGAGCGATTGAAATGCACCTCGCGGCCGGTCCAGAGACAGGACTAGATTATCATACACTGTATGGGATTTATAAATACTCGGCGTCTGAAACTTTCGACCTATTCCCAAACGGTTAATTTCAAATTCGCGAAGCTTTGCCAGGTTATAGTCATGGCCGTCCGAATCGTGAAACACAACGCTTCCGCAATCCGGCTTGGTGCGACCTGTCAGGATATCCATAAAGGTGCTTTTCCCCGCACCATTTGGGCCTATTACAGTTCGAAGCTCACCTTCTTCCAAATAGAAGTTCAGGTCGTTAATTGCCTTAAATCCGTCAAACGATTTATCGACACCCGACACCGATAAAATCAACGGCGTGTCCTTGTACAATGGATCATGGTGAATCATATTTAAGCCGTAATGGCTTTGAGAGAGGCCTTTTGAGGAAACTTGGATCTTATTTTGTGGTATAACCCAACAATCCCATCCGGGAGGAACAGAACCACGATGACAAAGAGCATTCCCAAAATGATAAACCAGCTATCCGGATACGCACGGGTTGCAAAACTCTTGAGCAGGTTGACCACGATGGCGCCAATGACAGGACCCCACTTAGTTCCACGACCACCTACTGCGACCCAAACAACTACATCGAGTGACTTGGCTGGAGTCATCTCACTTGGATTGATAATCCCTACCTGGGGAACGTAAAGCGCACCCGCGGCGCCTGCAATCATAGCCGATAACGTGAAGATGATGAGCTTGAAGCTCGTCGTGGAGTAGCCGGAAAAGCTGACTCGGTTTTCGGAATCCCTAATCGCCTGCTGAATCTTTCCAAACTTTGTGGCCAGCAAACCGGAGGTGATTACATAGGCGAGCAACAGAAGGAGAACCGAAAGTATAAATAGTATACGCTGCGTAGAAGCCAAGTTGAGATCCAAGCCTAGCACGTCTTTAAAATCCGTGAAGCCGTTGTTGCCTCCAAAAGTAAAATCATTTCTGAAAAACAATAGACAAGCCGCATAGGTGAGCGCCTGAGTAAGGATTGAAAAATACACTCCTTTGATGCGGGAGCGGAATGCGAGAAACCCAAAGACCAGTGCAACCAGGCCGGGAACACACAATACCGCTACAGAAGAAAACCAGAAGCTGTAAAACGGCACCCAATGAGTGGGTAGCTCGGTGTAGCCTAAGAAGACCATGAAGTCTGGAAGAACATTCTGATAGGCACCTCGTTCGCCGATCATGAGCATAAGATGCATCCCCATCATATATCCACCCAACGCAAAGAACAGACTCTGGCAGAGGCATAACAACCCCGTGTATCCCCATAGGAGATTCAAACTCATGGCTAGCACGGCGTAGGTCAGATACTTCCCCCAAAGCGATACTTGGAATGAACTGACCGCAAAGACACCGGAATCCGGCCCCCATGCGTTCATCCCTGGAATGAGCATCAACAGGACCCCGATCATTAAGAACAGTCCGATTTCTTTTTTGTTATCTGAAAGGTACATCCAGTTGATTCCAGTTAGTCTTCGAGGCTTCTTGAACGAGTAGGAAACAATCCTCCAGGCCTCCATTGCAGAAATATAATGATTAAGAAAAACACAGTGATCTTGCCCATCACCGGTCCAAGTGAGGGCTGCAAAAATTGGTCAATACTCCCGATCCCCATCGCCGATATCCCAGCGCCAAGGAGATTCCCGACGCTTCCGATTACCACGACCATAAAGCAATCGACTATGTAAGCTTGACCCATTGAAGGTCCGACGTTTCCGATCTGTGAAAGCACCGATCCACCCACCGCTGCCAGACCGCAGCCCAGCGCAAATGTCATCGAGTTTACTTTGTTAACCGGAATGCCCAAACTACTCGCCATGTCCCGATTCTGCATGACCGCACGGATATGCAGTCCGAGGTTCGTTTTTCTCAAGAGCAGCCAGGTCAGGATTACCACCACAACCGCAATCGCCATAATGAATAAGCGGGTGTAACTCATGTTAAATCCACCCACGCTCAAATTACCGAGTAACCACGCCGGATTATTGACCTGAACATTGGCTGCACCAAAAATTAATCTAAACCCCTGCTGCATGATCATTGATAGACCCCAGGTGCATAGTAACGATTCGAGAGGACGGCGGTAGAGAAACCTTATCACGGATTTCTCAAGCCCGAGCCCAATCACTGCTGCGACTGCAAAACTGATGGGGAGTGAAATCACAAAGTACCACCCGAACGCGTAGCTATCGATTCCCCATATCGAAATAAACCAGGTTTGAACCAAATAGGTAGTGTATCCACCAATCGCTACAAATTCACCGTGAGCCATATTAATAATGCCCATAAGGCCAAAGGTTATTGCCAGACCAAATGAGACAATAAGCAGAACTGAACCTAAGCTCAGTCCGCGGAAGAAATTTCCGATGAATTCGACACGCCCAATATAAGCCTCGATTTTTGAGATGGTATTAATACTGGCCTGGGACAACGCACTTTCGGAGCGGTCGGATTCGATTTCTGTGTCGTAGAGTTTTTGAACGAAATCCCTGCCGGGAACTGATTTTAAATCACCAAGCGTTTCCACACTCTGAAGGATCTCTTCTGGAGATCCGTTGGCTAATAAACTGATTGCGAGCGCTTCGTGAATAGATGTCTGAACGTTTTTGTTTGTTTCGATTTCAAGACGAGACCTTAGAGCTGGCAGGAACTCTGAGTTTTGGCTGAGTCCCAACTTCATAGCCGATTCTTGCCTGACAATCGGATCCTCTGCTTTAAGTCCGAGTGTATCGATTAAACTCTTCATCATCCTCCTGACACCTCGGGATGCCCGGAGTTTTGACATGGATTCCAGGTCACTCGAGCTAAGCTCGATCGCTTCTCCCGTTGATATCTTAATCCATGAAGAGGAGCTCATTTGGCGGAGAGCAATTTTTTCTCTATCCTGTTCAAAACTGTACACGTCTCCCGTCCGCCAGGCTTCGTAAAGATCGGAAATTCCAGGATCTCCAAATACTTCTAAGTCTTTGACAAAGGTTTCCTCGTCACCGTCAGCAAGTATAAGGCCGTGGAACACGCTATGCCAGTTGG
This sequence comes from uncultured Opitutales bacterium, assembly GCA_938075565.1. GTDB lineage: Bacteria > Verrucomicrobiota > Verrucomicrobiia > Opitutales > UBA2995 > UBA2995. Next base: position 1,303 of record CALJGU010000331.1, on the reverse strand, counting down.
CAGACTCTACTTGCCCTACTACAAAATGGCATAGCGCACATTGAATCAGAAGAATGCCTGTAAGGAGTTTGGTGTTAAAAGTGCGAGAGATGATACGCATAAGAAAAGCCACTAATGCAGGATCCATGCTAAGCGTGAAAAAGTTTTCACTTTTTTTGGGAGCAGAGGCTTAAGCTTCTAAAAAGAAGGGGCTTGTAGCCTATGAACACTACAAGCCCCTACTACAGATTCACTGCAGACTACGTACTCTTCTAACTCCTAATTACAAATTCTCTGCAGCTGAACGAACGTGAACATTTATTAGAAAGTCCCCTTCATCCATGGTTCTCCATACACATCGTCGAAGGATTCGATGATATCGAATTGTCCGTCTTCCAATGTTTCCCCAATAAAGACATTTTTAGTCAAATGATGATTCTTCTGAGAGGTCACGGTTCCTCCGGGTCCATCGAACGAAATACCGCTCTCTAATGCAGCAACGACTTTATCAACATCAAAAGAACCGGCTTTCTCGACAGCTGCCTTCCAGAGATAGACGCCGTTGTAGGATAGAACCATCGGGCTGCAGGTCACACGACCCTCCTTTTGAATTCCTGCCACCTTCGTCGTTTTTAGCCACTTTTGGAAATTGGATTTAAATGCTTTATTCTCCGGCGTGTCGATTGACATGAAGTAGGTCCAACACCCCAGGTGCCCGACCAAGTCCTTCGTTGGCAGACTCCGGAATTCGTCTTCAGAGAGAGAGAATGAAACGATTGGGCAATCGTCGGAAGTGATGCCCGATGCAGCAATCTCCTTGAAGAAAGAAACATTCGAATCGCCGTTGATGGTATTAATGACGCAAGCGTCACCAGAGGCCGCAAAGTCCTTAATCTCAGCTACGATTTGTTGATAATCGGTGTGACTGAACGGAGTGTATTTACCAGCTGAGATGACATTTCCACTAGCATCTTTTCGTAGTCCGCCACCGATGTTCTCAACAGGGATTCCTTTTGAAAGAAGGTATTCGAAGAGGACCAGATTCGTAGTTTGTGGATACACATAATCCGTACCCACCAGATAGAATTTTTTGTACCCTTCCTCGAGAAGGAAATCGACCGCTGGAGTCGCTTGTTGGTTTACCGCCTCGGCCGTATAGAATATGTTCTTTGACTCTTCTTCACCTTCGTACTGAACCGGGTAAAAAAGAAGGCCGTTGTATTTTTCATAAACCGGGAGGACCGACTTACGACTCACAGAGGTCCAACAACCGAAGGTAACCGCTACTTCGTCTTGCACTAACAACTGTTCTGCTTTCTCAGCA
>CALJGU010000330.1 GCA_938075565.1 uncultured Opitutales bacterium | reverse complement strand
TGGCCTTCCACAAAAATACCTAGAAGCCCACCATGCTTCAGAAATTCAATGTTATTATCAAAAGAAGAACGCGTCTTGGAAGGCGGAATCAATTCAACAGCAGACAACTTTAACAACCACCGCATGCGATTGGTTTTGTGCAAAGTATCTGAGGCTATGAACCGTATTCGTCGACCTGTCGCGATGGTTAAAAATACCACGTCTAAAAATGTAACATGGTTACTTATAATAATTGCACCACCGTCTTTCGGCACATGCTCCCTACCCTCCACGCGAACACGATAAAGAATCCAAACTAGTATCTTGGCTATCAAATGAATCTAACTTTAGAGAAGAAAAGCCGGGCAGGTCCCGAACTCTGCAGAAACTTTTTGCAAACAACCAACTCAGGTCAAGACCAACCAAACTGTTTGAAAGGGTTTCAATCGCATATTCCCCTTGGAAACTGACTTGTTCTTACCGCTGATGATATCCTTAACCTTAGTCAAGGTTGAGTCATCAAGGAGTTTACCCATGTTGCGAACGGTTTTGTTCTTCGAAGTAAAATTACTAATTGAGAAAATGCGTTGCTCACCCAACGTCGAGGTACGCTTCAGAACAAAGATACCTTGTCCACCATCGAGAATCTCTTGCGGAGCATCAGGATGAAATGCGGGATAGGAGGCTCGGCGGCGCAAAATAAGAGTATAATCATTAAAGACCTTACTGTGGATAGATTCTGTATCATCTAACAGCGACTCCAATTGATCCACATCCCATTTGTGACGATTAATTCTACGGGGGATGTCCGACTCTTTGACGCCAGCGTGGTCATTCAAACATGCGGTCAAGCAATGAATATAAACGGCAGGAACACCGCGAAAGGCAGCTGCCACATATTGCGAAGTTAGAAATCGCTGCACACCAACGGGGTCATCAGATGCGCCCGGATTGGATAGTGCTTCAAAGTAAGTGATGTTCAACTCGTACGGACTTTGGCTGCCGTCGGAGTTGGTCTTCATACTCACATGGCCATCGCGTCGCTTTACTTCATCCACCAGAGTATTAATCTCTGCATCAGGCAATAGGCCCTGAAGGGGTCTAACACCAATGCCGTCGTGCGAGGAAGTGAAATTGAAGAAGGTACAACCCTCTTGAATTTCTCCCAACGAGTTTGCCCAGGTGTTGAGGTAATCTGGGTTTTCCGACAACAGACCATGGAGCAACAATGGGGGGAGACTAAATTGATAGACCATGTGCGCTTCGTCTCCCTTTCCCAAGTAGCTTATATTCTCTTCGTGTGGCACGTTGGTCTCGGTAAGCAGAATGACCTGAGGCGCCAGCATCGAGAGAATGTCGCGAAACAGCTTCACGATTTCGTGGGTTTCCTTCAAGTGGAGACAACTGGTGCCCACCGTCTTCCACAGAAAAGCAATCGCATCCAAACGAACGATACGCGCACCCTGAGAGATGTAATACATCAGGATATCCAGGAATTCGAAAAGGACGTCGGGATTCTCCCAATTGAGATCCACCTGATCAGCACTGAAAGTCGTCCACACATACCGCGAACCATCTCGCGTTTCCACTTTGGTTAATAGTGGTGAAGTGCGAGGCCGAACAACGTCTGAAAGATCGTCCTCAGGATCTCCTTCCTTAAAGTAGGTACTAAATGGCAGAATGCCGCCGATGTATTCTTTAAACCAACTGCTTTTGCTAGAACAATGGTTGGCCACCAGATCGAACATCAAATGGAAAGTATCAGAAAACTGATCTACATCTTTCCATTCACCTAGCGCCGGATCGACTTCTCGGTAATCTTTAACAGAGAACCCATCGTCGGATGTCCAGGGATAGAAAGGGAGAATGTGCACCACTTTTATGGCACCCTTAAGACGCCGGTTACAAAAATCGCGCAAGGTCTGAATAGGAACTTCGTCTTTCTTCCTCACACTATCGCCATAGGTGATAAGGACGACATCCTTTTCATTCCAGAGTTCATCAGACGGGAAAGGATTCAATCCCACGCCATAAGCCCCTAACATCATCAGTAAACGATCAATACAACGCTCGGCCTGATCTCCATAAAGATGAAAGAACCGGCGTTTGATTTGATCCAACTGGGATTTGTCGACGACGTGAGACATGAAATAAAATTAAGTGGGGCTAAGACCGGTCAGACTAGCAATGATGGTTCGCAGGCTACGACGCAAAGCAGAATAGCTGTAAAATTTGCGCGCCAAAGTATAATTGTGATCAACCATTTCCTGTCGGTACTCGTGGTCAGACAATATTCGTTCAACCTGCTTAAGCACACTGCTGGTAACAAAGCCGTCCATCACTGGCAGGCGGAAGCCCTTGGGCTCAATATCTTGGATAAATATTGAATAGCGGTTAACCACAACCGGAACGCGGAAGTATAAAGCTTCAAGAAGCGCATTGCCGAATCCTTCATAGATACTGGGATAAGTAACCAAGTTGGCATGCGGATATAGATCCCAAAGGGTGTACATCTTTTTGCCGTCTTTGTTCAACTGACGGATATCGGCTACTCGGTCCGATATAAAACGTAAATCAACACCCTCTTCGTGTGCCAATTCCTCAAGCATATGCTGATATTCGAATCCCTCATCCCCGGCATCATGCGAAATGACCAGCTTGCAACGAGGATCATTGAGAAGCCCAACCAACTTGATGGCATGCTCAATCCCCTTTCGCGGAACTATCCGTGTGGGTTGAAGGATAAAAATGTCATCTTCTTCCAGTCCAACTTCTTCGCGGAAGTCTTTCGCGTACTCATCCATTTCCAGCGGCGGATTATCAAAATCAAAGACATTGGGAATGAGTAATGAGGAAGCGCCCTTCCGTAGAGAAAGCTGCTCCTGTGCCGCTTGGTTGATCACCACATGTCGCATATTGTCTCCCTTACAAGGGAAGGCCATATCGAGGTAATCTTTGACACAGGTCACGGCAAAGCGGTCGCGCTCCCAATAAAAGTCATGGTGGTGGGCAATCGTAGGAATCTGCGTCTCGTTTATAAAATCAGTCAATGCCACACCTAATGGCAGATGCATCGGTATCGTGAGCACATTTTGCGGGACGATGATATCGATATGAAACTTGTCCACAAAATTGTAAAGCGTCTCCTTGAGATACTTGGCCACTTCCTGAATGCGTTCAGAAACCAAACGGCTGCGGTAAGTCGTTCCCCAAAGACGTTCGTTGATCCACTGATTTTCGGAATGTCCAAAAAATGCCTCTGGCACACACATGCTGATGTCCGGATGTCGATCCAGTCGCCCCGCATACCAATAGCTAACATTCTTGTCGTCCCAGAGGACTTGAGCCCATTTGGCTGACTCGAGCGTCACTCCATCAGTGCCGGCAAAACGAGTAGAAATAAACCCGATATTTTTGGCACTATTATAGGAAATAGGATTTGGCGACTTCTGAAACTTCACAGTTGGAATACCCTAGAAAAGGATAAGGAAGGAGAAAAACCTGATTAGGCAATCATTAGTGACTTGCAATGACATACCCGTCACAAGCTAAAATCATGCCTAAGGTTCTTTAACCTTCTATGAACATTATGGCAACACCGCCCAAGACCATTAACGATCTCCTCAACGGAGTCATCACGATCCGGGATCAGGTAAAAGATTTACGGGAAATTCTCCTCGCTAACCTCGTCATGATAGGCGAAATCCCCTCACCTACTTTTGGCGAAGAAGCTCGAATTCGGTTTATTTTGGACCGTTTTACCGAGGACGGACTGGATAGGATCTCCACCGACGAAGTAGGCAATGCCCTGGCTTTTGTGCGCGGGAGCGAAGGAGAAAAGACGATTCTGGTGGCTGCTCACACGGACACCGTCTTCAACTCGTCCGTGGATCATACCGTGCGGGTGGAATCTAAGCGGATCTTTGGCTCAGGCGTCGCAGACAATTCCCTTGGCTGTGCAGCGGTGGTTTCCATCCCCAAAATATTGGAACACCTCGGAATTGTTCCTAAACACAACCTGCTGCTCATGGGAATCACCCGAAGCCTCGGACGTGGTGATCTGGCAGGTATTCGCTTTTTTCTAAATAACTGCAAAGTCCCCATCGACTATGGTCTTTTTGTAGAAGGTGCTCAGCTAGGGCGCCTCAGCTATTCATCCATGGGTATGCTTCGTGGAGAGATCCAATGCACCATTCCCGACGAATACGACTGGACACTCTTCGAGAGCTCGGGTGCGATCAATATTCTGAATGAGGTAATCACCAAGATAATGGCCATTCCTCTACCCACGAAGCCCAAGACAACGATCACCTTTGGCTCTGTAAATTCGGGCAACTCATACAATACGGTCCCCACGACTGGTTCTCTACATTTTGAAATCCGTTCCGAGCAAGCTGGAATGGTCGGAGACCTTCAGAATCGACTGGAAGAAATTACCGACGAAGTAGCCTCCAACTCGCAAACTGAAGTAAGATTGGAAGTCATCGCACGCCGCCGACCAGGAGGTACCGATTTCTCCCACCCCTTGACCAAGGTCTCCAAACGTATCCAGGAGAGCCTCGGGGTGACTCCCAAGATTCAGCCGAGCGTTGGAGAGCTGTCCGCCCTGATCGATAAAGAAGTACCAGGTATTACAATTGGCATTACCTCTGCTTACAAAATGCATAGTTTGAAAGAAAATATAGCCATAGAACCTGTTTTCAGTGGATTAGCTCAAATGGTAGGCATCATTCAAGCCATGGACGGAGGATTTTGCGATGAGTAAGAAAAAGAAGACCTGGTTAGATACCAATACCTTCCATCACTCGGAATTTTGGAACCTTCTCCATCTTATTGAGGAGAAAGAAAAACAAGGACTAAAAATCTCCCTCTGTATCCCGACCCTCAACGAGGAGAAAACGATCGGGAAGGAGATTATCATTTTTAAGTCCGAGCTGATGAACCGCTACCCTCTGCTCGATGAAATTGCGGTCATCGATTCCGGTTCAACTGACAAGACACTCGAGATTGCAGCGTCCTTTGGAGCTGACACTTACCTCTCGGCCGATATTTTGCCCAAGCAAGGCTTTAAGCCCGGGAAAGGCGAAAACCTTTGGAAAGCCATTCATCAGCTGAACGGCGATATCATCGTCTACGTAGATGCAGATATTAAGAACATTCACCCACGCTTCGTCTACGGCCTCGTTGCTCCACTGATCTATCATAAGAAGATTCAGTATGTAAAAGCCTTCTACGATCGCCCATTAGCTTTTTCACAAGGCATCCGCCCTTCAGGTGGTGGCCGCGTCACAGAAATATTGATACGCCCGCTATTTGCAATGTTCTACCCGGAACTGACGGGCATCATACAACCTCTCTCTGGCGAGTATGCGGTAAGACGTGAGGTGCTCCAGGACATCCCCTTCCCGATCGGCTACGGAGTTGAGACTTCACACATCCTGGATGTTTACCACAAGTGGGGAATGAAAGCGTTCGGACAAACAGATCTGGACCAACGGGTTCACCGCAACCAGACCACCATCTCTTTAGGAAAAATGTCTTTCGGTATTCTGCAGAGCTTTTTCAACCGCATGCAGAAGTACGGTGGTATCGATAAGCTTCCTGACATGAACCAGATCTATAAACACTTTCAGGCACAGGACCAACAGTATCAACTGGTGGAAGAGGAGATTAAAGAAGAAGAGCGCCCACCCATGTCAACGATACCCGAGTATCGTAAGAAGTTTGGGTTAGATAAATAACAGCAGCCTACCTCAACCATGCGCGTAGCCATTCTGCACTACCACCTCAAGCCAGGGGGAGTCACACGCGTCATTGAAAATACGGTACGCGAGCTTTTAAATGTTGGCGTAGAAACCTTGGTATTTTGTTCCGAACAGCCCGACGAGAAAGCCTATCCCTTCGACAATGTTCGAATTATTCCTGGACTGGCCTACGGTGATACTTTCACAGAGGAAAACGCAGATCGGCTAAAGAGCGATTTGGAGGATGCCTGCCTAAATGAATGGGGTAGCTTGCCCGACCTTTGGCACGTCCATAATCACAGCCTGGCCAAAAATCTTGAACTGCCTGCCGTTGTCTCCCAGTGGGCACAGGAAGGACAAAAGCTACTTCTGCAAATTCACGATTTCGCGGAAGATGGCCGCCCCGAAAACTACAAGGCGCTGCTGGTGACATTAGCAGGCAAGGACCTTAACAAGCTAAACCAAATATTATACCCCGTGGGAGACCATGTCTCCTACGCGTTTATCAACGGCCGTGACCGATCCTTTTTCACTCAAGCCGGAATCGACGAAGAAAGATGCCACCTTCTGGCAAATCCAGTATGGTTGGAAATTGATGAGGAAGCTCAGCTCAATGATCCCTCAATAGAAGGAAAACGCCTGTTCCTCTACCCCACTCGATCCATTCGGCGAAAGAATATGGGAGAGCTCCTGCTCTGGTCGGCGGCAGCTGAAGAGGATGTGGTGTTCGGCTCAACCATGGCACCGGCTAACCCTACTGCATTGCCCATCTATGAAAACTGGGTGCGCCTGGCCGATCGATTGGACTTACCGGTTCGATTTGGGTTCGGAGAACAGCATCGGTTCGACGCTTTGCTCAACTCCTCCTATGCTCTCATCACTACGAGTATCGCAGAGGGATTTGGTCTGGCCTACTTGGAGCCTTACCTGATCGGATCCCAGCTGGTTGGTCGCGACCTTCCAGATATTACTACCGATTTTTCAGAAACTGGAATCCGGCTCGATGGGCTCTATCCAAGGCTCGACGTGCCGATTGCTTGGGTGGGCAAAGAAAGACTGCAAAAATCCGTGCATGATAGTCTCTTCCGCTACTACCAACGTTATCGACAGCCGTTTAAGAAATCGATGACGGAGGAAGCACTCGATTCCATCATCCAAGGAGATACGGTAGACTTCGGATACCTGGATGAAACCATGCAAGCGTCCATTGTCGAAAGGGTTTCGAAAAGCCCATCTCTACGATTGGATTTTACCCCAGAGAAACTCGACTGCTTCCTCAGTGACAGAGAAGTGGACTCGAACCGCGAGGCGATCAAGAAGCACTTTAACCCTCAGGCATATGGTGAGCGACTGCTTTCAATATACAGAGGCTTGGTGGAGTCGAATGTGTCCCAAACCGATTTCTTGAATGCGACAACGTTTCTCAATTGTTTCCTCGATCCCAGGCGTTTTAATCTACTGCGAACATGACTCATGCAAAGCGATCTTTTTAAGAAGCTGAACTCACCGCTCGCCCCAATTCCATCGGGTCAAAATGCTAAGCTGACAAACCTCAGTGACATCCGCGCAGTCATATTTGATATCTACGGAACATTAGTCATCTCAGGAACGGGTGACATTAGCATCGCGCAGAAAGTGGATCGCGAAGAAGTGCTTAGTGGGTTCCTGACTGCAACAGGATCAGAAATCCCTCCCGACTTTTCTGTAAGTGATGTCTTCTATAAGCTAATAAAAGAGGACCACGAAAATTCACAAGCCCTAGGCGCGAGTTACCCTGAGGTAGATATCCTCGAGATTTGGACCCGACTCGTGCTGAAGCTTAGAAGAAATCCACCGGATGAAGAAACACTGAAGTTTATGGCGATCAGATTTGAATGCGCAGTGAATCCTGTATGGCCCATGCCTGGCTTGGAGTCCGTCCTCGAATCACTCAGCAAACGAGGAATGCCACTCGGTATCGTTTCGAATGCTCAGTTCTATACTCCTATCATGTTAGAAAGCTTTACGGGCAAACGCCTCTCAGAACTTGGATTTCAGGAAGATCTCTCTGTTTGGTCCTACAGGGAGCGCTTGGGGAAACCTTCGGTGGAATTGTTTGAAAAGCTCAATCGATCCCTTTCCTCAAGAGGCATACGCCCCGAACAAGCCCTTTATGTCGGCAACGACATGCTCAACGATATCTGGACGGCCAGCCAGGCAGGCTTGAAGACAGCCTTGTTTGCCGGCGATCAACGCTCACTGCGTTTACGTGAAACGGATGACCGCTGCCAAGGCCTCGAGCCCGATGTGGTTATTACTGAGCTCAATCAGCTCGTACACATTCTTTAGGGACAACTCTTAAGAAAATTCCATCAATCCTCTTAGAGAAGTAGAGGGTTGAAACTTAGTCCCGACTCATTCGTTTCCAGAATGCTGAAAAGTAACCGGAAAAATGGGATTTCCTATGGATTATTTCCCTAAACGACTTGGCAAATCCCGCTTGTGCATATAACTTTAGAGGTCCGTTGCTTTGACCGAGGTCGTAAGCGTTTATACAGTCTAACATCAACCGGAATCACTATGAGTTATTCAGCTGAACACATCAGAAACTTTGCCTTGGTGGGTCATCAAGGTGCGGGGAAAACCATCTTATCTGAGGCGATGCTCGCGAGCGCGGGCGTTATTAACAGAATGGGATCAGTTGAATCAGGGAGCACAGTCAGCGACTACCATCCAAGCGAGATTGAGCGGCAGATGTCGGTTCATGCCTCGCTTCTTCATTGTACCTAGAAAGAAAACAAATTTAACATTATCAATACCCCTGGGTTTTTTGATTTCATTAGTGAAGGGCTTGGAGCACTCCGAGTGGGAGACTTTGCCATCATTGTTATCGATGCACTACACGGGCCTCAACTTGGCACGGACCAGGTTGGGGAATACGCGACCAGCTATAACATTCCCAAAATGATCGTAATCAATGGATGCGATAAAGAGAACGTGAACTTCGATCAAGTGCTGGCCGACGTCCAGGCTCACTATGGAGAAAACGTATTTCCAATGACGATCCCGATCGACCCTGGAAATGGCTTTCAACGATTGCTAGACGTACTACGATCCGAAGAGATCGACTACAAAACAGATGGTTCTGGAAAATATACCGAGACAGAAGCTGAAGGGGAATGGAAAGACCGGGTAAAGCTGTACACCCTGAACATCGCCATGCAGAGAAAGAGTACCTGGTAATCATGGAAGGCGAAGGCACTTGGACATTGGACGGCGTAGAATCACCGGCTAAACAAGGAGATGTACTTTATGTTGAGCCCTGGGTCTTTCACGGACTAGTCAATACCGGTACGGAGGACCTTCTATTCTTCGTTGTTAAGTACCATCCTAAGAATACGCCCCTACCTCAGGAGCCTAAAGGCAGCCACGGACGTTAGTTTCTCGAAATCACATCCAAGACTATCGGAATGGCTGGAGGAGTTTTAGAACTCGCATCTCGCACCACTGAACGATGAGTGCCCTCTACGAAGTATAAGGCGTTCATATCAGGACAACGCAGTGATTCAGTGGAAACACACCCATCCCCAGTACCTTTAAAAAGTTCGGGAAAGGTTTCATTCAGCTCCCCAGCAGTTTGGGATAGTTTGGTATTCTTAATCCAGGAGCTCGTTTGAAATTTCTTTAGGTCTACAGGACTACCAATACCCGCCACTCCAACCCAATAAATACTCTCCGGGAATTCTCGCCCATTCAGCTCCTCCAAAAATGCACTTTCAGGTTTTAAATCGATTTGGGCTTCACCGGCCCCGTCCCACACCATTCCCAATAGTGCATCGAAGCCGTAGTCTTTGAACAAATGATCCCGCAGCTCAACCGGGAAGCGATACGTGGCCAACCAAGAACCATGGTTGGGCGTGGCAAGTTGGATGAAAGATTGGATAAGTGAGCTGGAAGCAATCGGTGAGCTCGGCAGGAGCTCTGGATGCGTAATAAAATTTCGAAGTACCAATCCACCCATAGAATGTGCGATCAGATGAACCTCCTCTGGATAATCCGTCTCAGAAGTCGATTTGAGAAAACTAGTGAGCTCGTCTCGAAAAAATACCGAAGATTCGTGTATGGGTTGGTCATTGGGATAGCGAAACTCCAGAACTCTATATCCCTGACCTACAAGTGCAGGGGCCAAATCCGCCCACAAATTTCCAGGTTCATCCAATCCATGGGCAAGCAATACCCATTTTTTTGAGTCCACTTGCTCGGAGGCCTCAAACTCAAAAAATCCGAATTGTTCATCCGCCCTGGCCGCCGACTCTGGGAACGTCTTTCGAAACCAAGTCCGAACTTCCGTCCTCAAACGCTTCGAATCGTCCGCTGAATTTCCAATTCTCTCCGTATCGTTACCTCCATTTCTTTCGACATATACAGAGTAGAAGAACCATACAGAAAACCCCAATGCGAAAAGGGCCAGTATAGGGCGGAACCATTTCCTTAATTGACTCATTTTCAAGGACACTGGAGAGCTTTTGGGATTCATGATTAAATGATCATAGACATGGGAAACCTGAAAAAGGAGTTTGATCCACCTAAAAATCATCACAGCCTGATACGAAAGAGCTCCCAGCTTGC
>CALJGU010000329.1 GCA_938075565.1 uncultured Opitutales bacterium | reverse complement strand
TGTGATTGGGCTTATTTTGGCTCCCATTGCGGAGGAAAACTTACAAGCCGGTCTTATGGCCTCGAGTGGTAGTTTTCTGCCATTGATTCAAAGACCTATATCGCTGATTTTTGTGGTGACATCGGTGGTGTTGCTCGCAATTCCCTTGTATAAGAGATTTAAATACGGCCCCTCAGAAAGCACATGACGCACACGATTTTCAAAATCACTACCGATATAAAAGAGTTCCCTCTAAAAGAAGGAGACGGAACGGATTCCATTCACACAGATCCGGTTTATTCTTATATCGTAACCTACTTGCATACGGATACCTCGATCTGCGGAACTGGTATTGTATTCACGCTTGGTGCTGGGAATCAGGAGATTCGTTCTTTGGTCGAGGGGCTGGTTCAGCCTTTGGTCGGCTGCGAGGTGGAGGACCTGATGTCTCAATTCGGGAAACGTGTTAAGCAGTTGGCCGAACACCCACGGTATCGTTGGTTGGGTCCACATAAGGGAATGATTCACTTGGCGTTGGCCAGTATCACGAATGCCTGTTATGATCTCTGGGCAAAGGCTAGGGGAGTGCCCTTGTGGAAGCTGCTGATTGATCTTACTCCGGAGCAGATTGTAGATACCTTGGATCTGAGTTACCTCGAAGATGAACTGACGCGTGAGGATGCTATTCGATTATTGGAACAGAACCGTGAAGGAAGGGATGAGCGCATCGGGATCATCGAGAAAGGTTACCCTGGCTATGATACTTCTATTGGTTGGTTCAATTACTCGGATGAGCAGGTAAAAGAAAATGTGAAAAAGGCTGTCGAAGCTGGATTCGATTCCATGAAGTTAAAAGTCGGATCTCCTGAGACCGAGCGAGACGTTCGTCGAGCTTACATGGTGCGAGAAGCTGCCGGTGACGACGCGAGAGTGATGCTGGATGTAAATCAGAGCTGGTCCCTGCCCAAGGCCATTTCAACATCCAAAGCCTTAGCTGACATGTCACCGTTCTGGATCGAAGAGCCGACTCAACCGGATGATGTGATCGGGCATCAAACCTTGGCCAAGGAGATTGCTCCCATCGATATAGCCCTGGGCGAGCACGTTTCTAATCGAGTGATGTTTAAAAATTTCATGCAGGCCCAGGCGGTAAAGTATGTGCAAGTGGATTGCACACGAGTCGGGGGTATCAGTGAATACATTACGGTGAGTTTAATGGCGCGCAAATTTGGACTGACCGTCGTGCCACACGTGGGTGATATGGGGCAGATTCACCAACACCTAGTTTTATTTAACCATATTACGCTTGGGCAGGATGCCTTATTCCTGGAGCATATCCCGCATTTACGAGACTACTTTTTGCATCCGGCCATCGTCGAAGGTGGTATCTACAAAACGCCTCAGGAACCCGGCGCTAGTTCTGATTTTGTTAGCTGAATCAAACATTTAATAATCAATCCAATCATCATGATCTTAAATAAAGTTACCCGTTCACTCATCTGTGTTGTTTGTATTCTAATAACCACAGGGTCGGTTCCGGCCATGCCATTTTCCTTAGACATGGAAGCGATGATCAAATTCACTCCTCATTGGGAGGGAGAGCGTTTCCCCAATGGGCGTCCAAAGGTATCCGATAGTATTCTCGAGCGGATGAAGCTTGTGGATATCGAAGCTGCCTGGGTGGTTTTGAGAAACGAAGGCTACGAATATCAATTTGAGGAAGGCTGGGAGCATGTTCACCCTGGTGAGATTCTTTGTGGTCGAGCGATGACGGCGATGTACATGCCTTTGCGCAAAGACGTCAATGAAGTGGTTGACGCGCAAGCTGAGGTGGACGGTCATTCCGGAGGCCAGGTTACCTGGCCCATCGACATGCTACAGCAGGGTGATGTTTACGTGGCAGATGTTTACAACAATCAGAATGATGGTGGCCCGATTATCGGGGCGAGTTTGGGGACGACCATTTTTGCAAATTCAGGAAACGGAGTGCTCTTTAACGGAGTGGCTCGTGACTTGGAGCAGCTTGAGAAAATCAAGGGGTTCAACGGTTTCGTGCGTGGTTGGAACCCCAGCTTCTATTGGGCATCCATGATTACCGGTATCAATGTACCGGTGAATGTGGGCGGTGTAACTGTCATGCCGGGCGATGTTATTTTGGGTAAGCGTTCCGGTATCATTGTTATTCCAGCGCATTTGGCCGAGAAGGTTGTGAAAACCGCGGAGCTTATTCGCCTGCGCGACCAATTTGGCTTTGAGCGAATTAAGGCGGGCACCTATACCGCAGGTCAAATCGACGCTCGTTGGTCGGATCCGATTGAAAAGGACTTTTCTGGCTGGCTCGAAGATCACATGGATCGTCTCCCGGTTCCCAAAGAACAAATCCAGGAGCTGCTTAAAGAGAGAACCTGGTAGGTAGCTATTGGCTTAAAGAACAATGGTGACTAGCCCTCCACCTCTTCCAAATCGGGAACAATTCGAAAAGAAGAAAAGAATTGCGAAAATTGGAATATGGCTTGGCGCCATTCTCTGCATCACTCCAACCCTGGGGGTGCTCTTGTCGATGATTCAAATAGTCGAATTGATTTCCGGTAATTCAAAAACAGTTGATGGAGTTTCAGATGGTATCGCCTCTGCTTTGTTTAGCACTGAAATTGGATATGTTCTCATGGTCTTTGGTATACTAATCCTGGTTTCATCCTTTAACCTCTATACGAAGATGAACAAATTCGAATCGAGCCAACAAAGCGGCCCAGGTAATTCCTAGAAACCGGGGCTTCTCGGGATTAGAGGCCTTTGCGATTTAGAGAGCTGGTGTGATCGGATTTAAACCCTTGATATCCGAAAAGGCTTCTGCATGTTTGGAATTGCCCCGATCACCAACAGTTAACCCAGTCTCTACTCTATGGAATTCGATCTACTCGTTCGTGTGCCGGGTCGTACCCGCATTAAGCAAACTCTGGCTACTTTTCTTTACCTGGTCTTTTTGACCTCCTCGGTTGGTTTATGGGGTCTTACTGAGAAGCCCAACATTATTCTTCTTATTGCTGATGACCAAGGTTGGGGAGACGTCGGTTATCATGGCAGTGAAATTTCCACTCCGAACATCGACCAACTAGCCAAAGAAGGTTTGGAGATGAACCGCTGGTATTCCTACCCTTGGTGTGGGCCTACTCGTACCGCTCTTTTAACCGGTCACATTGCTGGCCGTCATGGATCCTTCTTTGGTGGCGCGAATTTGACTCATGATGAACCATTATTGAATGAAGCGCTGCAAGACGCGGGCTACATGACTATGACTGCTGGGAAGTGGCACTTGGGACATAACACTCAGGCGGATTTCCCTATCAATCGCGGATTTGATCACACCTACGGTTCCCTGGGGGCTGGAGTTGATTACTATACACATGCTAGTGGAGAAGTAAGGGATTGGGCTCGTGATGGAGAAACGGTATTTGAGAATGGCTATATGACCGATCTTTTCGGCAACGAAATTAGTCGATTGATCCGGGAACGGGATCCTTCCAAACCATTCTTCACTTATGCGGCATTCACGGCACCCCACACGCCACTTCAGGCACCGCAGGAATACATTGATAAATACGCGCACATTGAAGATGAAAGTCGCCGAATTTATTGTGCCATGGTTGAGGTGTTGGATGTGGCCATTGGCAATATTCTTCAGACGGTCGACGATGAAGGTATTCGCGACAATACGCTGGTGTTATACTTTTCAGATAATGGAGGTAATGTCCGTGCCGGTGGAGCTAGCAATGGTGAACTGCGTGACGGAAAAAGTTCACTCCACGAAGGAGGAACTCGACTGCCTGCTATCTTTCGATGGCCTGGCAAAATTCCCGCTGGGGTAAAGAGCGAACAACCGATGGTCGTTCATGATCTGTTTCCCACATTGCTGGATGCCCTGAGTCTCAAACCAAATCTCAATACTCCTTTTGATGGAGAGAGCTTATGGGACGTTTTGCAGACCGGAAAAACCCGGCCGCGCAAAGCGGATCTTGTTATCACCGCTCCCTACGGGTATTCCGTTCACGCAGGAGACTTTAAACTGATTCATACGAACCTGAACAAGAGCCAAGCCGAGCTCGAAGAATCGATAGAGCTATTTAAAATTTACGAAGATCCTAATGAAAAAATTAACGTGGCCGGGGATTACCCGGATGTGGTTAATCAAATGATTTCCAACACAAACTACGTTACCCCTTGGATCTACGAATCTGGCATGCCGACGCGCGGACGCTTTGCCGGAGGTGGTCCCGCGGGTCGTGGGCGTGCTGGCGGCCCCAATGCTGCCGGTCCTCGAGCACAGAATGCTCAGGGGGGGGCTGGTGGCGGTCCTAGAGGTGGCGGTCGCGGAGGCGCTGGTCCGGGCCCTCGTCGTGGAGCTGCTGCAGATCCAGTTCCAGTGGCTCGTGATAGTGATGGCAATATCATCCACCTTCACGAATCAGTAGCAGGGGATTAGTCTTAGATCTAAAACGATAAACTCTATTAGCCCGTCATCTTCTTAATTATTCATCCAACTCTAATATGTACAAAAAGACTCTACTGCCCTTGATTGGTGGCATAATTCTTGTCGCCGTTTCGAACCTCTTTGCCGCTGCGAAAAACCCCAATGTCATTATACTTGTTTCCGACGACCAAGGTTGGATGGACGTGGGGTATCACGGTGGTGAAGTTTCCACGCCCAATATTGATCAAATGGTGAAGGACGGAATGGAAATGGATCGTTGGTATTCCTATCCTATTTGTTCCCCGACCCGAACTTCGCTTCTGACGGGACATATTTCAATGAGGCACGGTGTCTTCTCGCCTATTCCGGGGAATATGACGATCACCCACGATGAGCAGTTGATGAATGAAGCATTCAAAGATGCTGGCTACATGACGATGACGGCGGGAAAGTGGCACCTGGGGCTTACGCATAAACGAGACCTGCCGATCAATCGTGGGTTCGATCACACTTATGGCTCACTTCGCGCGGGTCCCGACTATTGGACACATGGTCGAGGTGAGACAAAGGATTGGGCTAGAGATGGGAAAACAGTTTTCGAGAGTGGATATGCTACAGACTTGTTTGGAAATGAAATCAGTCGCTTGATTCGTGAACGCGATACCTCAAAACCCTTTTTTACTTATGCTGCATTTACCGCCCCGCATACGCCGCTACAGGCACCGCAGGAATACATCGATAGATATGCTCATATAGAGGACGAAAGCCGTCGTGTTTACTGTGCGATGGTTGAGGTACTTGATGTAGCCATTGGGAATATTCTTAAGACGGTCGATGATGAAGGTATTCGAGATAATACGATCGTTCTATTCTTTTCAGATAATGGAGGAGCTGCTGGTGCTGATAATGGAAATTTTCGCGGCAGGAAAGGCACTGTCTATGAAGGTGGAACTCGTTTGCCTTCTGTATTCCGCTGGCCAGGAAAGATTCCTGCTGGTGTGAAAAATGAACAACCGATGGTTGTTTACGATCTCTTCCCGACTTTGGTTGAAGCGATTGGTTTACCTACAAAGCTCAACACACCCTTCGACGGTGAGAGTCTTTGGGATACCTTGCAGACTGGGAAAGTACGCCCACGCAAAACGGACATGATTATTGGAAATGCCTCCAGTTATTCGGTCCACTCTGGCGAATACAAATTGGTGCACTCCAATGTTAATAGCGGCCAGTCGGACGGGGCAGACTTAGTTGAGCTTTTCAAAATTTACGAAGATCCCTACGAGGAAACCAATGTGGCTGATCAGCACCCTGATGTGGTTGATGAATTGATCGCACGATCAGAGTTTGCTGCTAATTGGATTCGTGAGGCACCCGCACAAAGCAATCTTCGTGGACAGCGTGGTGCTGGCGGTCGCACCGGTGGCAGAGGTGCCGGTGGCGGTGGCCGAGGAGGTCCCAATGCTCAAGGTGGTGCTGGCGGAAATGTGGATGCTGCTGGTGGTCGTGGTGGTCGTGGTGGTCGTGGTGGCCGCGGTGGTGCTGGCGGAGGTCGAGGCGGACCAACTACTGCTCCTGCTCTGGACGCTAATGGGAACATTATCCACGTGCACGAATCTGTGCCCGGGGATTAGTATTCAATAGATACATTTAATTCTTATAACCAAGATTCGGCTTAGGCATGGGCGCATCCACCTTGTCCCGCCAAGCTTGAAGTTTCGCCTGAAGATTGGCCGCTAGTGGAGGCCGAGTCTCAGCTTGGTTATTCGTCTCTTCTGGATCAGATATAAGGTCGTATAGTTCGAGTCGCCCATCCTCGTGAAACTCCATGAGTTTCCACTGTCGTTGTCGGATCGAACTAACAGGACTGGTAGTCTGGTAGTAGTGAGGGTAGTGCCAGTAGAGTGTGGTACGTTCTAGGTTTGAATCAGGATTCAGCAAGGCGGGTGTTAGGCTAATGCCTTCGACGTTATGGTTGTGGTTAGCGTCACCGCTTTGGCCCGTGATTTCTAGGATAGTAGGGTAGAGGTCGGCGGTTATTACGGGCTGCTCTGAGATCGATCCAGCCTCAGTTACTCCGGGCCAGTGAACGATGAGAGGAACACGAACACCGCCTTCATAAAGGGAACCTTTGCCAGACCGAAGCGGGGCATTGGAGGTAACGGTTTGGCCATCGTAGTTGTTAATGAAGCCACCGTTGTCTGAGGTAAGAATAATGATGGTGTTGTCCGCTACACCACTGTCTTCAATCGTCTGTCGAATGCGGCCGACATTGTCGTCCAATGTTTCATGCATAGCCGCGTAGTGCGCGTTGTCATGATCCATACCGGGGTGGATAGCACCTTTGTATTTCTCGGCGATCTCAGGCTTTCCTTCGATCGGCGTGTGCACGGTGTAGTAGGACATGTAGAGGAAGAAAGGCTCATCTGCCGACTGCGTGATGAATCTTACCGCTTCATCAGTCAGTCGATCCGTTAGATGCTCGCCTTCACGATCTTCATTGGCGTCGATGCCAGGTATGTATCGTGGGTGGGCGTTGTCTCCAGATCCCCAGGTGCCTCGATACGGAAAATAGAAAGTAGGAGGAGCTCCCCAGAAGCTGCCTCCAAATGAGAAATCAAATCCTTGTGTTTCCGGATAGTGTGAGGCTTCGCCCAAATGCCATTTGCCGATATGGCCCGTTCTATAACCTCCTTCCCGCAGAACTTCCGCAATGGTCACTTCTTTGTGGGGCAGATTGCCTTCAACTACAGGCGGAGTAAGAGGGCGGTTTTTTTGTGGAACGCGGCTAGCCTCATGCCAGATCGTCATGTTGAGTTGTGCCGGTGATTTACCCGTCATGAAGGCTGCCCGTGTCGGCGTACATACCGGGGCGCTGGCATAGGCTTGGTTGAACTTCATACCGTCTGTTGCCAACTGATCTATGTGAGGAGTTTTATGAAGATCGGAGCCGTAGGAACTCAAACCAGTCCAGCCCATGTCATCGACCATAATGACCACGATATTTGGCTTATCCTGGGCGTGAGTTAATACCGTAAATAGAAACAGAACGGATGTGATGAGTAGATGGATGAAACGTCGCATAAAAACTCAGCGAATGGCTATAGGGCGCAGTGTGAAACCTGCTGTGGTGCCTTTGATCTTGTTGGTCGAGCACACGTAGGCGAACTCGTATACTTTGTCAGCCGCCAGATCGTCCAGGTAGTGTAACTCTCCGATATGCACTCCTTGACGAATGAGCAGGTAGTTGTGGACGGGAATAAAGG
>CALJGU010000328.1 GCA_938075565.1 uncultured Opitutales bacterium | reverse complement strand
GAGGGACCCTCCAAAGAGAGTCGCGAGGCGGGCCATTACGACGTGCTGTTTGTCGGCACCAACGCGAACGGTGATCGCATGGAAGCCACAGTAAGCGGCGATATGGACCCCGGTTACGGCTCGACCTCTAAGATGATCGCTGAGAGTGCGCTCTGCATCGTGCAGGACTGTACTGATCTGCCAGGGGGTGTTTACACACCAGCGCCCGCGATGGGTGAGAAACTGATTGAGCGTCTAGTTGCTAACGCTGGGCTCACCTTCGATCTGGAACCATGAATTTGAGGGGCAGTATTAGTCACTCGATAACGTTAAAAGTCACAATTTCGACGAAACTATAGCGCCTGTTGTTGCCTGCCCTGTCTTCTACAATGAGCTCAGCAACCCCCCAAGTTCCGGGAGCCGAGCCCGCAGGGAGGACCACGGTTGATTTATACTCCTGCCAATCGGTTTCACCTGGCAATGGGTAAAGATCACCGAACCTGGGGTGCTGATGTCCGTATCCGAAATTCATCCCCTGAGGGTCTCTCAGAATATAGTCGCCCAATCGGTAACCCGATATGTCATCTCTCACTCTGAAGGTAAACTCAACAACTGTTTCACCGTTGGGGCTTTGAGGGTTAGTCGGTACTGCAGTCACCGATAATTGATTGAGATCGATCTCTGGCGGTGTCGTATCCGGGTTTTCACTTACGATTTCGACGGTGGCTGCCATTTCGCCGGTATCCTGCCAGTCAGTGGGCTCCTCTTCAGGAGTAAAATCTGAGCGGAAATAACCAAAGCTTTCATTTCCCGCAAGGTCATAATTCTGGATGAATGTCATGCTATACACTCCATCGGGCTTGTAACTGGGCATCAAGAACTCAACCCGGCAACCCGTTTCATCCGAAAATCCGTAATTGTAAGTAGATGCGGTGCTTAGTAGCTCGTCATTCATGGAAGCATAGCAACCATTATCCCCCCGCGGATTGACTTCCTCTGCCTCCCATTTCGCAACCACAACATCTTCGATATTTGACTGGTACTCCGTTTGCGTTAGTTCTAAAGCGACGCTTCCCGGTACGTAGAGGGGCGGCACCAAATCCTCGAGAGGGTTATCAATGAACATCCGCCAGCCGAAATCATTAGCACCTGAATAGCGTGAGTTACCTACTACATCGGTTATCGATATCTGCTCCGGTCGCCATAGCCCGGCTTTTCGAAACTTCGATAGGGTCGTATGGCCAATCAGGGTATTGCTAAGGCCATTTACGGGATCCACCGGGCTAAGACCTATATCCACAAAGGTGGATCTCTTCAGTCCATTCCAGGAAAACTCCTCACTTTCTAACCGGGTATACCCCGACTGCGCCCCCTCCAACGCCAAGTCGAGTGCATGGATATCCACCTGAATGGTGACGTCCTTGTCTTCCTCCGGAAGACCAGTAACCTCCACTCTCACTCGCTTGATTTTGCCCGGGTAAACGTAATCCGGGAAAAGGTTGTAGACGGTGAACGTGAGGTCTTCCCTAATCTGAGCGAGGTAAATTGTACCCGCCATTACGCGGTCACGAATGAATTGATATTTCGCCGGCGCTCGCGATCTCACAATATCCGGATTCACAATAAAGTCGGCAGTGGTCTCCGCAAAATCCTCATCAGGATTTTTGAGGTGGGCATAGGCGCTTACAAACTGCGTCTGGCTGCGTGAACACCAGCCACTTGATTTTTCAGTACATTGGTACCATCCACCGACATCGATCCAGGCTTGTTTAAGTTTTTCGTCAAAAACTTTTGCCCAAAGAAAGTGCGCTTTTTCGTGGAGAATGAGACGGTGCAAAAAAGTAGTCGATACATTTTCAAAGGCACTCTCCATAAATTCAATGTAGCCCGATCCGGTCCATGCAATCGCGGGAACTTCACAGCCATAATCCGGATGACAATTGCCGTCTAACCTTCTTACCAGATAGTCTAATCCCGAGATCTTATGATAACCGGTCGGCATTTCCTCGAACATAGCGATGATATCGACCAACTCTCGAGGCCTGAATGGTTGAAATCGATCAGCTCGTTCACCTGTTAACGTCTCATAATCGGGCACCTCAATCGAGATGCCGTAACGAACCCTCAAAATTTGATTGACGTAGGCGAGATCAGATCCGTTTTGGGTGACAAGTCTGACCAAAGCTCGATGCAAACGATTTGAAAAGTACACACCCCGTTGCCCGTCGATTTGAGCTAGCCTCGGGTTCGCATTATCGAATGCTGCCACGCCCAGGGAAACAATAGGGCTGCCGTCTTCCGCTTGGTCGAACTCTATATCATCAGGTAAAAATTCGTGCTGAAGACGCAACACTAAACCCTGTAGTCTCTCCGAGCCAGCGAGAGGAATCCGCTCAAGCACTTTGTGCAAAGCATACGCCTGCTCTTCAGTCCACCCCGAGGTCTCGTCCAGTACAAGGCCGTACTCCAAGTAAAGCAGTTCAGCATGTGAATTATCCGGTATGACGAAGGCATCACCCTCGATCTCTACCTCAATTGGCTGATTGATATGAGAGGAATATTCCGCTCCGGTAAAACCTTCTATTGTTTCTTCCCAGCAATAGCGGAAAGTATTTACTGGCGCTGCTGAAACGTATTCGTTACAGACTTCCTTAGCAATTAAACGCTGCGCATCAAGTTCATCAGGAATACCGTCATTATCGTCGTCGGCATCCTGATTATCGCCAATGCCATCCAGATCCGTATCGACCCATTCATCACCATTGAGAGGGAAGACATCATCGCCATCGGCAACGCCGTCTCCGTCGTCATCGGTATCAGCGTTGTTACCTATTCCATCGTTGTCGGAGTCGACCCACTCATCGACGAGTAGTGGGAAATCGTCGAAATCATCAGCAACACCGTCGGCATCATCGTCAACATCCGCATTGTTCCCAACACCATCTTTATCAGTATCGAGGCTCTCAGTTGCGTCTCTAGGGAAAGCGTCGTCACCATTTTTGACGCCGTCCTTATCCGTATCCAATTGTGTCCACAGCATCCAGATGGGCGTGCCACCACTTAGCTCCTCGTCAGTGGAGCCCCATACATTGGACGCGAGACAAAGAGATAGGAAAAAAAAGAAATGAATACTTAATTTTATTGATTTCATGATTTGAGACATACGATGGATTCCACCATCTCAACTTACAGCCAAACCAAAAGCGGTGGTAACCTCACTGTTGAATTTGCAATGTGAGGGTGACGATTACGACATCAAACCTGTCAGATTCCTACCACCTAGCTCTTACAAACTTAAACATCCCGCTTTTCTTCCGACATGCCGCCGAGGACGAGCAAACCCGCAAAAATCGCCAGATTCTTAACGAAATTCTGCGTCTCATGCGCCTGGCTTACACCTTCATAGACATTC
>CALJGU010000327.1 GCA_938075565.1 uncultured Opitutales bacterium | reverse complement strand
ACGGAAGATATGGAGCACATCGGTGCCTCTATTTCCGATCTGTCTGAAATGCTTATTGGAAAGCGAATCTTACTTGCGGGTGGAGCTGGCTTCCTTGGGTATTACCTGACCCTGTCTTTATTATATCTTAATGATTCTTTGAGTGATGAGAAACGGATTGAATTAATCATCTATGATAATTTCTCACGAGGAATCCCGGATTGGCTAAAGCAATTGGAAGGGCGCGCCGGATTGACTTTTGTGCAGCACGATATTCGAGACCCGTTACCCGAGGATTTAGGAGTTGTGGATTACATTATTCACGCAGCAACCATCGCTTCACCTTCGTATTATCGGAAGCATCCTATTGAGACCATGGATGCAAACGTCAAAGGACTGAGGATAATACTCGATTATTGTCTGCGTTTGAAAAATGAAGGGACGCCGGTGTCTGGCGTACTATTCTTTTCGACCAGCGAAATTTATGGAGATCCGACACCTGAGAATATTCCGACTCCAGAAAGCTATCCTGGGCGTGTGTCCTGTACGGGCCCTCGAGCCTGCTACGACGAATCCAAGCGGTACGGTGAGACGCTTTGCGTAAACTTTGCCCGGCAATATGATCTACCAATCCGGATTGCCCGACCTTTTAACAATTATGGACCTGGATTGAAGATCACTGATAAACGCGTGCTTCCAGATTTTGCTCGAGACGTAATTGCCGGTAAAGACATCGTGATGCTCTCGGATGGATCTCCCTCGCGAACTTTTTGTTACATTGCGGATGCCATTGTCGGTTACTTCAAAGTACTTCTAAGGGGGCGCAATGGTGAGGCCTACAATATCGGGATCGCGAAACCGGAAATTTCCATTCTGCAGCTTGCAGAGAAGGTGGTTGAAGCGTCAGGTGAATTATTCGGCTATGAAGGCAAAGTCATCCGAAACGAGAGTGATGATGAGGATTACCTGGTCGACAATCCGAACCGGCGATGTCCACAGATTTCTAAGGCTCAGTCCGAGTTGGATTATGATCCCCGGGTTAGTGTGGACGAAGGAATCAAAAGAGCGTTGTGTTGGTACTATGACAATCGTGAGGCAGAGGAAGGATAGATGAAGATATCCGTCATAGGTGCTGGTTATTTAGGGTTGGTTTCGGGAGTCTGCCTGGCTTCTAAGGGGCACACTGTTTGTTGTGTTGATATAGATCGAGAGAAGGTAGAGACGATCAATTGTGGTGAGGTGCCTATATATGAGGAGGGGCTGCAAGATCTGCTTCAGACCGTTATTGGAAACCGATTCAAAGCGTCGACTGATCTACGAAGTTCGGTTTTGGAATCCGAAGTTACTTTGATCGCAGTGGGCACGCCTTTTGATGATGAGCAAATCGACCTGAGCTATGTGTCTCAAGCGGCTGAATACATTGGCGAGGCACTTAAAGAAAAAGAAGATTACCACTCCGTGTTCGTATGCAGTACGGTCGTTCCTGGAACGACTGAAAGTTTGATCATTCCTATATTAGAGGAACATTCAGGAAAAAAAGCGGGCGAAGAATTTGGTGCGGGGATGACTCCTGAATTCATGAAGGAGGGAGAGGCAGTTGAGGATTTTTTATACCCAGATCGTTTAGTGTTGGGGGGTATTGATGAACAGTCACTTTCAACGATGGAGGCCCTTTACTCGGATTTTCCTGATACTGATATTATTAAGACCAATCCGCGGACGGCGGAGATGATAAAATATGCCGCTAACTCGTTTCTTGCCACTTTGATTTCCTTCTCAAACGAGTTGGGCAATGTGTGTGCTGAAATCGGAGGCGTCGACGCTGTGGATGTGTTCCAGGGGGTTCATTTGGATAAACGACTTTCGCCGATTCTGGAAGGTGGCGACCGTGTAATCCCTGATATTGTCTGGTATTTAGCCGCGGGTTGTGGATTTGGGGGTAGCTGTTTGCCCAAAGATGTAAACGCCCTCATTAAGTATGGTAACGATTTGGGGCAGGAAATGGAGCTACTAAAATCGGTCGTTAAAACAAATCAGCAACAGCCGCTTCAAATGTTGCGCCTATTGAAAAAGGAATTTCCCGATCTTTCTGCATTAAATGTCTCCGTTTTGGGATTGGCCTTTAAGCCCGGTACCGACGATGT
This sequence comes from uncultured Opitutales bacterium, assembly GCA_938075565.1. Taxonomy (GTDB): domain Bacteria; phylum Verrucomicrobiota; class Verrucomicrobiia; order Opitutales; family UBA2995; genus UBA2995. Next base: position 4,104 of record CALJGU010000327.1, on the reverse strand, counting down.
CCGTGAATCGGCCTCGTTGCAGGTGATCTACGAGTTGTTGAAGGAAGGTTGCCAAGTGACCGTATTTGATCCTCAAGCAGCGGAAATGGGACGAGATGCTCTGGCCGAGAAGATGGTCTTATTCGCTAATACGCTTGAAGAGGTTGTCGAGGGTGCCGATGCGGTTCTTTTGCTAACTTCTTGGCCGGAATTTAAAGAAGTTTCTAAAATTTTGCAAAAAACCTCTCCTAGCCCTTTGTTCATTGATGGTCGGCGATTTATTAACAAATCCAATGTGATCAAATATAGAGGTATTGGATTGTCCTAGAGACCAATTCTACTTTTATAGTTCCAAACTCATCCTATTTTTTATCTCACCGTGAAAGCAGTCATTCTAGCCGGCGGATTCGGTACACGAATCAGTGAAGAAAGTGTCATTAAGCCCAAGCCCATGATCGAAGTTGGGGCGCAACCGATTTTGTGGCACATCATGAAGACCTATTCTTACTACGGAATAAATGACTTCATCATCTGCTGTGGCTACAAGGGCTTCATGATCAAGGAGTATTTTGCGAATTATGCTCTCTCTATGTCTGACGTGACCTTTGATCTCGCAAATTCGAAGATTGAGATTCACCGCAACGAGGCCGAATCGTGGAAGGTGACCTGTGTTGATACCGGGATTGAATCCATGACCGGAGGAAGGCTGCGACAAGTCAGCAGACTATTGGACGGTGAAACCTTTTGTATGACATACGGGGATGGAGTATCCGACGTTGATATCTCCAAGCTTGTAGAATTTCACAAAGAGCAGGGACGCCTTGCGACTCTGACAGCTGTTCAAGTACCAGGTCGTTTTGGAGCTTTTACGCTTGGACAGGATCAAAGTCAGATCAGTTCTTTTTATGAAAAGCCAAAAGGGGACGGTGCCTGGATTAATGGAGGGTATTTTGTTTTGGAGCCCGAAGTGATCGAATATATCGAATCCAACCTTACAGTATGGGAACACGGTCCGCTTGAGAAGTTAGCCCGAGAAGGCCAATTGAATGCCTTTAAGCATGCTGGTTTCTGGCAACCGATGGATACGCTTCGAGATAAGCACGTACTGGAAGAACTCTGGGCGAGTAATGACCCACCCTGGAAAGTCTGGTCTTAATCGAGAAATCAGCAAATGACAAATGCATGGCCTTCGTGCCTTTAAAGCCCAAACCTAGACATGCGCATTTTAGTCACTGGCGGTTCTGGATTGATAGGACAGCATTGTATCGAAGGGCTGAGCAAAGCCGGACACACTGTTACCGGAACTTTTTCTTCTGGCAACGGGCCATCAGTGGAAGGCAAATGGGTTAAAGTAGATTTACTGAATGCGGAACAAAGAGCGAAGCTGATTGAGTCTGAAAACCCTGAAGTTCTTGTGCACCTGGCGTGGGATGTGCGGAATTGGGATGGTCCCGACCAACAGGAGTGGTTTGAGGCTAGCGAAGACCTCATTCGACGGTTCCAGCAACAGGGCGGTCAGCAATTATTTACGGCTGGGACCTCTATGGAATACGCCTGGAATGGGCTAGTGTGTCGGGAGAATAATGGGTTGTTTGAGTCTAGCACTGCCTATGGTCGAGCAAAGCATGCGCTATGGAAGTTCGCTGAAACGTTTTCTGCTAAACACCAGTTAACCTATACGCATGGACGCATCTTTTTTCTTTGCGGCCCAGGTCAGGAAGAGACCCGACTCGTTCCGGCAATTATCCATGCTCTTCTGAAAAACGAACGGTTTTGTTGTAAATCCGGCCATTTATTCCGTGACTATCTGGACGTGAGAGACGTTGCGAAGTTCATCAATGCGTTGATTGAAACCAAACAAGCGGGTGACTACAATATAGCATCTGGAGTCCCTACTAAAGTGGCTGATCTTGTGGCCGCTATCGGAACAGAACTAGGGAGATCTGATTTAATCGACTTCACCTCCGCTCCAGCTGAGCCGCCTCTGGACTTAACGGTGGTGGCGGACGTTGACAAATTATCGCAAGCGCTTGGTTATGTGCCGGAGTTTGATTTGAATAAATCAGTCCTTGATACAATCGCTTGGATAAAAGAACTTTCGAGTAACTGATATTTTTAAAATGAAAGACATTACCATTTTGGGTGCAGGTATCGCTGGCATGGGTGCAGCTTTTCACCTCAAAAAAGAAGGCTCTCAACCAGAGATTTATGAAAAGCGATCTCGCCCTGGCGGACACACTTCTAGTCATGCGGTAGAAGGCGGATTTATCTATGATGAGGGGCCTCACGTATCCTTTACTAAGACTGAACGGATTCAGGAATTATTCGCAGAAAGTGTGGAAGACCAGTATGAGGTTATTCAGGTATATGCTAACAACTACTGGAAGGGCCACTGGATCAAGCACCCTGCTATTTGTAATTTGCACGGACTGCCTGACGATCTAGTCGTCGATATCATCAAGGACGTTGCTGAGCTTCAGCATGAAGAAACCAAGGATGAATACGATAACTTTGCCGATTGGTTAATTGCTTCCTACGGCAAAACTTTTTCTGAGACATTTCCTTTTGAGTACAATCAGAAATACCACACGACTCATCCCAAGAACCTCAGCACCGATTGGTTAGGCCCACGGTTGTACAAGGCATCCTTTGAGGAAGTAGTTCGAGGTGCCCTTTCACCTGTGACAAAGGACGTGCATTATGTGGATCATTTTAGATATCCTACCCATGGTGGTTTTGAGTCCTACCTGGCGATGTTCAAGAAGGACGTCGCCTTCCACCTGGAACACGAGATGGTCCGGTTGGAACCGAAAGATAAGAAACTTCATTTCTCTAACGGTACGAGTTTGGACTACAAGCAGTTGGTGAGTTCACTTCCACTGCCAGAAATTATCAAGCGCATCGATGGGGTGCCTGAGGAGGTGCGTGAGGCGGCTTCCAAGTTAGCCTGTTCGATTTGTGTCTGTGTGAGTGTTGGAATTGATAGGTCAGATATTTCTCAGGCACAGTGGTCCTATTTTTATGATGAGGAGATTAGTTTTGCGAGAACGAGTATGCCTCATTTGCTCTCTCCCAAAACCGGTCCTGAAGGAACAGGTAGCATTCAGTGTGAAGTGTATTTCTCAGAGAAATATAAGCCGCTGAACAAAAGTCTCGAAGAGATCGAAAAGGACGTCCTTCGCGACCTTCGAAAATGCAACCTTGTTCGGGAAGATGACACTATCCTGTGTGTGGACACCAGACTGCTTCCATACGCCAATGTTATATTTGATCTCGATCGTGTAAAATCCTTGGAGACGGTCCACGCTTACCTCGATGAGCTGGATATTCATTGCTGTGGACGCTTCGGCGAATGGGGTTACCACTGGACGGATGAGAGTTTCATCAGTGGCGAAAATGCTGCTGAGAAGGCTCTTTCTCGGCTTTAGAGAGGGAATCCGCAGTTCTCGGATTTAAAATCGCGCTAAAATTCCTTTATTCCCACCTCATCTTGGACATGTGAAGCTTGTCGTTTGACGCTTTTTCAAAGATTTCATGTGCTTTCTGTACGATTCACCAAATTTATCTCTCACAAATCCTATCTAACATTTTCCTATGGAAACACCTCAAGCATCCACGGACGGTCAAAATGACTCCGCACCGACTCTCACTTGTCGGTGCTGCGGTGAGCAATCTCAAGACGTAGTCATAGACCTTGGCGTTCAGCCGGTATGCAACGACATGGTCGAGCGTAGCAAGGTCAACGCAATGGAACCCTTTTATCCTCTGCGAGTTCACTTTTGTCCTCACTGTTATTTAGTGCAATTGGATGAGTATGCCTCCGCTGCTGATATCTTTTCTGACTACACTTATTTTTCTTCCTTTTCAGATACCTGGCTAGCGCATGCTAAGAAGTATGTAGATTGGGTTTCTGAGTTTCAGGAGCTCAACGAAAGCAGTCTGGCTGTAGAACTGGCCAGCAACGATGGCTATCTTCTCCGCAACTTTGTTGAAAGAGGAATCCCTGTTCTAGGTATTGAGCCCGCAGACACTGTTGCCAATGCTGCCATGGAGAAAGGCATTCGGACACTGATCAAATTCTTTGGTGTCAATACGGCGAAAGAAGTAAAAGAAGAATATGGTCCT
>CALJGU010000326.1 GCA_938075565.1 uncultured Opitutales bacterium | reverse complement strand
ATCCTTATTTGCAGGCTCAGGAAGACGATTCTGAGGACATAGTTGATTTAACCCAATACGAAGTAATTGGCTCATTCAGTGAATCACTGGTGGCATCTCTTGATACTCGTAGGGAAGCAACACAACTCCAAGACTCCATTTTTGCGGAGGACATGGGTAAATTCCCTGACTTGAACCTTGCGGAAGCGCTCCAGCGTTTGCCGGGTGTCGCGATTCAGCGAGACAATGGTGAGGGTCGCCGGATCCAGATCCGTGGATTAGGTTCTGACTTCGTTCGTGTTCTTCTTAACGGCGTGCCGTTATCGACTGCGAGTTCGGGTCGTTCTGTAGACTTTGATGTATTTCCATCAGAGCTGTTCACACGAGTTTCTGTTAACAAGACTGCAAAAGCCTCTGACGTTGAGGGTGGAATCTCCGGTGTGGTGAATCTCCGAAATGCCAGACCCTTTGATTTTCACAGGGAAGGACTGACGGTTTCGACATCATTTCAAATGGGATACAACGATCTGTCCGAGAATTGGGATCCACGCGGTCACATTTTGGCCACGCAGACGTTCAATGATGGTAAATTTGGCCTCTTGGCTGGTGTTGCTGCATCTGAAAGAAATTATCGTGTAGATGCTCAGGAAACCCTCGATTGGGGCGCCGCTGGTTTTGGTGGTGTAATTCGTGGGTTCAATTTTGATCCCGATGGCGACGGAGTTCCTGTCAATGAATCTGGATTACAGTCAGTACTCTTTGAGGACTGGGTGAATCAAGGTGCACGTCGTTCTATCGGCGACATCCGTGCTGATCCCACAGTTGATCTAGATTCAGGTCAATTGGAAGCGGTTCGTATTCCCCGCCTGCAAAGAACTGACCTTCAACAGGGTTACCGTGACCGCACTGGTTTCGTAGTTGCGGCACAGTTCCGCCCCCAAGACAGAATTCAGTTCAACTTCGATTTCTTTTCAACTGAGCTCGATGAGTTCCAAGAACGTCACGAGCTTGACGTTGAGCTACGTAACCAAGCTGACTTGGTTCCTATCAACTTCACTGTATCACCAGAAAACACCTTGCTCAAAGGAACTCTAGGTAATGCTGACCGTCGTTCTGAGAGTCGTGAAATTGGTTTCAATGACAAGTTTGAGCAGTTCTCAGCCAGCATGGACTGGAATGTGAATGACTTGGTAACTGTGAACGCATCGTTTGCTACCAATACCTCCGAGTATGAGCAAAGACAGCAAACCTACTTGTATGAGATCAAAGATTCGACAATCACCTTCGACTACACAGTAGGTATCATTCCAGCCATCGCATCCAATGTAGATGTGCTTGATCCGAACAACTACAACAATGCGTTCGTAAACGTGGACGGTAGCGGTAACTTAACCACCGATGGTTCGGGAACAGACATTCCTTCTGTTTCATTGGTTAGAAATCGTGTGCGTTTTCAGGATGAGGATAACACCAGTTTTCACCTCGACACTACGATTGGTGACGATGCCAAGAACTTGAAAGTTGGTTTCGCCTATGACGCCTTTGAGCGTAATGAAAACAACCGCGATAGAAACTTCGGTCCTGAGACATTGTTCAATGATTACTCAGGTGGTCGAGTTATCACCAATGAAGCAGGCACTAAATTGCTTTCTGACTTCGCTGACGGGTTTGGTGATATCTTAGGCCAACCCAGTGGTGCAGTTGCTGACCATGTCATTGCGGACTTTCCTGCATTGGATAAGCACTTTACAGGTGGAAATCGTGCTGTTCAGGAATCTGCCGTTGCAGGTCCTAATGATACACCTCGTGTAGAAGAAGAAAACATGGGATTGTATCTTGAAGTGAACACTGTTTCCGAGTTTCTCGGTAAGGAGCTTCGTTTCAATGCAGGTGTGAGAGGAATCAGAACCTTCCAAACATCTCAGAACAAAACTCCGGATGGAGCTGAAATCTTCATCGAGAGAGATTACACTAACGTGCTTCCTTCGTTCAATATTGCCTGGGATGCTAAGGACGATGTGGTTCTTCGCTTGTCTGGTGGTCAAACTATGACTCGTCCAAGTATTACTCAGCTTCAAGCGGCAACCAGCTTCAGCTCCGACTTCACGGCGAGTTCACGGAACCCGTTCCTCAACCCGTTTCTATCAGACCAGGTTGATCTGACCGCTGAGTGGTATTATGCACAAGATTCTCTCTTTGCATTCAACTTCTTCTATAAATCCATTAACGGGTTTATCGAAAGCCAGACCCGGACCGTTCCCTTCAGTGAAACAGGAATCAATATCAATGACCTGGATCCTAACATCTTTGTCGAACTGGAGCAGGATACACTCGTGACTCAAGCGACTACGGTGAATTCCGATGAGGTTCGCGAAATCTCAGGTGTTGAGTTAATTCTCCAACAGCCTCTGGACTTCCTGACTGAAGGTCTTGGTTTCTATGGAAACTATTCTTTCATCAATTCCTCTGACGTAACTCTATCGTCTGGTAATACCATCGTAACAACGACGATTCAGGGATTGTCTGAGAATCTGTTCAACTTGGTTCTCTTCTACGAAAGAGAGACATTTGCCATTCGTGGTTCTTACAACTGGCGGGATTCATTTTCGGAAAGCTCAGGTTTGCAAGGTTCCTTGCCAGATCTCCGTACTCGCGATCCAGCGGGACAATTGGACATCAGTGCGTCCTATAACTTACCTGGTTTCGATGACCTCCAGTTAACCTTGGAAGCCGTCAATCTAACCGATGAAAAGGAATTTACCTACTTTGGTGTTCCTGAAAGAAACCGTCGTTTTGCAGGCACAGGAAAAACTTACTTCCTCGGCGTGCGCGGCACTTTCTAATTTATTTGTAGTTTGTTAGTTAATGGCCTGCGGGGAAACTCGCAGGCCATTTTTTTATAATGCTGGAAGAAAAATCATAAACACGTTTGGCTGACTATTGTGATAAATCAATGGAGCATAAAAGGAGTAGGGCGCTTCTGGTTAATCACGTTATTGGCAACCTGCGGTCAATGGGTGTCAGTGATGGCGCAAGAGTACCCTGCTAAACCTCTCACCATGGTGGTCGCGTTTGGAGTTGGGGGTAGTGCCGACCGGATGACGCGTGCCATGTCGAGTGCCGTATCTAGTGAACTTGGACAACCGGTTCATGTTATTAATAAGAAAGGCGCAGGTACCTTATTTGGAGCGAATTATGTTCTGAGCCAACCACACGATGGCTACACCATTTTTGCCAATACGTTTTCTCCCTATCTCATAAATACTATTTTGGAAGGGAACGCTAAGTATGCGGTCGATGATTTTGCATACCTTAACTTTCAGTGGTTCGATGAGGATTTGATCGCGCTAAACAAGGACTCAGAATTTCGAGACCTTCCCGAGTTACTTAAAACCATTCGCGACAAACCAAAAACGGTGAAGGCTTCTGTTGTTCGGGGCTCGGCCGGGCACTTGATGATCAAGTTGCTCCTGGAAGTAAATTGTATCCCTCAAAGCAACCTCAACTTGGTCACTTACAACAGTGGGGGACAAGCTCGCGCTGCGGTTGCAGGAGGAGTGGTCGACTTCATCGTTATTAGTGCCAAAGGATCTGAAACGATTCGTGAGTATCTTCGTCCCCTGGCGATTGTGAGTCATCACGCAAGTGAGGAATGGAATGTCCCTGCTATAAACGAAGCGATAAAGCCCATGGGAATTGAAGTGCCGGTGTTGCCCGGATCCGTTCGGGGATTTGCAACTACTGCTGAGTTTAAGCGGCAATTTCCTGAACGCTTTCAAGTATTGGTTTCTGCTGTTAAATCTGCGCTTGAAAATGAGGCGCTTCAGACGGAACTGGAGGCGGCCGATATCGGAGGCCGCTGGATGGGGCCTGAGGAATCGGAAGCGATGATGCAAGCCAGCTTCGACACGTTTAAGGATTATTCCTATCTGCTGAAACTATAACGAAGGGTGAAGGCATGAACAAAAATAGAAGATCATTGAACGGGCATCAACTTGCAGATTTGGCCGTATTGATTGTGCTGGCTGATCTGGTCATTTGGTATTTTATGGATGCGCGGAGTGCTTCGGGGCACATCTTAAATCTCATCCTTATTCTCCCGGTAACTGGCCTGACGCTTTTGCTCTGTTTGATTCAATTCATCCGTCAATTCTTGGGGCACGCAACTGACACTGGGGAAGTTGAAACGGTTAAGAGTGTACTTCCCGTCATTGGTTTATTTGTTACTTACACGCTTACATTGCCCTGGTTAGGATTCGATGTAGGCACAGTCTTATTCATGGCGCTCTTTCTTTGGCTTCATGGTGAACGACGCTTGCCTTGGGTGTTGGGGTATTCGCTGAGTTTTGCCTCGCTGGTCTCCCTGTTCTTTACGGCTATGCTACCCTATCCCATGCCCATGTTGATCTTTCCCTCATGATTGACGTTTCATCAGCCCTGGACGGTTTGAACCAGCTCTTTTCGAGTCCGGTTGCGTTGTTGATTATTATTCCGGGAATTTTGATCGGTTTGTTGTTTGGAGCGATTCCTGGTCTCCAGATATCAATGGCCATGGCGATCTTTCTGCCGGTGACACTGTATATGGATTTTATGCAGGCGATGTTGTTTCTCACTTCCATTTTTACAGGTGGAAGTTTTGGAGGAAGTATCCCGGCTATCCTCATGAATATACCCGGAACCTCTTCGTCCATTGCCACCTCGTTTGATGGCTATCCGATGACTCAAAAGGGGGAGCATAACACTGCACTGGGCATCGCTCTGGGCGCGTCTTGTTTTGGTGTAATTATAGGTTATGGAATACTCTTCCTTCTCATTGGCCCGATTTCCAGTTTAGTCATAAAAGTGGGCCCGGCAGAAATGGCGGCTGTCATCCTATGGGGAATAACGCTGATTGGGACCTTGAGTAGTGGTAGTCTCTTGAAGGGGATCATTTCAGGAATGATCGGCTTATTGATCGGCACGGTCGGTTACAGTGAAGCTGGCGTTTCCAGAGGAACGTTGGACAGTGTTTACCTGCTCGACGGCATTCCAGCCATCCCGGCAATGATTGGCATGTTTGCAGCATCCGAGCTGTTTCGCTTAGCCAACACCAGCTTCCTGGTCGAAGACCAATCTGCTCGGCATGTAAGTATGGGTGCCATATTCGCCGGGTTTAAAAAGACCATCACTTATCCCTGGATAATATTACGAGGGTCTCTTGTCGGTGTATTCATAGGTTCGGTACCGGGTGTTGGTTCGTCGATTGCTAATCTGATTGCCTACATGTTCACTAAGAAGCGGGATGCCGATTCCAAGTCGTTCGGGAAAGGCAATCCTGCCGGCGTGGTCGCATCCGAATCGGCAAACAGCACTTCAGAGGCAGGGTCCATGGCGACATTGCTCGCATTGGGTATTCCTGGCGGAGGAGCCACGGCAGTTATGTTGGCTGCCTTCGCGATGCACAACATCACTGGAGGACCACAATTCATCCGTGAGGAAAAGGACATCGTATACGCCATTATTTTCGCCAACCTCGGACAAGCCATCCTTCTCATCGGACTGGGTTTGTTGTTCATCCCATTACTGGCCAATGTTGTAAAAGTGCCCATGCGGTATTTGGTGCCTTCGGTGCTGGTCATGGCCGTATTCGGTGCCTTTGGACTAACCGGAAACATGTCGGGTCCCATCACGGTCATGGTTTTTTCTTTGGTCGGATGGCTCTTCAAGCGCTTCGACTATTCCGTTCCTGCCGCCGTCGTTGGTATCCTGCTTGGGGGTATGGCTGAAGACTCCCTAATATACTCCTACCAAATAAGTGGTGGTCTCTGGAGTTACTTATTTGAACGTCCTGTGACGATCGTAATTCTCTGCCTCATCGTACTTTCTTTATTCGGGAACAAAGTATCCAACTGGCAACAGCGTAGCAGGAGCGGATAAAGATGATTGGGTCAGTGTTGGTGTCGCGATACTCGAAACAGTGATTTGGCCCTAACCTTAATTCTCATTTCCGAACCAACGCTCTTCCATGGTCGCGAGCCACTTGTTCAATTGCTTGAGATCGGTAAGCATATAGACCGCGTCGTTGAGTTCACTCAATTGACCACGCGTGTTGAGTTCATAGGGACTCTGGACGCAGGGCACACGGTGAAAGCGGCGATCCTCTCCTTCGAGGTCGACTTGTAACTTCAGATCAAAGGCCTTGAGTGAATCGATCCTGTCTGCAGGAGCCGTCACATACCAAACATAGGTAGTCCAGCTATCCGGTGGAAGGACCATGTCAATGGAGCTATTTGGCTCAAGCACCCAACCATCGGGAAGATCAGTCAGGGTCAATTTACCTTCAACCGTTTCGTCTCCTTGATTGCGCATGAGCACTGGTATCGGAATGGGATAGTCAGGAGTCATGTAGTGGGGCTCAGGGCCACCGACATCGGAAAGCACCTCGGCTTCAATACCGTCATAAACATACCAGGCCGGACTCGACCACACCATCTCTCCATCTTCCTGAGTGATACGAGCATACCAATAGTTTTCCCTGAAGAAGGGAGCGGAAGGATCCTTGTGGCTTACACGAAACTCATTGCTGCGTTCCTCGGGTGACCAACGCCAGAGCATGCGACCATTTTTCCAGAGCTCGACAAAGGTGATGGGTTTCGTGCCTTTGGCGTAGATGTCGACGGTGTGCTCGGTTTCCGTGCCTCGCCACTCGCTACCCATACGGTTTCCGTTTATGGAAACATCAATCATCATGTGAGCCCCGGTGGTGGCAAAGGTTCGTTTCATGTAGAGAGAATCAAAAATGGATCCACGGTCACCGGCAGGTGAATAGACGCCCGCGACTGGCGCACCTCGGTGGTCGCCACTACCGATGAATCCCCAACGAAACCCTTTCGCCAATCCGTCCTGTGCACTCTTCCCCTTGAGGATTTGTTGAAAATCATTTCTCAACGGCGTCAGTTGGGGAGAGCCCAGGTGTTCGTGATTGCCCCGCGATTGAACCAACTCCAGCAAACGGATTTTGGGACTGTACCAACTCCAGGAAATCGGCTGAACCCAGCGACTGGGGTCGTGGGGGAAGATCAGCATGTTGCTTTTAATGTTCTTCAAACGGGCTGCGACCATCTCTTCCTCAATACGCTCGGTTAGTCGTAGTGGAGTATTGCTCTCGGGTAGGGATGCGCTGAAGACCTTTGCCTCAGGCCCATCACTTCGGTAAACAATATTGTGGTGACCTTCCTGGTAATTACCGCCGCGGTAAAATTCACTCGTCCACTCGAAGGCGACCATCGCCGCGAAGTGATTCCCATGATTATAAAAGGCGGCCGCTCTGCGAATGCGGTACCAGTCGTGTGGATTTATGTGCTCGGCATGGTCAGCCAATCCTTGAAAATCAAACTGGCGAATGTCGCGCACGTAGCGGTAGTTGCCATCTACATCGTCGTTCATTACTCCCGGGTCGCGGCTATACTCAGTGTGGTGGTGCATGTCGCCGTAGTAGGCCTTCATCCATTCGCCATCGATTTGCACACGCTCTTCGGGTTTGGGCTGGTCGGCGTGGGGCAGGGGAGTCACCTCCGGCGAGTCGGTCCCATGATAGGTTGGGTCGTAGTCGACTGTTTTTGCGGGAACGTATTCCTCCGCTTCCACGTCCAGCGAGTGAACGATGGTATCGACGGGTCCGTCCATGTAAGACCAGCCGGGATCCATGACAAATTGGCGGTGGGTTTCATGCCAGGCTACGTAGATACGGTCTTTCCCTTCGACCACTGAGGCGGCTTCCTTAACCGATCCAATAGAAGGATCGCCGACATTGAACCTGAGAGTCCCGGCCATGTCGCCGTCCCAGGGTCCCTCCTCAAGTGAATCGGAAAAGTATTCAGATCCTCGGTACCGTTGTCCGACGAGTAGAAAGTCTCTTGTTCCCGGTCCGGGCGTACGTCCGAACATCCATACACTTCCTTTGGAGTCAATGTGGAGAGTCGCTGCTTTGGGTGATAGGGCGGGTCCGGGAGGTAGAGCCTTCCACGCGTTTCCATCCCAAACGAGCATCGCCCTGCTGGGGGGACGAACATTGTAAATGACATCCTGGCCATTCCAGGCCTGGCGCAATTGAAGCGGTTCGATGACTTCCGTCTCAGGTAAAACCCATACGCGGCCTTCCGCGTCGACGGCCATCGAGGCACGGCGACGGTGCCCGTTAATTTCAGGTGGTGGTGGCTGCTGTATCCATTGATTGCCTGATAACTGGGCCAGGCGTAATTCATATTTCTGGTTGTTTGTGACGTCGTAGGCCAGCCAGACGTTTCCTTTATCATCGGCTGCGAGCGCCGGACGTTGGTGGGAAATATTACCGTCCCCCAGAGTGACCGGATCGGACCACTTGCCGTTGCTTAACCGAGAGGTACTTATTCGACTTTCCTTCTCGTTCCAGTCTTCCCAAGCCAGGACAAGTTCGCCGCTACTTGCAACGCGCGCAAGGGCGGGATAGTAGTTTTTGCCGGATGCAATGGTTTGTTCCTTCGACCAGGAAGAGCCGTCGTAAGACCGTGTCATGAGCGGCCATTTTTCCCGTTGCCCCTGTCGTGACCAGATGCACCACAGGTTCCCTTTCTCGTCGATGCCAAGTACAGGATCAAAATCACTGCCCGGTGAATCGCTCAGTTGAGTTTCGGACGACCAACGGCCATTTGAGTCCCGCTGTTTGATATAAATGTTTTCAACGCCTTTTCTAAAACTTGTATAGGCTACCCACCAGTTACCGTTTTCTTCTTTAATCATGTTGGCATTGGAATCAGTGGCTTCTGAATCCTGATGCACGAGCTGTTTGGAGCCGATGAACGAATCACCACCTGACCCTGGCTCTCCAGCGTGTTGGATGACAAAGTCCAGAGTCGGAACCGATTGAGCGAGTGCTTCTTCCGAAAACGGATACTCGATGTCGGCATGATCGGAGTGGGCAAACATCCCCAACTTCTCATCAAAGACCAATGTATCACCCTCTCCTGAGTGACTGTGAGATTGGGGACTACTGTCACCCTGGATTTGAGGAGTTAAGCTGCCAAACAGTAGAATGCAGCAAAACGATGTTATACTGCCAGAGGGAACAACATAGGGTATTGAAGAAGTGCAGAGACGCATAACATTAGATTCTTCAATCAGGAGACCGACTATGACAACGTCAAAAGTCAGTAGCCTCCTAGAACCGAGCTAGCGTTAGAACAGGGATTCTATTTTTTCAAATGGTGTATCAGGAACGGTACCTCGTTTTCGAAAGGCAGCTGAATTTGTGGATACTTCAGATGCACTTCTACGCCAGCGCGTCGCAACTTTTCTTCCATGATGATTCCAAAATTAACGTGGTGGATCGACCAACCACGTGCACGTTTAGCGTTATCGGGAATTTGGTCATCTGGTTTCATTCCATAGCTCATGTAGGTGGGGGGATCATCCGAGCTGATGTGATTGATGATAGAGATTTCGTTGCGCAGGGCTCTCATTTCTACGTCCGAGAGGTCGAATTGGGAACGGTCGCTGTTGTGGAAACTTTTTTTATAGCCGGGAATGTTTTCGACCCACCAATCCAAGTCCATGGTCGACTGACCGGCTAAGGGTGCAACAGCTGTCAGTCGGGTCGATTCCCGGGCGATGGGATCGTCACTTTCCGGATCGGCGAAATCATCGCCCCAGGCGAGGTAGGCGACTAGTTGAGCTCCAGCTGATCCGCCGTAGGCCGCGATTCGATTTTTATCGATGCCCCATTCCTCCGACTTGCTGCGGATAAATTGTAAGGCACGGACCGCATCTTCGTGTGCGGCTGGTAGTCTTGCGTGCTTCATGAAACGGTATTCCACCGACGCGTGGTGAATGCCCGCATCCAGGTATTGTTGGATCTTCTTTGCGGTGACCTTTTTATGGGATCCTCCCGTGAATCCACCTCCGTGAATAAAAACAACCAAAGGCGCAGGAGCATCGACGTCCGCTTTCCAGAAATCGATTAAGTGGTTGGGATGGTCGCCATAAGAAATAGCCTCGTAGGTGATCGGCGGGATGGGAGCTCCCTGTTGTGCTTGGGCATTGATGCCGAAAGCTACAATGAGAAGAATAGTCGAGCAGAGTGAACGGGTAGACTTGAATAAGATCATAGGTAAAACTTAAAACAAAGCAATGGGCCGACAAGCACATTGCGGGGGCGCTGTTCATTTTTCTTTAATGGTTTTTCGATTCTCATGCGTATTATTAATAGAAGGTGGTTTCATTTAACGCCTTTTGTAGTTCATTTACTTTGTTCTAGTATGTTTAGTAAGAGCCCTCGGCTGTAGCAGTGCAGCGAGGGCTTTCACCTGTACGCCTGGGTATGTTTTCTGAGTTCGATTTTGTGAGGCTGAAAAAAAGAGTCCTGAATCCTGTAACACTATGTATCTTCCTATTTAACCTCTTGCACTTTTGAAGGCGTTTGAAACGTTTAGATGATGTCTGATCTTTGCGCCCACCTGGATGATGTTGAAGCCGCTGCAGGTCGTATAGCTCCCTATGCACACAAGACGCCCGTGTTACGCTGTTCTGCCTTGGATCAGATTCTGGGAGCGGAGCTCTACTTCAAGTGCGAGAATTTTCAGAAAGTGGGAGCCTTTAAATTCCGCGGCGCCTGCAACGCGGTTACCAGTTTGTCCGAGGAGGAACTCCATCGAGGAGTAGCAACTCATTCATCGGGCAATCATGCTGCTGCTTTGGCTTTGTCTGCCAAACTGGCCGGATCGAGTGCCCACATCGTTATTCCTTCCAACGCGCCAGCGGTCAAAAAAGCGGCTGTGGAAGGCTATGGTGCAACGATTACTTATTGCGAACCGACATTGGATGCTCGGGAAAGTACACTGGCCCAAGTTCTTGAGAAAGAAGGGCGCATTATGATTCATCCCTATAACGATGCGCGCATTATTGCCGGGCAAGGAACTGCAGCGCTCGAACTCTTGGAAGAAGTCGGCGATCTGGATGTCGTCATGGCCCCGGTCGGTGGAGGTGGACTGCTTAGCGGCACTTCAATTGCAGTTAGCGAGTCCTCACCCTCTACCAAAGTCATCGGGGCTGAACCTTTGAATGCTGACGATGCTTATCGTTCGATGCAATCGGGTGAGATTCAGCCTTCTGAAAATCCTCAAACCATAGCCGACGGCCTCCTTACCAGTCTGGGTGAATTGACTTTTGAGATCCTGAAGGAGCGCTGCTCAGGTATCGTCACCGTTTCAGAAGATTCAATTGTTGAAGCAATGCGCCTGGTTTGGGAGCGCATGAAAATTGTTATTGAACCATCGGCAGCCTTACCCGTTGCCGCACTACTCGAAAAACGCAGTGAGGTTTCAGGCGAGCGTGTGGGAGTAATTTTCTCGGGAGGCAATATTGATCTGGAGCGTTTGCCGTGGCTCAAGTAATGGTCTCGTTTATTCTATGAATCACGTGAAAGACGACATCCCCCAGAAGTTCGTTGGACTTAGCTCCCTCCTTGAAGGAGAGTTTCATACGGGTCGTCTCATGCGCACCTTGTATGCAACGGATGGGTCGGCTTATCAAGAGATGCCACTCGCCGTTGCTATTCCTGAGTCGGAGGAGGATTTGATCGAACTCATCCGTTTCGCCGGTGAGCACAGAGTAGGACTCATTCCGAGAACCGCTGGAACCTCTCTAGCTGGGCAGGTCGTGGGGAACGGAATAGTCGTGGATGTGTCACGACACTTCACCGATATCCTGGAAGTTAATGAATCGGAATCTTGGGTACGTGCCCAACCAGGTGTAATTCGCAATGAGCTCAATGCGGCTCTCAAGTCGCATGGTCTTCTCTTTGGCCCAGAAACATCTACCCAAAATCGAGCTATGGTGGGGGGGATGCTGGGTAATAATTCCTGTGGCTCGAATTCGGTCAAGTATGGCAGCGTTCGCGATCACATCTTGGAAGTTACCGCCATACTCTCCGATGGGTCGAAAGTGGTCTTCGGTCCATTGAGCAGAGAGGCGTTTGAGGAAAAATGCGAGGGTCCCGATTCGTTGGAAACGCAACTCTATCGTTCTATTCGAGATCAGCTCGGTGACGAGTCAGTGAGAGCAGAGATCACAAAAGAATTTCCCAAACCCTCCATTCCTCGGCGCAACACCGGTTATGCGTTGGATCTGCTTATGGACGCATCCTGTCTGGATCCTTCGAGTGACAAGGAATTCAATTTTGCAAAGCTCATTGCAGGGAGTGAAGGCACTTTGTGTCTGATCACAGAAATGAAACTTCACTGCGATCCGCTGCCGCCGAGCGTGGTGGGACTTCAGTGTGCTCAATTTGACTCCGTCGATCAGGCTTTGAATGCGACGCAGATTGCCGTCGGCTTTGACTGTTATGCCTGTGAACTGATTGATGACTTCATCTTAGAATGTACCGAGCGAAGCTTGGAACACAGGAATAGCCGCTTCTTTATAGAAGGTTCGCCAGGAGCGGTACTCGTTACCGAGATTCGGGCGGAATCGGAGGAAGCGGTGTTGAAGATCACCGATCAACTGGAAGAAGCCATTCGAAATGCTGGCTATGGCTATACCTTTCCCGTCTTGTTTGGTGAAGATACTGAAAAGATCTGGAATCTTCGAAAAGCTGGATTGGGTCTCATGAACAACATCCCAGGCGATGCGAAGCCGGTGCCTGTGGTTGAAGATACCGCGGTCGATGTCGCAGACCTTCCTGAATACATTGCCGAGTTTGACGGATTACTGGATGAACGCTTCGGGCTACAATGTATTCATTATGCCCATGCAGGAAGTGGTGAGATTCATTTGCGCCCGATTATCAATCTTAAGACCGAGGAAGGTAAACAGCAGTTTAGAGAAGTCGCCCGAGTGGTGGCTGACCTGGTTAAGAAGTATCGTGGCTCGCTTTCAGGTGAGCATGGAGACGGTCGTCTGAGGGGAGAGTTTCTCAAACAAATGTTGGGCGAAAAGAACTACGCCTTGGTCGAAGCAGTAAAGCGTAGTTGGGATCCCCAAGACATTTTCAACCCAGGCAAGATTGTGAACACCCCGCCGATGAATGAGTATCTTCGGTACAGTCCCGATACGGGAAGCACTGATATTGAAACCCATTTCGATTGGTCTGCCACGCAAGGAGTATTGGGGGCGGCGGAAATGTGCACGGGGTCAGCCGATTGTCGAAAAACCCACCTGGCGGGTGGAACGATGTGTCCGAGTTATATGGCCACTCGTAATGAGAAGGATACCACTCGCGCACGAGCCAATATGCTTCGTGATGTGTTAACATCCCCCAGTAAAGAGAACCCATTCGATGATGAGGATCTCAAGGACGTATTGGACCTTTGTCTTTCCTGCAAGGGGTGTAAGAAGGAATGCCCCACCTCGGTGGATATGGCGAAGCTCAAGGCTGAGTTTCAACAACATTATTACGACGCCAATGGAGCTTCTCTTCGCTCGAAGTTAATAGCGCGCTATGTCTCGGTGCAAAGGTGGGCGGCCATGCTTCCAGGACTTTGGAATATCCTATTTGGAACCCCCTTCATTCGACGTATTTTAAATAGCCTGAGCGGATTCCATCCTGACCGATCCATTCCCTTGCTGCCGAAACAGACTTTGGAGGGATGGTTCAAAAAACATACTCCTCATTCCAATGCGGGTTCAAAGGGTAGCGTGTGGTTCTTCAACGACGAGTTTACCAACTACCAGGATACACGTGCTGGAATCGCGACGATTGAGTTATTGGAACGATTGGGCTATAAAGTTGAAATTCCCGAGCATGGTGAAAGTGGTCGGACTTGGTTATCGAAAGGCTTTGTTCGAAAAGCCAAATCCATCATCAATGATAATCTTAAGACCCTCTCGCCAAAAGTAAACGAGGAGCGTCCGTTGGTGGGCGTTGAGCCATCTGCCATCCTTACTTTTCGGGATGAAGCGCTCGATCTTGCCGAACCTGATTTGAAAGAGGCTGCTCAAGAAATGGCGCCTCATTGTTTGTTGTTAGAAGAGTTTATTGAACGCGAAGCAAAAGCTGGACGGGTCAGTTCGGATGCCTTTGTTGACGATTCGGAAAAGGTAATCTTACACGGGCATTGTTTCCAAAAGGCTTTAGTTGGAATTCAACCCACTTTAGCGGCACTCAGTCTTCCGGCGAACTATACAGTCGAAGCCATTCCCAGTGGTTGTTGTGGCATGGCCGGTTCATTTGGCTATGAGAAAGAGCACTACGATGTATCTATGAACATTGCAGACCTGGTTCTCCTTCCGGCTGTTAAGAATGAAGCGGATACATCCTTGGTAGCCGCTTCAGGAACCTCCTGTCGGCATCAGATTCTCGATGGAGCTCAGCGAGAGGTATTACATCCTGCCGAGATACTGTTGCGTGCACTGAAATAAGTGCCCGTTGCTCTGTCGAATTACTCTACTGCCTCCAGCGCTGCCAAGTCAGTGCTGAGTAGAACGCGAATGTTTCGATGACCTTCTTCGTCGGCCATCAACCACAGGTCGATAGCGGTATGCCCAGGATTGGGTTCGTCCCAGAAATAGGGAGGTGGATCCAGCGGGCGTGCTTCCAGTGTGTATTGAACACCTTCAGGCAGGATGACTTTGAGGTGACAGGTTTTGTCTTCTTGTTTGAGGACAGCGGAGTTGTTTACCACTTCTACATTGGCTTTGGTTACCATTCGCCAATGAAGGGTTGCTGAGTTTCTGCCTTCGTGTTCGAAAGGTTTGCGAGCGCCAACTATGCGGTCGTCAATTTGCAGTACCTTCAAGTTGTGCGTGGTGAAGGTGCGTTCGTAGTTTTGGGCATTCTTTCCATTCACCGAACTCAGGTCGATGGTGCCAGCGATCTTATTTCCGTTTTCGGAGAAGTGCGTGATGGAGGCCTGCTCGTTTACCAAGTGTGGTTGTTCATCAATAAGAAGGATGTTGTGGCTATATGGACCAAGGCGAAATGTGCGCCATCGGTCCGAGGTCTGTCTTCGATCCCAGATGCCAATGTTTTTCGACTCCAGGGTCAGGTAGGTCTGAGCGCCAAGATCCACGGCCCAGCGTACGCCATCGTCTTCATAGATAAAGCTACCTGCATCCATATGAGCATGACTGATGGAACAAAGGCCTCCTTTGAACCCTAGAAAAAATGCCTCTGGATCTCCCCACGCCGACTTGACCATTCCTATGGGATTACTCCCATTTCCATACCAGGTGTTTGGTAGGTCCATCTCAGCGGGATCGATATCTTTGGCGTTTTCCGGATACCACAAGGCGGCGAAAGGAAGCAGGCGATTCCGGTTATTGTCCTTCGTCCACTCGTCGGATTTTAGAAAGGAGCTGAGTTGCCTTCGGTATTCGTAGTGGGCAACCGGGTCGTCATATTTTTGGGCAAACCAGGTGGGGCCCGGTGAGTAGTAGATATAGCTTCCGCTATCAAAGAAGTTGTAGGCAGCTCCGGTGGGAGCGACGGCCATGGTGCGGAACCCCATCGATTTCTTGAAGGACTCGTGATCCTCCAATCCAAAATTATGACCGACCGCACGATCCAGGAGATCCATGAAGATGGCAGAGAACTCCGAACCGTAAGCCCAGTAGGTGGGTCCTTCCGGATACACGCCATCGGGATCGGTTTCAGCCATGGCGATGGGAACTGCTTTGAGCGCGCGGTTAATGATTTTCTCAGCTAACTCTGGTTCATGGTCGGCAATGAGGATGGCGCCTGCAGTAAGCCCGGCATGACAAACCGGGTTCCAGTTATTGTTATAGTAGATCCACCAATTCTTTTCCGTTTCTTCATCGAGGGAAGGGTGGAGGCCTTTTTCGATGATGGCCGTCAGGTAGCGTTCACGTTGTTCGTTTGTCAGGTCCTGCCATAACCAATCCACGCCGATGGCAACGGCGAGGGTCATTTCGCCAATGTCGAGGAAGTGTTGGGGGTTCCAGTCTGGAAAAGAGGTAACGTTGTCCAGGTATTCTATGACCTTCTCTTTGTATCTATCTTCTTCATACACACGATAGAGCAGGGCAAATGTGCTGATGTGTTTGAGAGCTAGGCGCGATTCGGCGAGGAGTCGTATGCCGGCCAACTCGTATTGGGCGGGTTCAGCGGTTATTAGCGATTCTCCAGTGCTCTGAAGAAACGTGAGCAGCTCTTGGCCAAGCTCATCCGGTAGCCCGTTTCGCAGACGCGTAAAGTCTGATTCCGAGGCCAATACCATCGGATGCTCCTGCCGAAGTTGGTCGACAGAAAACGGCCCCTCCGCTGCCCCAAGGCCAAGCCCGAAGCTAAGAATTAGTAGGATAAAATATTTAAGCATGACTGGATATCAAATTGAGTTCACCACTCAAAGAACTGTAGAAAGTTTGCAATAGCCATTCTCCTTTCTCAAAGCGCCTCTGAGTTTACGGTAGATACCGGCTGCCGGTCTACGGTCTTGCTTCTGAATAACTTCTTATTGATGCTGGAAAAACCTGGTGTGACTCTTTAATCATTTATCTCCGAATTGTGTCCGACATTACAGAATCAAACTTAACACTTAAAGTACCCACTTCATCCGGCGAGTTCGAACGCGAGCCCGTTCCTCAATCCGAGCTGAAAGGCGCTAACAAATTCTGGGGCATGTATGCTGGTGAGCATTGTGCCGGAACGGAGTTCATGATCGGCCCGTTGTTTTTGCTCAATGGAGTCAGTCTGCAGAATATCTTTCTCGGCCTTCTTCTTGGCAATCTGCTAGCGGTGCTGAGTTGGCGTTTCTTGTGTGCGCCCATCGCCACTCAGGCCCGGCTCACGCTTTATTATCATCTGGAAAAAATCGCCGGCGACAAACTGGTGATTCTCTATAACTTGGCCAACGGCATCCTGTTTTGTTTCCTGGCTGGGGCCATGATTACAGTGTCCGCCACAGCGGTGGGTATTCCCTTTAATATTCCCATGCCCACGATCGACAGTGTGTTTCCGAACAGCATCGCCTTTGTCATCATCGTACTCGCTGTCGGTTCGGTTATCGCGATTGTGGCAGCCAAGGGGTACGATACCGTCGCCAAGTTCGCTAATGTAGCTGCCCCTTGGATGATTCTGGTATTTGCTGCTTGTGGCATTGTTGCGTTCAAGCAACTGGAAGTCTCGGACTGGGCAGCGCTCAACAGCTTGTGGAGTGAGTCCATTGTATTCGCCCAGGAAGGACAGGCCGCATCTTCCATGAGTTTTTGGAGCGTGGTATTCTTCGGCTGGTTCTGTAATGCCGCCATGCACGTGGGTATGTCCGATCTATCCGTCTTTCGCTTTGCCAAAAAGCCTAGCTATGGTTGGGCTTCCGCTGCAGGGATGTATGTCGGTCACTACATGGCCTGGATAGCTGCGGCCTTCATGCTGGCTGCTCAGATCAAACTGTTGCGCGATGCCAATCCGGTTCCTGGACCCATGGCTTATAGCGTCGCGGGTATTGCGGGAATTATTTGTGTGATCGTAGCCGGTTGGACGACGGCGAACCCCACCATTTATCGTGCAGGTCTGGCCTTTCAGGCGATCGTTCCCAAGGTGTCTCGATTTAAAGTTACTTTATTTACCGGGTTTATTGCCACGGTGGCCGGAACCTTCCCGGCATTCGCCTGGAAACTACTCGGATTTGTCGGGCTCTACGGCACGATTCTGGCCCCGATTGGTGCGATCATATTTTTCGACTGGCATTTTATAAGAAAGGGAGATGCTGCCCGTCTCCACCACGCCAAGCCCTCTTCTTCGTTCAGCATACCCGTGCTCCTTTCCTGGCTCATTCCGGTGGGCATCGCGATCTACTTCATTCAGGTTGTCGGTATTGCAGCTCATTTTTTCCCATTACCCTGTTGGATCGCCTGTGGATTGCTCTACCTGGCTCTTAACAAAAAAGAGGCCACTGCCTAAATCTCGAACCCATTTCAATCATGACACTCGTATTGACTATCCTGGCACGTGTTGGACTTATTCTGACTATCCTGCCACCCACACTCTTTCTCTTTGATGGTATGACCCTGAGTACCGCCAAGTGGGTGATGATGCTTGGCACCATTTTGTGGCTCGTGGCCTCTCCTCTTCTCCAAAAGAAACATGAGGAAGCTGCAATGGCTCATCCAAGTGATCCATTGTAAGCCACCTCTGCTCTTATGAAGGCACAAAAAAGCCCCCAACCAACTTTGTCATAAAGTCGGTCGAGGGCGATAAAAGGTAAGTGCCTATTTGTTGAGCTCTGACAGCTTCTTCTCGGCTTCCTTCTCGAGTTCGGCTGCTTTCTTCTTCGCTTCAGCTTCAGCATCTTTGGCCATAGCAGCTGCTTCGCTTTGAGCCTTATCAGCGTCTGATTGCATTGCTGCGGCAGATGATTCCGCCTCAGCAGCTAAATCGCTTTCTGATTTCTCACCGCCACATGCAGTAAGTAGAAGAGCAGCTATCAATGATCCTGTAATATATAATGTGTATTTTTCATATTCTTTTTTGAGTTTTTGGTTGGTTACTAATTGTAGAGTTCGTTTCTCGAAGAAAAGTCACAATATAATCTGAATTTACCAAAAAGTGGCGTATCAGAGCCCTTCGCGTCGTGGCAAATTCCAAGATGTTTAGTTTTTGAGGGAGGATTTGTAGCCACTAAGTGGTTTCTTCCCCGCGAGTATTCTAGAGGTTTGAAGAAAGTGTAGGAAAATTGTGACAATATGGTGTTTGGAAGATGTCCATACCAACAAAGAGAAAAAGTCAGTCACCGGGCATAACCCTTTTCGCCCGTATTTGACCCATCAAAATTTCCAACAAACATGTACATCATAACAAGTCAGCTTTCTACAAGGTCGGCGCCACGCCGAGCTGACGATCCAGGAAGGCGAATCCACCATTGAGATCACTTACGGGAATTGAATGGCGTCATCTGAGCGAGCGTAGGCTTGGCTCATGGATTAGGTTTCCATCAGCCCGTGATCGTTCAGCGCGTAACGGCATTTCTCATCAATTGCTGTTATCGCTTCCGTTCGCGTTGGCTGATTCATTTGGAGGTTTCCCAATCGATCAATTCTTTGGGGACGTCCTTGAGAACTTGATCCAGCGCCTTCTGTAATCGTTTGCGGTGCTTTTCCCCTTCAGGTCCCGTTACCGGATGTGCTTCCAGCCAGTCATTCGGCACGTTGTAGAGTGAGCCGTCGGAATAGAGTTTCCAGTCGGCGTCGCGCGTAAAGCAGCGAAATGGGGCGGAGCTGGGTCCATGAACGGAATAGGATTGAAAGAGCCAAGGGCGTGCGTTGGCGGTAATGCCTTTGAGTAAGGGCAGGAAACTTTGTCCGTCCGTTATAGGTGACCTTTTTGAGCCGGTTAATTCGGCAATGGTTGGCCAGAAATCTGCAAAGCCGATCAGGGAGTGGATGACTGAGTCCGGTTTGATGGTTTCTGGCCAATTAGCAATGAAAGGCACCCGGTTACCATCGTCGATCATCAGACCTTTGCCGCCGCGAATTTCCCCCCGTCCCGGAAAGGGGGATGTGATTTGCCTCGGCGTTCCGTTGTCACCGGTAAACAGGATCAGGGTGTTCTCACGCAGGTTCTGCTCTTCAAGCTTGGCGGTGATTTTTTCGACCATTCTGTCCATGTAGTGGACCATATCCCGGTAGTGCTCACCGCTACCCCGGCCGGGGTCTTTCTTTGCCCAATCGGGACTGTCCGGCGTAGGCTCAAAGGGAGCATGAACTAACATCATGGGGTAGTATATAAGAAATGGCTCATTTTTCTTTCGCTCGATGAAATCACATAAGAAGTCCGTTACGATATCAGGACCGTATTTTCCGTCCGTATCCGTTAATAGGGTACCATTTTCAAACAGTCTGGGGGACTTGTAGCGCGAACCTTTGTTCGTGAAGGGTTCTGGTAAGCGCTCGGGGATTCCACCATCGGCCCCTCGTAGTATGTGCTCCGCAAAGTGCCACAAACTGTATTCGTCGAAACCCGCTCTGTCGGGACCGGTCAGATCGCCGGCAGAGAGCTGCCATTTTCCAGCGATGGCCGTGGAATAACCACTTTGCCTCGCAACCTGTGCAAAGGTCTTATCCTCGAAGGGGTAGGTGGCAAACCCCTCATGATTTCGGAAATTGTACTTCCCGCTCAAAATCTTCACCCGTGAGGGTGTGCAGATCGGTTGTGAGTATGCCTGGGTGAAACGTGCACCTCCAGCCGCCAATGCATCAATATGCGGTGTCTGATAAAATTCACTTCCATAGGCACTGAAACACTCAAAGCCGATGTCATCGGCCAGGATGACAATAATATTGGGTTTCTCCTGTGCACTTAGGCTCAAGGACATCCATCCACTCAGGAAAAACAGAAGGTGTTTTAATCGTATAATAATTTGAATCAGTAGGCTAAAATGAAGTGCAAACGCTATCTCTTATAATCAAAAGGATTTATTAGGAGGAGTGGTTACCGAATTTCATTCCAGATGAACTCCAGTCGAACAATGTCTGGTTTGTAGGGGTCAACAGGAAGGTGCTTGTTGTCAGGGTGGTGGCAACCGATGCCCCGGTAGGTAATGACGTTGAAATAGAGTTCGCCACCGCGTTCCTGCCAATAAGGGGCGGCGTAGTAGCCGTCACCCACGAGCTTCCGTTCTGCATTGTCCAGCACGGAGTAGGAAATGATCTCAAAGGTATCCGGATCGATGCGGTAAAAACAAAGTTCCATTGGCCATTCGGACAAGGTGGTCGGATGCGTCTTCGTGTAATTTCTCCCGATAAGATAATAACGACCGTCGGCTTCAAATATACGTGGCCGGCTGATGTACTTCTTCATGAAGTCGTGCGTTTCAGTCAGGTTGGTTTGTTTGATTTTCCTGAACCTCGAATCCACTTTATGGATACGAGCCATATCATCGTATCCTCGAGTGATCACCAGAAATCCATCCTGGTAGCGAATCATGTTCGTTTCGTTGATGGGGATATTCCCGAATTCGGAAGACAGGTTTCTTACCCGGTGCCAGGTGTTTCCTCCGTCCTCGGAACCGATCACGTGGACCTGTCTTTTTTCCCCTGAGCCTTCCAGATACTCGAAGGTCATCACCAGCATTAGAATTTGCGCTCCACTTACCAATCCCTGGAAAGCGTACCCATACTCGACGCCATCAACCAATCCGAATTTACCGCGCGGCTCAAAGGTGTGCCCGTGATCCGTCGATCGGAATGAGATCAGTCCTTCACGTTTTGAAGATCCCGAGTGCTGAGCATCGATGAACAAATCGATGGTGCCGTCCTCATGCTCAAACCATTCCCCGTTCTCATGAACGACCCCCTTTCGCTTCGTGATGTTCACTGGCGATGTCACTTCGTTTGTTAGGGGATTGAGTCGGATCAGTTGCCAATCGGACTCCTTATCGTGTGCGTGTTTGTAACCCCGTTTAAAGGATATCAGAATCTCGGACCGGCTAACCCGTAGCGTGATGGGAAAGGCCAGATACTGTTTGTCCTCGAGGTCGTCAGACCGGACCAAAATCTGTTCTGCTTTATAGGAAGGCTTTTTATACGTAGGCGCCATAATCAATGGTTGGAATCAATTGGATACCATCCCAACTTCCATAGGTAAACAAAGAATGGGTCGGGTATCTGGACTTTAGTTGGCCAACCCATCGCCGTTTTAAGAATTTAGAAAGTAAGAGTGCTCCACATTAAACTCCAACTGCGCAAACACCAAAGAGATACGGGCAGCGGGATATCGAATGAAGAAGCTAATGTGCATAGAGATAACCCAGGCCGAAACTTTCGATCTTGTTTCGGCAGGCGTTGTCCGCTTTGATCAGGTTAGATTGAATTTGCTGCGCTTCAGTTCTCGAGTCCCCAAGCAGTAGTTAACGATCGATCGCATACGACTTCTGAAGTGGCTGGAATGGCTATACTAGCGGCTTCCGGCCTGGTCCATAAAGCAAGTGCTCAGAATCTGCCTTCTCCAGATCCGCAAAATTCTGAGGTTCTGGAGCAGTCGAAAAGGGTCATTCCTTGGGACGTGAAAAATTATTTGTACCCGAATCTTGGTTTCAAAACCGGGTATTCGATGGGGTCGACCGATTTTGCGTCCTTGCAGATAAGGTAGGCCTGATTGAGGTATCAGATTTTTTTAGGGATCATCTATCTCCCACTCGTCTTGAATGGTTAAGCCGGATTCAAACTCATCCGCTTTATGTCCAAGGTCCCGAAAACAACAATTGCAGATCGACCAGATACAACTCAGTATACATTAATAATCTTAATTCTTATACCTCATGGATCGTCGTCAGTTTATTAAACGCCAGGTAGCAGGAACCGCCATTTTAGCGGCTTCCGGTCTGGTTCACAAAGCAAGTGCTCAGAATCTGCCTTCTCCAGATCCTCAAAATCCTGAGGTGCTGGATGTAGATGTGCTGGTTGTGGGTGGTGGTTCGGCCGGTCATGTAGCTGCTATTCAAGCGGGCAGGATGGGGGCTAAAACCGTTCTGCTGGAACGAAACTCTCAATTGGGCGGAACGACGACGACGGGTGGCGTCAATTTTCCCGGCCTCTTTCATGCTTGGGGAAAGCAATACATTGCTGGTATCGGTTGGGAGCTGGTCGCGAAGTCGGTTGAGATCGATGGAAAAGAACTACCGAATTTTTCCAAAGTACCGAAAAGTCATCCTCAGCACCAAGTATTGATCAACGCACACCTGTATGCGTTGTTGGCGGAAGAAGCCTGCTTGGATGCCGGTGTTTCCCTGGCCTATTATCAGTTTCCTCAAAACATTCTTGAAACAAAAGAGGGGTGGCTCGTCGATGTTGTGGGGCAAGGAGTGCAATATCAATTGCGGTGTCGGCAGATCCTGGATTGCACCGGAAATGGTTCCGTGGTCGGCATGCTGGGATTTGAGCGACGGTGGAGTGACGTACGTCAGCCGGGAACTCAAATGGTTATGTTTAAAGGCTTTGATTATGACGTCGTTCGGGAAAACGCGGAACGCATTCAAGAGATGTATGATGAGGCTTTCGAGAAGGGTACCATAAAGAAAGGCGATACCTGGAGGGGTAAAATCATGGGAACTATCTTCAGTGCCCGCGGTGGGAATAATCATATCTTTGGAGCTGACGCTACCAATGCAGCTACCCAAACGCAGACCAATCTGGCCGGTCGAAAATGTGCGATGCGATTACTCAAATTCTTCAAAAGTATCCCCGGAGGAAAAAATGCTACCATCGACAAAATGATGAATGAAACCGCCAGCCGCGAAACCTTCCGCATTGTAGGAGAAAAGACGGTTACGGTGAACGATTACACATCGGGCAGAATTTATGACGACGCATTGAGTTACTCTTTTTACCCGATCGATTTGCACGATGAGAATGGTGTTAAACCTAAGCCCCTTCCTCATGGTAAAGTGCCGACCATCCCACGAGGTGCGCTCATTCCCCAGGGCTCAAAAAATATCATGGTGGCTGGCCGCTGTTTCTCCAGTGATCGACTGGCCAACTCGGCTGCCCGCGTTCAAGCTTCCTGCATGGGTATGGGGCAGGCCGCAGCCATCACAGCCGTCCTGGCAGCGAGAGAGAACACTACGCCTTCGAGCGTTCCGCTCAAAGACATTCGCCGGAACCTGAAAGCCCATAGCGCTGTCGTGCCGCTCGTCTAGTCGAAGGCCACTTTTTGGAAGCGATTGAATACCAAGCATAAAGTCGTAATCTTATTGGCGGCCATGACCTTTGTGGTCACCGCCGTATCCGGTTTACTGGCCTTCTTCCAGCCGTTTTCAATCTTAGTGGTCGGGCTACATGCTCTCATGGGATTTGTACTAATTGGCCTTGTCGTTGGGCATGTGAAACAGAATTTCCGAGGCATGAGGAGAACCTTCAAGATCCGCTATGTCATCCCCGCGTTGCTCGTCACGATTCTATTGGTTACGCTCTTTTTAAGACGGCCCAAACCCATCCGAATGATTCAGGGCCTCAGCCAGAATGTAGGAGCCGCTCTTGATCGCTTTGAAATGAGAGACAATGGGATGCTTTACAACTACACGCCGGCTCCCAACTATAAACTCCAACTGGATGTCAGAGCGGGTGATCGTTACGATACCGAGGCTCCTCCTGAGATCGCCATCTGGCTCGAAAACCAATCCTCTTATCACATAAAAACGCTCCATAGCAGTCATTCTACAGAGGAGCTTCCTTACTGGGGCTGGAAAGTCGAAGAGTACGAAGAAGCAAAACTCGAATGGGAAGCATTAGAAGCAGACGAACAAGAATTCCACGCCGTAGCAGGCGCCACACCGAACAGTTCCTTTGATCCTGCCGATTACATTTTACCCGAGAGAAACACTGAGCCCTTTTATATGCTCATCGAGGTCAACGAAGCCAACGACCGAAATGAATTCCACTCAGATCAACCCTCAGTGATTTACAAAGTGGAAATCGACAACCAGTTCCCCAAATCATTCCAGGTACTCGATATCGTTGGCTATTCAAAATACGATCCCGATGAAGAAGCCTGGTTCGCCTACTACCCCGACGGAACTCTGACCAGTTCCCTGAAACTAATTAACAGCGCGCTTCTCACGATTGAGCGGTGAGTGTTTTGAGTGGAAGGGCAGAAAAAGGGCCGCCTTTAAGGGCTGAACCCTTAGTTCCCTTTTACTTCAAAATTAAGGTCGAAGATGGATAGCAAGGGTTGGTCTCTATTTGGGCCACTTATACCTTCAGAAACAAACGATTGCGGTAAAGGAAGTAGAGAAATAT
>CALJGU010000325.1 GCA_938075565.1 uncultured Opitutales bacterium | reverse complement strand
TTTGTTTGGGAACGATGACCTTTGGTCAGCAAGTGGACGAGAAAGAAGCCGATCGCATTTTGGGAATTGCGATGGATGGCGGTGTTAACTTTGTCGATACAGCTGATGTGTATGTGAACGGCGAGTCCGAAATAATCACTGGCAATATCCTGCAGGGGAAACGAGACCAAGTTGTATTGGCGAGCAAGGTTGGCTCACCTAGCGAAGATGAAAATCTCCGAACCAGCGGTTTGAACAAATGGCACATTCTAAAAGGGGTGGAGGAGTCTTTGAGCCGATTGAAGACTGACTGTTTGGATATACTATATCTGCATCGTCCCGATCGAAGCACACCGGTTGAAGAAGCACTTGAAGCCTGTGATTTGTTGGTTCAACAAGGCAAAGTTCATTACATGGCTACTTCGAATCATTCCTCTTGGAAGATGATGGAGCTGGATTTGAAGAGCAGACAGCAGGGCTTTTCCAGGCCGTGTATCACCCAGCTTCCTTATAATCTTATCACGCGTGGCATAGAAGATGAGTGTCTTGAGTATTGTGAGACTCACAATGTCGGGCTTGTCGTCTACAATGCTTTGGCTGCGGGTCTTTTGACCGGTAAACACAAGGTCGAAAAACCAGTCCAGGGGTCGCGCTTCGATTATTCCCAAATGTATTTCGATCGTTATTTCAATGACACCAACTTTCAGGCAATTGCGGCGTTGTCCCAAGTGGCTGATCATGCAGGTATCAGTCTTGCCGAGCTAGCACTTCGGTGGCTCGCGGCTCAACCGTTAGTCGATTCGATTCTCCTTGGAGCTAGTCGTGGCGAGCAAATGGAACAAAACCTCAAGTCACTGGAGGGTGGTTTAGAGGCGGAAGTTCTCGAAGCTTGTGATCAGGTATGGGAGCGCATTCGCGGTGGGCATTTCCGCTACTATCGTTGATAGGCGTCTTAGTATAACCTTGGATCGTGTAATGCGGATGCGATTTCCAGTGTATTAAGATTTCTCAAACTTCTTTGCATCCTCTTTGATCCCCTTTTGGCCGAACAAGGAACTTAGACGTGTACCCAAATTCTTATACACTCGGGCCACGATGAGAAATCCCATGTGGTCGGGGAAGGGAAACTTTTCCTGGATCTCCAGAACTTCCATTCGACCTGGCCAGGCAGGCTCTTGATTACCGGCTTTGATCAGCTCAACAGCGGTATGGCTTTCGTAGGTGTGAAAGTGGATGTTGATTTCGCCCTGAGTCTCTAGCTTTTTGTGGCACATGGCGACATAGGCATCCCGTTCCTTTTGATAGTTCTCCGGATCAGAGTCGGGAGAAAATTCCTTCCAGTCCACACCCAAGGCGAAGTCCTCAATATGGGTGGGATCTGCCATCGTGGTTTCATTGCGAAAGTCTTCAACCATGTGAGCCACTTCGGTCAGTGGTCTTGGGTGATCGAAGATTCTTTGGCGATCTGGAATGACTGTGTAGATAATGCCTCCATGTTTCAAAACACGAAACCATTCTGACAGCGCTTGAAGAGGATTCGCTGCGTGTTCAAGAAGATGCGAGGACGCTACATAATCCAGCGAGGAGTCATGGAAGGGTAGGTCGCAAGCATCGCCGTAGTAATCGGCGCATGTGTCTTCGCCCGCATAGTGCGAATACCGATCCACGTAAATGGGCTTGATGCATGGAATGGGCCGAATGTAGGCACCGATTTCTACGCCGTCGCCTTTCAAGTATTTGGGAGCTGTATCTGTATGATCCAATTTGGCTTTAGAAGAAGGAGGCAAATCGCTGGCGTCGAGATTAAATCAATAGAACTCTAAGTTGAACCAGGTGGTATCTGGATCCACAAATTGTTTGCGAAGCTGTCGGTTTTTCCAATCGCGGATGAATTGTGGCCCATTATGGGTTTTCTGAAAACAGAACTTCTTCGGCAATGCGGTGTAGAGTGATCGCGGAGGAGGCGTCCATTCAATATGCTTCATTTTTACTCCGGTATCTGCCGTGTGGTAAAAGATTTGCCTGATACCGAGTTCGGCCAAGAGGAACCACAGGGTCGCGGTGAGTATCGTCTCCGGCCAACGCTTTGTTTTGGGGTGCATGATTTCCTCATAGTACTGCTTCCAGTCGTTGTGATTATCCACCCATCGTTTCTCGGCGTAGTCTTTTACATCTCGCACCCAGTCGGATTGAATTTCTTCGATCAAAGCTTCACCGGTTTCTAGATCCAAATCGATGCGTGACCAGGCCAGTGTAATTTCACTTTCCTTGTTTATGGGGTGAGGCGACCATTCCAGTGGGCGGTGCCAATTCCCTACGGTTTTTTGGAGTTCCCGGTTATGTGAAAGCGAAAAGTTCAGCTGGAGCACGAGGTTCCATCCGCTGCGGGTTATATGATGCCAATTGAGTTGCGGCTTTTCGTCGAGCGCCGGCCAGGTTCCCAAGGTCAAACGGTAACCATCCTGAATCTGCGGCCAGGCCTTCCTTAAGTCCCACGCCTTCAGGTGTTTTCCTCCTAACTCGGCGAGGACATCCTTTACGCAGGGTTTGTTGAGCAAGGACGCGAAGGGAGAGTTTTTAATTTCGCTGATAGGTTTCCCGGATTCACCGACAAATTTTTCGAGTAGTAAAAGCGCATATCGGTCTGGAAAGTGATAGTATACCGTTCGCCCCTCTGGTAGGGCATCCCTTACCAGTTGAATGGTTTCTTTATCCATCTTGAACGGGGTCGATTAACCTTTGCTAAACCATTCTACTGGATCCAATTGATAGTAATCTTTTAGCTCCTCATACAGGTCAGCTCGTTTGCGCTGCATCTGCCTTGGTTTTTCAAAGAAGGCTTCCGTTGCGACAGCAAAGTATTCGGCCAGATTCGTAGCCCCATACTTATCAAGAACCGTCTTCTTCCTACGCTCGGTTCGGTCGACTAATTTTGAATACCCATCGCCTAAAACGGCGCCCCAGGTTCGGTAGGCTTCACGAGATTCCAGAAAGGGAACGCCGTCGGTGTTGCCATCTTCTTGGTCCAACTGGTGCGCAAATTCGTGCATGGTAACGTTGTGCCCGTCTTGAATATTGCGGGCTCCTCGTTGCACGGAATCCCAAGCGAGTATGACGGTTCCGTTACTCCAGGATTCTCCCAGGCGGCGTACTTCTCGTTCGGTGACGACGCCCATGGGGTCTCTTTCCCGGACTACGGACTGAAAGGTACTTGGGTAGAGCAGGACAGTTTTCAGATTGGGGTAGGGCGGCCCATCATGTTTGAGAATGAGTATGCAAGCCTGACCGGCGACAGAGATAATCATTTCATCGGTAAGCTCTAGATCTCCGCAGCCTTCAAAGTAAGTGGTGCTTACAAACTGACCGATCTTTTCGAGCAGTGAAAGTTGTAATTCCGGCGGTAACTTTGCGTAAAGCGGAAGGTTGTGTTGAAGCGATGAAATCCATTCATCCTTAAACACGGCTTCGATGGGATCATCGCCTAAAAACAGACTCTTGAGGGTCTCCCAGATACTCATGAGCGAACTCAACTAAACCACTTGAACAGGAGCAATCGCAAAAGCGCTCAGCGGTGCTCACTCTATTTAAACATTTTGTAGTGCAGGTCGTACGCTTTGCATCGCCACAGGCTCATGGAGTGATCTGCTCTTATGGCTCCTGATTCATCTTCATAGACAAAAATGCGTTCATGAAAGCTTGGTAGGTAGTGCCGCCACAGGGTGCCTTTTCGATCTTCAACCAGGAAGTAGAACCCTGGGTCACCAAATCGTTTTCCTTTGGAACTGAGTTCAAGGTTTCCCTTCCCATCGGTTCTTGCGCTTAGGATAACGGTGGCACTTCCTTGCGGCAGGGGGAAAATGATTTTTAGGCATCGATCACCGGTCGGTAAATCACAGTGATTGTAGATGCCTGAGTAAATGACTTCGCCTGTTTTCTTGAGTTTTCGATACCATACTCGGTATACCGTGTTTCCTTGAGCATTTTTCAGGCTGATGATCTCGCTATTCAAGCCATAGGCGGTATCGAGGGATCGTTGAGGAAGGTTGAGTTGTTCGATACGTTGACTGAAGAGCTTATAAATCAGGTAACCGAAACTACCAAATATCGGTTTCCATTGGGTCCATACTTCGAGGTCGAAGTTGCAGGTTCTCTGGTAGAAGTCGTCGATCTTTTGATTGAGCCCTTGCACGTCCTTAAATGCTTCAAAGCCATCGCATAAACCGGAGTCAGGAAGGTTTCGATTAATGGTGAGCTGTTCTTCCTCGGCGAGTCGATCAATGAAGCGATCGGCGATTCCTCCAATCTCGCCCATGGGCCCCAGTAGCCAGCGATCCTTGTCAAAATCGACTTTCGATCCAAATACAATATTCCAAAGTTGGGTGAGCCAATCTTGTGGCTTCTGTGCTTTCGGGAGGGCCATATTGTAAAGGGGGAATCTTAGTAATCTATATTTAGAGCAGTTTGATGACGTATATTATCATCCAAAAGCAGAGACGGATTCAAGTAACTGAAGGTGATCTTTGGAGGATGGGTGAGGTGAGTATAGATTTTAATCTAGAGTTTTGGCTTATATCGCGTTTTAACAATTGTATTTTAGAGCTTCTATTGAGAACAAACGACTTCTTACCCATTAGAACCATTATGATTCATCGTATTACCTTATTGTTAGTATTGGCCTTGTTTCCAGCTTCTGTATCTGGATCTGTTTTCCCGTCGAGTATCGATGTGGAAAAGAAAAAAGGAGCGAAGCCCCGCAATGTCATCTTTGTCCTGACGGATGATCATCGTTACGACGCGATGGGCTTCATGGGGCACCCTTTTTTAAAAACGCCTGGCTTGGATTCTATTGCTGAGAATGGAGTACATTTGAAAAATGCCTTTGTCACTACTTCACTTTGTTCTCCCAGTCGTGCGTCTATCCTCACTGGTCTTTATACGCACAAGCACCGTGTGATCGACAATCAGCGGGATGCGCCTTCGAACATCGTATATTTTTCAGAGTATTTGCAGAAGGCCGGTTACAATACCGCTTATATGGGTAAATGGCACATGGGAGGTGGAAACGATGAACCACGTCCCGGGTTTGATCACTGGATCAGCTTTAAAGGGCAGGGGCACTACTTGCCACCAAGTCCTGATTACACGCTCAACATCAACGGCGAACGCGTGAAGCAGAAAGGTTATATCACCGATGAGCTCAACGACTATGCGATCGATTGGCTCAAGGAACAGAAACCCGACGAAGAACCATTCTTCCTCTACCTTTCTCACAAGGCTGTTCATGCCAACTTCACACCAGCCGAGCGGCACGAAGGTTCTTATACAGATGAGCCATGGGAAGTTCCAGACAGTGGCAATCTTTCACGTGAGTTGGCCGAAAAGACTCCACGTTGGTTGCGCGACCAACGCAACAGCTGGCACGGTATCGACTTTCCTTACCACAGTGAGCTCGACGTAGAGCTTTATTACAAACGCTACTGTGAAGCTTTCCGTGCAGTGGACGAAGGTGTGGTACGGATTATAGACCAACTCAAGGACATGGGAATCTACGAAGAAACCCTCATTGTTTATATGGGGGACAACGGATTTATGTTTGGAGAACACGGACTGATTGACAAGCGAGTCGCCTACGAAACCTCCATTCGCGTCCCCATGCTGATGCAGTGTCCGGATTTGTTTAAAGGCGGAACGGTCGTTGAAGACGTAGTGGCCAATATCGACATTGGTCCGACTGTCCTGGAAGCCATGGGTCTGGAAACGCCTCCACACATGGATGGAAAGAGCTTTATCGCTCTTGGACAGAAGAAGGAGATCAAGTGGCGCGATTATTTCCTTTATGTTTACTATTGGGAAAAAGCGTTTCCTCAATCACCGACTGTATTCTGCCTGCGAGGAGACAGGTATAAATACATTACCTACTACGGAC
The DNA here is from genome assembly GCA_938075565.1 of uncultured Opitutales bacterium. Classification (GTDB taxonomy): domain Bacteria; phylum Verrucomicrobiota; class Verrucomicrobiia; order Opitutales; family UBA2995; genus UBA2995. The sequence goes on along the minus strand of CALJGU010000325.1, from coordinate 12,868 downwards.
TTTGGGACACCGATGAATTGTTCGATCTTCAGGAGGATCCTGGTGAGACCAATAATTTGATTAACAGTCCTGAGCATCAATCGATTGTCCGTGAAATGGAAGATCAGCTTTACGCCATGATGGATGATGCTGGAGGGATGGCCATTCCTTTGAACCAACCCGGACAATTTAACGGAGATAAACGCTACAGTCGTCGTGGTGGTTGGAATGCTTCAGACTTTCCTGCTTCACATGTTGTGGATGAGCCCATCAACCGAAACGCACACTAGTACCGATCCGTTTTTTAGTCATGGATTATCATGACGCCAACCGACTCGCTTGGGATGCAAGCGAGCCTTATCACCGTGAGGCTGTATTTGAGCGAGTCTTACATGAGTTGAAGACTCCGGGTTTGTCCTGCCTGGATGAATACGCTTTGGCTGTGTTTGAAAAACTGAAGGTCGAAGGTAAAAGCGTAGCGCAGCTGTGTTGTAATAATGGCCGCGAAACCATGTCTCTGATCAAGCTTGGCGCGAGCAGGGGAGTCGGCTTCGATATTTCAGAGACCTTTATTCAACAGGGGAGGGAGCTGGTGGAAAAGAGTGGAATCTCCTGTGAGTTGCGAGCATGCGATGTGGCTAACATTGGCCTCGAGTTTCAAGAGCAATTTGATATCGTCTATGTCTCGGTCGGTGCCGTTGGCTGGTTCCAGGATCTGACTCCCTTCTTTGGTAAGGTTGCTGAATTGCTCAAGCCAGGCGGACAGTTGTTTGTATATGAGCAGCATCCATTTCAGGAAATGTTGGATCTGAAGGCCTCTGTCGAAGCGCCTCGACTGACATGCGATTACTTTAAATCTGATCCCTATCGAGATACGGGGGGATTAGATTACTATTCTGGAAAATTCTACGACTCACCACCCGCTTACTGGTTTGTGCACACGTTTGCTACGATACTTCAAACCATCATTGATCAGGGCATGACGATAACCCAAGTTGAAGAGTTCGAGCACGATATAAGCAATAACTGGCCAGAGTTGGCCGCGGCTGAATTAAAGATACCGCTCTGTTTTCAACTGGTGGCCAAGAAACTGTAGGAGCGGGTTAATCCCGCGATTATTCCATAGTCTTCCGAGCGATCGGGGCGTAAAGCCCCTCCTACAACTTGTTATAAAAGCTACGTAAGACTCTATACCAATTAGTATTGGTATTGCTCCTTATCGAGGGACGAGGACGAACGATTGCTACTGCGCAGTCGCTTCCATGACCTTCTTGAAAAGATCAGCGGAACGTCCCTTGGGATCTTGGCGGAATAACTTTTCCTGATTGGCCATCACGCCGAAGAATTTAGTCATCAGGTCGTCGGTCACATAACCTTCAACATCGAAATTCGTTGGCAATTGAACGCCGGCTATTGCTGAGACTTGGCCCAACAATCCACCTGTGTCCTCTGGCAGCGCACCTTTGATCTTGTCGATCCATTCTTGGGCGCCTGCATCTTTAACCGCTCCTTTAACCAAAGGAATGAGGCTATTCTTGAGCTTTGATCCCGCCGCAGATTCTACGTAACGCGTCAGAGAATCGTCGCCACCCTGCATGATCGATTCAACCGCTGGAATATCAAGTGCGCCGATCTTGTCCTTCAAGACACTCTTATAATCGCCTAGAGCACTGACTGCTGAATTGTTCAAAGAAGATGAGAATCCTTTGAATAGATCCGATTGACCCGCTGATTCGAGCGCGCTTTGCACCTTTTCAAACGAATCTGGGATTTCGATGACCTCCTGGTTCTTAGCGAGATTTGTGATCTCAGCGACCGTATCGGTGGAAATGGTCTGGATAGCATCCACAATGGCGCTTTTCATGTTCGCCACCGTTGGCTCGGATGAACTGGCGACCTGTTCAACTTGGGAACTGGATGGGGCGCTGCTCGAACTACTGGATTCGCTAGAGCCTCCACAGCCTTGAAATATAAGGGCTGCAGAAAGCGTTGAAATGGTGATGATGGCGTTCGTAGATAAGGTTATTTTCATAATGAGCTAAATTCTAGATGGAAACGAGTGTTACTAGAGCTTGCTGACAAGGTCAAAGCTTCGCCGGTTCCCTTAGAGATTCAATTTCGCGTCTTCTTCACAGCGTTTCAACCAATCAGCATTTAGCTTGAGCAGGTGTTTGACGACTTCCGGCATTTGAGAGGCTAGATCGTTGGTCTCGGTGCGATCTTTGTAGGTGTCGAAGAGTTCTATCGTTTTACTGCCGTCAGAGGATACAAGCTTCCAGGGGCCATCGGTTACGGCCCAGCCCTTGGACCATTTCCAGAAAAGAGGTTCTTCTCGGACTTCCTTTCTTTCTTGGAATACAGCGTTAAGTGAAACGCCCTGCATGGGAACGATTTTATTTCCGTCGAAAGTTTTTGGATACGTTGCTCCGCTGACATCCACGAGTGTCGCCATGATGTCGATGAGATGACCGCGGAAGGTGCTGATGCGACCGGAGTTTTGAATGCCGGCTGGCCAATGGGCAATGAGAGGTGTGCAGATGCCTCCTTCGTGGCTGTTGTTTTTAAAGAGACGGTAGGGAGTATTGGATACGTTGGCCCAATCTTTGCCAAGCGAAGCCCAGTAGCCAAAACCACCGAGGGGGCCGGATTGAATTTGGGCGTTCCGTTCAGCGTCTTCGCCGGAGGAACCATTGTCGGAAGCAAATAGGATGAGGGTATTGTCTGCTTCTCCCATGGCTTCGATCTTCTCGAGTATCCTACCGATACTTTGATCCACGCGATCAATCATGGCCGCATAGATAGCCATGCGCTTGATTTCTTTTTCTTTCTCTGCTGGCTCTACATCCTTCCAGGGAACATGGGTCGGAGCAGATCGGGGAAACGTGTCATCAATTAATCCAAGCTTGAGTTGTTTTTCATAGCGCGCCTCTGCAATGGCTTCGTAGCCCACACGGTAGTGGTCAGCATATTTGGCAATATCTTCCGGCCAGGCATGTAGAGGATCGTGTGGTGCTTGGTAGGAGAGATACATGAAGTAAGGTTTTTCCTCCTGGCGGTAACGTTCCATGAATCCCAATGCCCAATCGGTGTAAGCATCTGTAGAGTAGTAATCTTCATAGGGTGGGGTGAAGGGTTTCATCACCTTATCGTCGAATGCATACACTCTCCAGGGTTTGCTTTCCGACTTGTTGCCGGGTCTGGGTTCTCCTTTACGCTGATTGCCCGGGTTCCAGTGGTTACTCGCCCCATCCAGAAGTCCGTAGTAATGATCGAATCCACGGTCGAACGCGTTCTCCGTGCTATGGTGTTTTCCCACCCAGAAGGTTCGGTAACCGGCCGTTTGAAGGACTTCTCCGATGGTTACGGAGTTAAGGAATGGGCCAAATTTCCGATGAGTTCCGTTTTGCTGTGCATAGACACCCGTCATCAAAATGGATCGCGATGGGAAGCACTTCGAAGTATTATGAAACTGGGTAAAGCGAAGACCATTCTCTGCCAGTCTGTCTAAGTGTGGCGTCTCTACTTCTCCTCCATAACAACCGATGTCCGACCACCCCATATCATCCACCAGGATCATAAGAATGTTGGGCTGTTTGGCGCTTAGGGTTAGCGCCGATAAAAAGAAGAAAGAGCTAAAAAGGCTGAGTATGGTAATAGAACGTTTCATTAATGATGGAGAGTTTAGACTCTGAATTGAGCTAAATCAATCCCTCTATCTAGCCCTTTAGGCCCAACGCTTTTTCAGCGTACTTTACAGAGAGTGTATTGTTCAGCTCCTCGTATTCGATCTTCTCGTCCAGGGTCTTGCCCGCCACACTGGGGAGGTTCTCCTGCGAGTTGGCGCGGATCCACTTCAAGGCGTGGGCCAATTTGGAGGTGTCCTGGCTTTTAAATGTCTCCCAATAACCTCTCGTTTTGCAAGGGACTTTGAGTGGGTTGCGGGTGATCATCTCCAGGCAGAATTGGATATCAGGGTTCCGTTTCTCGAGTGTGTTGAAAATGGATTTCATATTTAGGAATCCTTGTCCGACGGGTACTTCGGAAAGGAGGAATCCGTCCTCGTACTCCTGAACTACCATGTCTTTGATGTGAGTGGTAGCACCATATTTGGCGAGGCGACCAACCGTCTCATCTGGATGCTCGAGTAGCGAAATGGAATTTCCTGTATCAATGGTCACTCCCAGATACTCGCTGCCAATGCCGTCCATGAATTCTATCAAATCCTTGGCTTCCCAGTCTTTGTGGTTTTCCACTGCAAGTTGGACCTTATGCTTTCTGACAATGGATTCTGCTAATCGAATGCGTTTCCAGGAGCGTTTCTTAAGCTCGAGCCATTCATGACGGTGGTGAAAATCTTCATAGCGGCGGCCTCCCATTGCAGTTCGAAAAACGTTCACTCCGGCTTCTTTAGCCGTAGCAATTTCTTTCTCGAATCGATCCAGGTCATTTTCGGAGCGAGGAGCTGAGATGGTTCCTTCAATAAACAGTCCTAGTTGATCGCAAGTTTTACGAATCTGGCGAGTGAGCGGTTTGTCCCAGTCACTGGTTCTCGTTTGAACGCCACCAGCTCCGTAGGTGCTTACATGCTCGAGTAGTTCAACGGCGTCTTTGAATGGAGGGTATTGTTTGCTCTTTTGGTTTCTGGATCCGCGAAAGGCGTAGGAATGGATCACGATCCCCAAACGTTTACCACGACTAGCGGCATGGCTGAGTGCAGGGAGTGACGGTGCCAGCCCAAGGAAACTAGCAGTTGCTGCCAATTTGACGATGGCAGTGCGGCGGTCCATTCGACGAGAAAAATCTAACATCAGGATTTGGGGTATGGGTGTTGGGGAGTGGAGCCAGCCAAGAGTAAATGAAGTCCTTCCTCAAGTAGAATAGAAATGCTTTTCAGGAATCTCTAAATCCATATTGATTTGCCTCAGATCGTCCTCACACTCCCTGAGGTTTAATGTCTGATTTGAAGAGGATAGTCTATTTTGTATGGGTGTGTGCATTGGGGATGCTTGTTGCTGCTTGTAAACCGGCGCCCGAGCCTATCAAGCCCATCCTTAAGCCCAAAGCAGAGGTAGTGGAGGATATCAACCGATATCAGGCACAGCCCATCGGCGATGCGGCTGGCGAGTATCCCTGGGTATCTCACATTGATGCTGTAGACCTCGATCAGGACGGACGGTTGGATTTGATTGGCTGCGAAGCGCGTGATAACGAAATCTTTTGGCTCAAGCAGACTGAGGTTGGGGATTTTCAGGAGATTACATTGGCTGAGGACATGAAAGGGCCTGTTCATGTAGAAGCGGTCGATATGGATAAGGATGGTGATCTGGATTTGTTGGTAGCCAGTATGAGTGTGATTTTCCCCAACAATGATCACATTGGTTTTGTTTATATCTTGGAGAACGATGGAGCACAGAAGTTTACTCGCCGTGCCGTTCTTGAAAATGTAATGCGAGTGTCTGATGTGCGAGCAGGGGATTTTAACGGCGACGGAGAATTGGATTTAGTCGTTGGGCAGTTTGGTTACGATCAGGGAGAGATTCGCTGGCTTGAGAGGACCGGGTTCTGGGCTTTTAAGAGCCATAACTTGTTAAACCTGTCAGGCACGGTCCATGTGTGTGTAGCGGATTACGATGGAGATGGTAGCGAGGATATCGCAACCCAGATATCTCAGCAGTGGGAGGAAGTGCATGTGTTTTTAAACGATGGAAAAGGCAACTTCTCTAACAAAGTCGTTTTCGGATCTACCAACGAGGATTTCGCGAGTAGCGGTATGACGCTCGGTGATCTGAATCAAGACGGGCGAGCCGATCTACTGTTTGCCAATGGTGATGGTTTTGGTCCGACACCGGTTCCTGGTTCACGTCCCTGGCATGGGGTTCAATGGTTAGAGAATAAAGGGGGTGGGGATTTTGAATATCATCGAATTGGTGATCTTCCTGGAGCCTACAGCCCGATCGAATGCGACCTCGATCTTGATGGTCATATGGATGTAATCGCATCCAGCTGTTTCAATGACTGGTTCAAGCCAAAGCATGAATCACTGATGTGGTTCAGGAACAATGGTGATATGAGTTTTACGCCGCATGTTATGGCTTATGATCCAACGCATTTGTTGACCCTGGAAGTGGCGGACTTTGATGGAAGTGGTATCCCCTCTATTATCTCCGGTGCATTTCATGCCTGGCCGCCTTATGAATCCATGACACGTCTGATGATGTGGAAACCGAAAGGAGGGGAATGAAGGTGAGTGCTAAGAATTTGCTTCAACCAATCTTGGTAGTCCTGGCTCTAACATTCTGGGTTGGCTGCGGATCGGGAGAACGAGAATTTGTTCTCAATTCCATTCCGGACAGTCCTGACTTGGCGGGATTCCCTGATCGTTTGCATCAGCGAATTGAAAATGCAGAACTCCAAATTCTGAATGGAAAGGATCCTGTAAATGGATTGGCTGACCTGGGTCGTATTTACCATTTCAATGGGTTTTATGAAGAAGCGAGTATCTGCTATCAGGCTCTTCATATTTGCGAGCCGGCCGAAGGTAAATGGGCACACATGCTGGCAGAGATTCTGAGTAGCTTTGGTCAATTAGATGATGCGTTGCCGTGGCGACAAAAGGTGGTAGATCTGGCCCCGGATTATGTGCCTGCTTGGATTCGCCTGGGCGATGTTTACTTAAAGCGAAATCAGCTCAGTGATGCTGAAGCCGCTTATCAGTCTGCATTGAAAGTGGATTCAGGGAATGCCTATGCCTTAGTTGGATGGGCTCGTATCCATATTCAAAATGACAATTTAGCGGGGGCTCGTACGGCACTTGAGAAAGCTATAAAATCAAGTGATCTGGCGATTGGAGCCGATCTATTAGCCACTTTGTATCAGCAGCTTGGTCTGATAGCTCAAGCGGAAGCGCTTCGGGGAATGGCAAAGGCTTCTGGATCATTTATCGATATCCCTGACGCCTGGGTCGCTGAATTGTATGGCGAGAGTTTCGATACCTACCAAATCGCGGTGGCTGCTGGTATGTGCGAGCGAGGAAGAAACCTTCCTGGTGCAATTCGACTGCTTCAACGAGCTCTTCAGCTAGCTCCAAAGGACGCGAGCTTACACTTTCAGCTTGGGCAAGCATACTTGGGGCAGGGCAAGACCGATCAGGCAATTGAAAGTTTCGAGGCCTGTGTGGAGAATGATCCTGCGTTTTCCGATGGGTGGTTTTGGTTGGCTGACATTTATTCGAAGATGGGGAATCTCGAATCAGAAGGAGTGGCTTTGGCAACGTGACTTTATCATAACCCTGATTCACCTGGGTTACATTTGGCAAATGGGGCTCGACTGAAGCGGGCAGGGAATTATCAGGCGGCCATACGAGCGGTGGAAAAGTCCATTCAATTGCGCCCAGAAGAGGCTAGCTCCTATACTGAGTTGGCATCGCTATACATAATCGAAGGTAATTATGCCAAAGGGATTGAGCTGTTGAAGAAGACTCTCTCGATTGAATCTCTTCATCCATTGGCGTTGTCGACCATTGTTGTTTTTCACATCTCTGAGGGGAATGAGAAGGAAGCCCGGGAGAGTATTGCCAAAGCCATGCTTCAGCCACGAATTTCTCGTGAAGACCGGGAAGGCCTTGTCTCGAAGTTTAGTCAGAAATTTGGATCGAATCCTTGATTCGTGGGTTGTTGATTTTTTTTCGATCCTGAGACCTAGGCAGGCAGAATTCTGAATGAAGTGCTTAGCCAAAGCTGCATAGTTTCGCAGAGTGATTTTTTGACTTCTATTTGCCCGGCAGTGAAAGCAAAGGTCAAAACATCAGAGGATTCTTGTGAGAATGGAGATGGGATTGTTCACAGTCGGCATGATTCGTCGTTTTGAATGTAATTTTAGTATCGGTGCAAAATCGTGCAATTATCACACTGATTTACCTAATTCATCAGACCACTTTCGGGGTATTTGGACAAAATTCTTACTTTTTGGGGAAGAATTCCCAGACATTTACTGTAAAGATTTGTTAGTGTAGTTTTTTTTAGATGTTGTGAGATTGTTCTTTAACACAATCGTTCTTTAAAGCAAATAACAGTTCAGGATTAGAAAAGGCACCTGCCTCAGACCTTGGTCCAAGCTAAAGCACCTGATAACAAATTTAGGGGTATCTAGTATCACGTGATACTTAGATTCAATTGCCGGTTAGTTAGGGGACTAACCGGCATTTTATTGTACCTGTATCTTCTGTTTTCATACGGGGGGCAATTTAACCGGCCTCCAGCTCAAAACCGAAATGACCTTCAATTGGCTTACGAACGAGCTCATTGTGAGTGACCAGTTGTAACACCGGGATCCTTGGCCGGGACGACTCTCCATGAGTTGATTTCGTTTATTAAGGAACGAAGTTTTGAGACTCCTAGTTGAATGGACGGGGAGATTATCTCTGTTGCCCTGACTCCTATTAATAGTTCTATTCAATTACATCTCTTGTTTTCCCAATAGAGATGTCTCCCATTGAATTAAGTCCATATCTATGACCGAGTCTCATCGAGTAAGCATACGAGAAAAAATCTCCTATGGCTTTGGTGATTTAGCATCGGTTCTATAGCGGCAGACGATAAGTATTCACCTGTTTTTCTTTTATACCGAATCCTTTGGGATCACGGCGGCTGCTTTCAGCTTGATGATCCTGGTTAGTCGCAACTTGGATGCCATCAGTGATCCCCTAATGGGAATGATCGCGGATCGAACGGAAACTAAATGGGGGAAATTCCGTCCCTATCTGTTATGGTTGTGCGTTCCTTTGGCCATACTTGGGATGCTTATGTATACCACCCCCAGTTTCTCGGGCACTGGCAAAATAATTTGGGCTTGGATTACCTTCAATTTGTTCATGCTGGCTTATACGGCCATCAATATTCCCTATACCTCGATACTAGGTGTGATTTCATCGGACTCAAAGGAAAGGGCGTCTGTCTCTTCGGTTAAATTTAGTTTTAGCTATACGGCCGCGCTCTTTGTTTCGGCTGGAATGCTTCCTGTGGTTCGCTTGATAGGCGGTGATCCCAAAAGCCAATTCGGGTGGCAGATGATGTTTGTCATTGTTGGGGGCCTGGCGGTTGGATTTTTCTTAATCTCATTTTCTGGAACTCGAGAACGGGTGAGACCTCCTAAAACGCAGGCTAAGTTCTCTGAAGACCTAGGTGATTTATTGAAGAATGGTCCTTGGTTAATTCTCCTGCCACTCACCTTCACTTTCATCCTATTTGTTGCGACTCGATTGGTCGTCATTAATCACTATTTCTTATACTATGTGGGGGATCGAGAAGTGGCTCTTCCATTCTTTGGTACCCAAGCTTTCACCTACGACACTTTGGTGTCTGCATTTTACTTTGTAGGAATGGCCTCCGCCATCTTTGGGGCTTTGTTTGTTGGTTGGTTTGCTCAGATTACCGGTAAAAAACGAGCATTCGCGATCCTGATGCTCATCGCTGTATTTTCAACTGCTTCGTTCTATTTTCTGCAGCCACACCAACTGGGCTGGATGTTCTTCTTGCAGGTATTGGGCTCGTTTACAGGGGGACCGCTCAGTGCATTGCTGTGGGCCATGTATTCAGACACGGCTGATTACGGAGAATGGAAATTTGGTCGACGAGCAACGGGCTTGGTATTCTCGGCATCAACCATGTCTCAGAAATTCGGCTGGGCCTTTGGAGTCGCTGCTGCAGGTTGGCTCTTATCAAGAGCAGGTTATGTTAAAGACATGGTTCCAACGGATGAGGTTAGGAACGTATTGGTATTATTTATGAGCCTCATACCAGCATTTGTTGGCCTGATTCCTCTTGGGATTATGTATTTTTACCCTTTAGACGAAGAGCGCGTTTCTGAGATTGAAACTGAACTCAACCAGCGCAAAGAGGCGAATGGCTCGACCGATTGATCAACCACCTTGGTTGATGTACCAGACGGCATTATTGGTATCGCGTCCTGCAAGCAGGAGATCGAGTCGACCATCTTTATTCAAATCAACAGCTTTGAGGTCATAGGCTTCCTGGCCTGAGCCTACGTCGATATCGTGGGTGGTGAAAAGGCCACTTCCATTGTTCTCATACCAATGAACCTGTTTTGCGCTGAATGAGGCCGAAGCGGCATCGATATCTCCATCCAAATCAAAGTCACCTATAGCTAAAGTATGGCAGTCCGGTAAATCTGCATCTACGGTCGTCTGTTGCCAGCGCGGACCTTTGAACCAGAAGACGCCTTTACCATGCCCGGCACTCGCCATGACGTCGGGGTGATTATCTCCATCGAAGTCGGCAATCTTGGCATTGGTTACGCCATTCAGTTCTGAGATAGTGTTCATTTTCCACACACCGCTGATGGTGGGTGGGTTCTGGTACCATTGGAGGGAATTGCCACCTGAGTGACCGACCACCAGGTCAATTTTTCCATCTCCGTTTAAGTCTCCTGAATGTATGTAGTGTGGTCGTTCGGGAGCCATACCTTGAATAATGGGGTGCCGAACAAATTTTCCGGCAAAATTATCGAACCAGGCAACACTGTCCTTCCAATCTCCCTTGATTGAATTGCCAACCACATCGAGATTTCCGTCTCCATTGATATCAACAAGCTCCAAGCCGTGGCAGCCATGCATATCTTTTTCAATGGGGTGGAACTCGGTGCGCTTCGGATCAATTTTCCCGGTGTTCTCGATCCAGGCTACTGAAAAGTCGGGTACGTTCTTTTTGGGCTTTTTAACTTTTTCTCGGCGAGCCCGTTTTTCTCGGTAGTCGATCCAGGGTGATGTCTCGCGTGCCACAACAAAATCGAGGTCTCCGTCACCGTCCATATCACCGGAAGCGGCATAGAGTAGCTTGCCGTCAATGACATCGGCGATGACTTCTGCCTGATTGTTTTGCAACGGATTGCGCACTACAAAAACACGATTTACTCCAGTCGACACAATATCGAGTTTGCCATCGCCATCCAGATCAGCGACGTCGATACCCCTGGTTTGTTCACCCAAATCGGCGGATGATTTTTGCCAGGCCAAATTAGCGAACAGTGGCGTTGAAATGAATACAGCCAAGGTAAGCAATAGAGGAAACTTCATAATTTTGAGATGAAAATAGATTGGTGGACTTAACTTACAAATCTAATGATTCAGGGCTAGAATAATCTGCAGCCATGTATTTTTTACTTTGATTCCAAACTTGCTACACTGAACCAGCTTCCAACAATAGCCAAAACTATGATGACAGCAGACGAAGCTCTAAATAAACTCCGTGAGGGCAATGCCCGTTTTGTATCAGACGTTCATTTTTATGAGGGATATTCCTTCGAAAAGCGCCGAGCAGAATTGGGCGAGTCCCAATTCCCGTTGGCCGTAGTGTTAGGATGTTCGGATTCTCGTGTTCCGGCCGAGTTAGTGTTTGATCAAGGATTGGGAGATTTGTTTGTAGTCCGCGTGGCTGGTAATGTGGCGGCACCGTCCCAACTTGGAAGTATCGAATACGCTGTCAGTGAGTTAAATACACCATTGGTGATTGTACTAGGTCACTCGAGCTGTGGTGCTGTTAAGGCTAGTATTGAGGAATTTCATAAGCCCTCTGCCGGACTTAGCTTTGGTCTCTCAGACTTGCTTGGACGCATTCAACCGGTGGTAGAGAAGGAATTAGAAACGAACCCTGATTTGAAGGATCTCGAAAGTCGAGTAGTCAAAGCGAACGTAAAAGCCGTGGTTCAGACATTGTTAGCGGAATCGGAATTGATCGCTACCAAGGCTTCCAGTGGGAAAATTAAAATTGTCGGCGCCGAGTATTCAATTCACTCCGGTATAGTTGATTTTTTCGACGATTGAGATGCTAGTGATTTCTTTTCGGTCGGTGTAGGGAGGCTATTCAGCGGATTTATCTCCAGCAAATTTAATGCCGCGTAGCACATTCACATCAACTACCCAGGCAATAATGGCAAAATCCTCAAAGTATTCTTCAAATAGTTTTTCTAGTATGGAGTCTGCTGTCGATGGAGCAACTATAGTATCAATTTGTAAATTGCGGCCCTCCCAATCTGTTGCGCGAACGCCTCGCGAGCCCTCTCCCCCCACTTCTGTCATGGTATAGCCAGTGGCTCCCTCGCTTCGAATTAACTGGATCAGTTGGTCTTTGAGTAGTCTCTCTGAGACGATGGTGAGTTTGGAAAGCGTAACTTTCATTCCGAGTATAGATTAAGGTGTGAGAATGGATTGAATCCATGGAGCGAGGCTAATCAAGAGGGGAATGCCTATTGCAAGATTGAAAGGAAAGGTGATGCCGAGCGCCATGGTAAGGTAGATGCCGGGACTTGCTGAAGGTAATGCAATACGAACGGCTGCTGGTGCAGCTATATAGGATGCGCTTCCGACCATGGCTCCAAGCACTGCGGATCCACCTACTGACATTCCACTCAGAACGCCTCCGATTAAACCAGCAATGCCATGAACCAAGGGAAGTAAGCATCCGAGTGTAATTACTCTCCATCCTGCATTGCTCATATCTTTAAGTCGGCGAGCTGCTACGATGCCTAACTCTAGGAGGAAAAGGCAGAGCACTCCTTTAAAGGGAGTGATAAAAAAGGGTGCCACGGACTCAACCTTCTGTAATCCACAAACGGTTCCAATCACCATTGCACCGAAAAGCAGGAGAATGCTCTTTCCTGTCAATATTTCATGAAGTGCTTTTTTTTATCCCTCCAGCTTTGAGATTTTGCGCGAGCATTAGGCCTACGATAATCCCTGGAACTTCAAGAATGGCCACTAAGGCTGCTAAAAATGTAACTGCCGAAACGGACCCGTAGTGAGCTGCTGCTGCTGCTGAAGCATCCAAAGACGAGAGGCGACCGAAATACTTCAACATGACAAAGGCCGATAGCGGTG
>CALJGU010000324.1 GCA_938075565.1 uncultured Opitutales bacterium | reverse complement strand
AGGGTCATAATTTTGGGCTTCTGCCCTGTCATGGCTTCCACAACATCAGCCGTTTTTTCAAGGCCCCATTCCGAGTCGTAAAGGCCATAGGGCCATGCGTTGTTAAATACGCCGCAGTAATACATCCAATCGATATCCCTTTTGGCAGTTTCTTTCGTAACGAACTTAACTAGTTCCAGAATATCCTCACGGGAGTGAGGTAATCGGGTTCCCCACTCACTCAATAGGACTTTCTTGTTATGGGTGCGCACCCACTGCTCTGCCAGTTCAAGCTCATGAAGAATAAGCTCTTTCCAATCGGGGAATTGCTTGTTCAAGGGAAGCGCTTTTTTACTATGCGAAAATCCGCTTGGCTTGTAGTTGTGAAAAATCCCCCAGATATTCTCATCCTCCTTAAAGCCAGTGCCATCAGGAAGACGGTAGTTTAAATACTCGGGTGTTGCATACTCAACCAGCATGTCAGGGTGGTTATAATTCGGACCACCGATAGCGATCACCCGAGTCGGATTGGTTGCCCGAATGGCGACAATGGCATCCGCTTGCCACGCCATAACTTCCTTATCGTATTTGGGTTCGTTCGGATGACCGGCCATCAAGGGCTCGTTCATGATCTCGAACACCAGCTCTTTCGGATACACCTGGTAGAATTCCGCAAAATCCCGCCAGTATTCCACGAAGGACTCTTTTCCATGAATCCTGCCGGTGAAACCGACAATTACGACCGTCAATCCCCGGTTGATAGCTCCATCAATCGCTTCCCGGTAATGAATCGGATCAATTCCCTGTTTGACGAAAAAGCGAACGCTCTCAAAACCGGCTGCCTTAAATACGTCATAATAATGAGGGTCGTATCCGATTTTGTTCACTTCAGTCGTTGCAAAATCGAGATTAATCCCCTGCCCCATTTCCGGCCAGTCTTTGGCCGCTTGAACGCTTATCAGACCCAGTAGCGAAAAGGATGTGATTAATAGTGCTTTCTTATTCATACTTAATGATTTGCGAATAATACTAGTAATTGAGCTGCGATATAAACGGACAATGTATACGGTTGCATTCATAGGACCAAATTGCCGATGTCCTTCTGGTAATTACTCTCGATAATAAGAAAATATAATTCATTCTTTGCAAACGGTTGCATTCAAGAATCGCATATTTTGATTGTCAAGGCCCTAGTTCCTTAATTCGGCCTCCATTTCGCTTAGGATCAACTCAAACTTAACCTCTTTCCTGCCCTACTTTTTGGAATATCGACCATGATTCCCATGAACTGAACCATCAGGCGATAATACCACTCATGTAGGAGTAAACTTGTTCCTACAAATCCAAGGTCTTGAAGAAAAGACAGGCCGATCATTTACTTTCTATGGTCTTGTCGGATCGTAATTCGGATTCTCGGTCAGCATCGCTGCATCAACACTCTGCCTCCATAATTTCAATCGCTTATGCAGGTGTTTCACTCGATCCGGATGTTTTGCAACCAGGTTTACGTGTTCGCCAAGGTCTTCCTCGAGATTGTATAGCTCCAAGCGATCGTCCTCGAAAAACTCAATGAGTTTCCAGTCGCCGGACCGGATGGCGGAACTGGGTTCGTCGCGCATATAGTGCGGGAAATGCCAATAGAGTGTGTCCCGCGGCAGGGAGTCGGCTCCATCGAGTAGCGGAGCAAAGCTGATTCCGTCCAGATGCTGGTCCGGAAGGAGGGGAAGATCCAAAAGATCGAGAATGGTGGGATAGAAGTCGGTAAAGGAGACCATTTCCGAACAGCTGCTGCCAGGCTCGATCTTTCCCGGCCAACGCATAATCAATGGAACGCGGATCCCTCCTTCATAAAGATGACATTTACCCGCGCGTAAAGGAGCATTCGAGGTGTGATTGGTGCCCCCATTGTCGGATGTAAAGATGACAATTGTATCGTCGTCCAACCCCAACTCGGTCAAACTGGTGAGCACCTTTCCGACCGCCCGATCCATCGCCTCCACCATGGCGGCCACAATGGGATTGTTCTGCACCGCCAGGTAATCCTTTCTTACGACGCCATCGCGGTACCGGTCTTCCGGAAGATCTTTTCGTTGGTACTTCTCAATCAGATCCGCCGGAGCCATGAGCGGAACGTGAACCGAATAAAATGGAAGATAGGCGAAGAAGGATCGACCGGCTTCGCTCTGCTCCTTCATAAATGCGATCGCCTCCCCGGCCAGTCGATCCGGAAGATGCTCTCCGTCAGGTCCATCTTCGAGACGCTTGTTTCCATAGGGCGAGAAATAGCGCTTCCCGCCGTTGGGAGCCGACCAGTTGACCCCTCCCCTGTTGATGTCGAAGCCCTGATCCTCCGGGAAGAATCTTTCAGGTCCCAAGTGCCACTTTCCGGCAAGCTGGGTGGCATAACCATGCTCACGAAGGGTCTCGGCAATCGTCACTTCCTCCAAGGGCAAGCGATCGACGTAGCGAGGGGGTAAGTGTTTCGTGTTCTTATTGAAATTATCCGGCTGCTTGTCTCCGATCCAGGTGGTAATACCCAAGCGGGCCGGGTACTTGCCCGTCATGATACTTGCCCTACTTGGACTGCACATGGACGCGGCATAGGCAGCAGAAAAACTCATTCCCTCGGTGGCAAAACGATCAATATTGGGAGTCTGATAAAGCGTACTCCCATAGCATCCCAAGTCGCTCCACCCCAGGTCATCGACAAGGATGAATAGGACATTTGGACCTTTCTCATTTGCGAGCAGAACTCCTCCATTGAGAACAGAGAGAAGGACCGCCCAAAAGTAGACAAACCGAAGCGCATCCCGCGAGAGAAAACTCAATCCTGTTTTCATCACTTAATGCCTATTACACCATTGGCTCAGACCACATTGAACATGTATCACTCACCTTCAATAGCCCCCACATCTCTACGCGCACCTTTAGGATCGCTGCCAAAGAAATCCTTCAGGAAGGGGCCGTTGAATTGCCATTCGTATAGCTCTTCGATGGTCGTTTCGGAATCCACAAAGGAGCCTTGGGAAATACGGGCAAAGTCCATGGCTCCACGAAAGAAGCCTTTCGCCTCTGTGCTATGCCGGCCCAAGGTGAAGTCATCCTGATTGGTCAGCGAAACGGAGTTCTGAAGTGTACCTTTTTCCTCAATCCGGCTCGCCGTGCCGTCCACGAAAATGTTGACCAGTTCTTTGTCGCGATCGTATTCCGCGACGAGGTGATGCCATTCATCATCGTTCAATGCATCTAAAGCGGTAGCCACATAGGAGCCTCTTCCGAACCCGAGGCGCAACTGCGCTCTTCCCTCCTCATCCAAGACCAGGTGATACCCAAACTTATCAGTGCCCTTAGACACCAAGGTGCCCCCCGTATGGCTACCGGAAGTTTTGAAATAGACTTCAATCAGGAAGCTCTCATTATTGACATCGAGGGCAAGACGCTTCTCTCCGGGATAGCTTCCGGACTCACCGAGTCTTTCATCAGTCCAGCTATAGTCCGCCTTGGTGGAAGCATCGTCTATGCTCCCATATTGGCTTACCCCATCAAAGTTAAGGGCACCGACCGTCCAATCTTCCAAGACGCCGTATTCATAATCCTCCGACATTACGTTGTGGGCAACCAGGTCATGCCGGGGAATCTGTAAATACATGCCACGGTCTCTCCACTCATCATTCAAAACAAAGTGATCATCGTAGAGGATACCGGGGTTCTTTTGGTCCAAGAGAAAATTCCACTCACCGACCGCCTTGTAAAGGCCCCAGGGAACAAATACCTTCACGCCTTTATCCACGGCAGGGGAATCCCCCAACAGGCGAAAATCGTGCTCAGCCGCGTTGCGCACGGTCTTTTCGCCCAGCATAAATCCGGTATTGGAAGCCGCTGCACCTCCACGCTCGAGGTGGTCCTGAAACTCCGTCAGCGAGAAGGAGCTTTGGCCTCCTCCCATTGCAAATTTCTCCACATCACCTTGAAAGCCGTTGTTTGCATAAGCGGTGGTAGATACGATTTCCGGGCTATGGGCCAAGTGACTGTGTCCACTATCCAGGTACAGATTCCCGAGAACCCGAAAACTATCAGCGAATGACTTCGTTCCGACCGCAAAGCGGTAAAAGGTATTCTGAAAAATATGGTTCAGGGAACCATCGGTTTGGAAGTAAGCCATCGCATTGTAATAACGCTCTTCCAAATCATTTTCCTTTCCCCAGGCGATGTTGTTGAAGCAATAGCCCTTGTACATGAAATCAAAGTAGTAGGCGATGCCGAAGTTCTTGTTGATGATGGAAAAGAAGCTGTGGAAGTCGTGCTCCTGAGGCCAACCTGCCCGGTAGAAGGAGTGACGGTGCCCCACACTGTTGCCTACAATATTGCTGTAGGCGTAGGAAGGGCCCACTCCCCAGGATGAGATCGCTCCCCAATCGTTGCCCATCAACATGGCATTGGTCACTTTGTTGTGGTGAATCAACGAACGGTTGAGCGGACTTCCCCAATCTTTTAGCTTTTCACATTCTCCGGAGAAACGGTTGTTAATCGCCTGAATGCCACCGGCGTAAACTCTATCGACCACATTGTAAGCGATCTCGACGAGCTCTCCTCCTTTGATTTCTATGGCATGACAGGCCTCCCCGGGACCAGGCCGCTCACCTATCTTGTAGAGTTTGTTGCGAAGGATATCGACATGGACCAACCGGCCCAGAGGTTCGTCATTGGGAAACAGAATGTAGCCCCAGGCTCCACCTATTCCAAATCGCAGAGCCACGGCGTTCTGGTCGGTGTGAGCAAACTCGTTGTCGCTTATCTCAACATAGTCGGTCACATCGCCGTCTCGCAAGGGATAGGACGAAATGCCCTTGATAAGATGTTCGAAGCGACAATGAGAAACCGTGACATTCGAACAGTTTCCGAGTAGTTGGATGGCTGCCACCTTCGTACTAACCGCCAGCCAGTCGTCTATGTTTTCGAAGCGAAAGGACAGGCCGGAGATGTCGATGTGGTTTTGTTCCTCAATCTCGATAATGATCGGATGACGAGCAATCTCGATATGGGAATTCCCGGGATTCGCATCGTCCGGCAAGCGAATGTAGAGACGGCCCCCTTCTTCCTCTTTTTCGAAATAATACTCTCCCGGTGAATCGAGGTACTGAGGTTTGTTCTCCAGGAAGTAACGGCAATATTGACTCGGAGTGCGTTTCGATTCCTCCAACCAGGGAACCCGTAAAGTGAAGGTAACCGATTGTTCTTCCGGCGAGAAGTTTTGGACCTTCGTCGGATGCCCGTATCCGGCGTAGCTCAATTGCTCGGTCCATACCACGGCGTCCTCGTAGTAATTCGGATCCTTCTCAGTTAAGTTCACCGTATCCATCACTCGGTGCTTACGCTCTTCGATGTCGCTTTGGGCCGTGGTTGCGACGATCCCATTAGTGATAGTTTTCCCGTTGATCCGGAAGTCTACGTACTCAAGGCATTCCACGTGTAGGACCTTATCTCCAATCCACGTAATGACGGTCGCACTGGCCTCTCGATCAGCCCTGACCTTATCGGTCTGAAACCCCACATAATCTTTGGTTTCATCAGCATTGGTTTCAAGCGTCCAAATCTTATCACCCACGGAGAATTTGTCTGTAGACTCCACCGAAATGACACCGTAGTAATGATGGTCCGTCCATTCCCACCATTCACTTCTTGGATCATCTGGATTACTGATTTCCCAATCCGGTTCCCTGGCTACCGGCACGCGGACGATCTCTCCACCATCCACCATCCAAAGGAGTTTAGGATCATAATCGATATCCAAATCGATCGTCCAGATCTTGCCGGCAGACGATTCAGGAAACGGAATTCCATCCGAACCAGAATAGCGCTTCCAGCTTCCACTGACCTTCTCGGAACCTAGAATCTCGGCCTCACCTTCACCCCAGTTCGGGTCCACCGTCAGGCGAATCGGATTACCGGCTTCACCGGAATCATCCGCAATTAATTGTCCCCGGTATGCAACGCCCTTTTTAAACACGTAGGTGTGGATACCTTCTGCAGCAGCTGCGTTGCCGCTTGCCTGTGGATCCCATGGATGGTGTTTCCAGGGAGCTCCTTTCGTACCGGGATTATTGTCGTCTCCACTCTCATAATCAATGTATCGTTGAGACTCTCCAGCCTCGTAGTGAAAGGGTTCCGGTTCCCACTCGTAGTCGGGAACGGTATTGGCATTTCCGAAAATACCTCCAAAAAGGATTCCGTACAATGAGTACACTATTAGCTTAAGATTCATCGCTGTATCAATTATTTGGTTACATTAGATAGGTCGCAATAACGAGAAGTAGCCCCGTAACTGCGCAGGTTCCAAAAAACCCGACATATACGGTCTTGTTCCATCGTAAGATCTCCCACTGGGAATCAGGAAAGAGTTTTAGACTCCGGGTTTGCTCAGGATTATTTATATTTTCCTGCAACAGTATAGCATCCTGCTCTTTATCTTGGGTAACCGGAGTGCGCAATTTTGCAAAGAACGTATCTAGTTCGGGACTCAACACAGATCTTCTGAGGAGCGAAAAGGCAATTAGAACTCCAAAGGGAATTACCATGCGTAAAAGGAACTTAATACTCTCGTTTCCAGCGAATACGTAAGACTCAACCGGAACTCCCAATTTATTAAGGATCCAAAGATCCAGGTTGAACATTCCCTTTCCTGATTTCCGACCGTCTTCATCCAGGATGATTCCCTGGTCCCAGAACACCGATCGGCCGGAAATTTCAAAAGTCTTAGAGAAAGTCTCACCCACTGCAATCGCCTCTCCTTCAGTCGCAGCCTGGGGCCGGACGTCAGCTTCAGTTGCCGTATAAACCCGCTCAACAACCCGGGAAGGTGTCGAAAGGAGAAGCCCTTCGTTGGTACGCATGCCCGGGAAAAAAACAGGAAGAAAGGCCGGAATGACCAAAAACAAAAATGCGGTCGTCAAGATGGATGCCCAGGCTGCATTCTTGGAGGCTCTTCTCCAAAGCATTCCCAGCCAGAAGGTCGCGGCGAAAACAGCGAAGAATCCCCAAACAAATTTTAACAGCGTGAGAATGCTGTTAAACCCGAGGGCCAAGGCTCCGGCACCAAAAATAAATACGATTCCGAAAATCCTCCCAACCATCAGGTAATGAGCCTCACTTTTGCCGGGAACAAACTCTTTGTATAGATTGTGCGTGAAGAGGCTGGATGATGTTATCATCAACACATCCGCGGTGGACATGAGGGCCGAAAGCAAGCAAGCGATCATTAATCCGACCAGGCCGAGGTTGAGGGTACCTAAAAGATCAAGAGTCGCATAACCCCAAACCAAGTCGGGATTGCTGATTTCATCCATGTAGAGAAGCAGAGCGAAGAGTGAAAACACTCCCCAAAGAATGGTCACCACACGTTTAATGAGAACACCGGCAACGTATCCAAAACGTCCGGTATATTCGTCTCGTGCCGCGCCGATCGCCGTCAGCATGTTTGGCTGGATGGCCACGTTTATCGTTTGGATGAGGCCAACGGCAATGAGAAAGTACCAGGTCCAATCAATGGCCTGAGGCGATCCCCATAACTCCAGTGCTGATTCAGGCAGGTATGTATGGAGACTGTTGAACGCGTCCACAACGCCATCCCCACCGTAGACCTTATTCACTTTGATTATGGCAAAGGGGAGAAGAAGTATGGACAGAATAATGAGGAAGATCCCCTGAAGCATATCCGTGAGAAATGCCGCCTGCAATCCCCCGGCCGCCCCATAAAGCAACACTACCAGGCACGTTAAATATACCAACAAGGTTTCATTGAGGTAGGAATGGCTTTGCCTGGGTTGTTCAAGGCGCAATGCCTGCAGCCTATCTTTCTCGGTATCCGAAAGCTGGGTAAAATCTTCATCTTTCAAAACACTGAATTCCACAGCTCTTTCATACTCTGCTGTTTCCTCGATGGACAGCTCGGCAAGTGGTTTAGGGGTCAGGCCGAGGACTGTTTTACCCATTGCACTGAATCCCAAGGCAACAATGGCCATCAAACCAACGGATCCCAAAACGGCATAGAGCATGGCCATTTTCCGGGAACCGTACCGTTCGATAAAAAAATCACCTAAGGTCAACATCCGAAGCCTTTGGTACCAAGGAGCCATTAACCAATAAAAGGGTGTCGTAAAAATAGCCGAAAGGCTGGACCAAACCCCGGAAGATCCATTGACGAAGACGTTCGTGCTTACATTGACCGATGTGTCGGTATTCGTGCCCATACCGAACGCGGCAAAAGTCTGGACCACTTTCCCAAACCGCTTCCCCGCCAGAAAAAAGTCCAGCTGGCTGCGCACCTTGCGGGCACTGTAGACGCCGATCGCGAGGACTCCGCCAAAATAGAGGCAGATGACAACAACATCGAGAATGGGGAGACCGAATATCATGGTTTAGTTTTATTTAGCGGTATAGCCGAAATCTGAGCTCAGGCTCCCGTTTTGCGACGTTGAGGTTTTTAATCCTAGGATCAATTGCAAGGCTCAAATGCAATCGGTTGCATATGAGCCTTGTTTTCTAGCTATTTAATGTAATACTAATACTTATATTCGATCCCCATTCTCGAGAAACAAAGGTAGATACAACTTTCCTTGAACCAAGCCTCAGAGTTTTCCCAAGTCGTTTTAGCAACAAAATCTCCATTTATGCAAATTTCTTGCATAAGTGGAAATTCATCAATTTTGTCTAGAAAACCTCAAAAACCCACCCGTAGAATACCACAAAAGTGATCCAAAAATCCCAGAAAGTAACGATGGCGCAGATCGCCAAAGAAGCCAGAGTAAGTGTAGCCACGGTTTCCAGGGCAATGGGTCCGGAAGCCGTCAAACTCAATGAGAAAACGGTGGACCGCATTCGTAATGTGGCCAAGTCATTGGGGTACCAAGTCAATGTAGCGGCCCAAACTTTGTCACTAGGACGAGCTCCACTAGTGGGAATACTGGTCCCCCATCTACAGACATCACACCATCAAAGTCTTATCAGCCATGCATCCAAGGTGCTTTCTCCGGCCGGATTTGAAGTCGTAGCCAAAGAATTTGGACAAGGTCAGGGAGAAGAGCTCATCCATACCTTGGATATCATGCAGCGTTTCGATGCCGCCGGAGTGATTATTTGTCCCGACGGGCACGCGCAACAAGACCGGTATTTAACTGAATCACTGAACCGATACCACATGCCAATGGTCATCGTTGACCGGCCGTTAAATTTACCCGGCATTCCCAATGTAGTTCCAGGAAATTATG
>CALJGU010000323.1 GCA_938075565.1 uncultured Opitutales bacterium | reverse complement strand
TACTTTTGATCAAATTACTCGCGCTATACGAACGTCCTCCGTTGATTTATCTGCCGGTAGTGTAAAAACAGATACGGGCCGGATCTTATTACGAACCAACGAGCAGGCTTACACTTACGAAGACTTTGCAGCGATCACTGTTCTTACCCGACCAGACGGGACCAAATTAAAATTAGGTGATCTCGCAGACGTTAAGGATGGTTTTGATGAGAATCCGATTGTTTCCAACTACAATGGGAAGAGAGCCATCGCGATCGATATCTTCCGTACTGGCATGCAAAACGCCATCGAGATTGGCGATAGCATTAAGGAGTTTATCCAAGTTAAAGGTGACCAATTGCCAGAAGGGATTTATCTGAGCTATTGGGATGATGACACGGTTCGTATCAAAGTCCGTATTCAGACACTCATGGATAGCGCTATCATTGGGTTTATCCTGGTAGTGCTTATACTTTCTTTATTCCTAAGGCCTACCTTGGCTTTCTGGGTTGCTTGGGGAATCCCTATTGCATTTTCAGGTACTTTTTTGATGATGCCGTTTCTTGGCCTGACCATCAATATCGTTACCCTCATGGCCTTCATTACCACCCTCGGTATTGTGGTGGATGATGCGATTGTCACGGGAGAAAATGTGTTTCAACACATGCAGCGTGGAGAGAAACCATTAGCTGCCTCCATTAAAGGAACGAAGGAAGTAGCGATACCTGTGATGTTTGGGGTGATTACCACTATGGTATCATTCTTTCCCCTTATGATGATGTCTGGGTTTATGGGGAATTTCTTCAGAAATATTCCTCTCATTGTCATTCCAGTTTTGTTCTTCTCGCTGATCGAATCTAAGTTGATCCTTCCGGCGCACCTGAAGCATTGTTCACACCTGGGAGACAAGGTGGAAGAGAAGTCCAATTTCTTTATCCGCTTTCAGCGTACTTTTGCAGATGGACTAGAACGGTTTATATTAAAAATATACCGTCCGTTTTTAAACGTGGCCTTAAACAACCGCTATGTATCGGTATCGATCTTTATAGGATTTCTTTTCGTATTTCTCGCGTTGGTTATTGGCGATAGAGTTGGGTTTAGACGTTTTCTTTCAGTCCCGGATGATACTACAAAAATCTATTTGGAGATGCCCACGGGAACCACGTTTGAGCAAACTCACTCCAAGGTAAAAATCATCGAAGAAATCGCTTTGGATTTGAAGAAGGAGGTGAATGAACGTTTTGATGAGATCGTCATCCAGAATGTTTTCGCAACCGCTGGTGGGCAACCGTTCTCGTCTCGTGGAGGTTTCAGAGGAGGGGCTGTAGGAGTGCCTGAACAGGGAGAAGTAGTTATTGAGTTAACTCCATCTGAGTCTCGGAAAGCAAATTACGGAAGTATGGAATTGGCGGCTGAGATGCGTAAGCGAGTTCCACCGATTCCAGAAGCGGAGACCTTGAGTTTTAACTTTGCTAGATTTGATTCAGGACAAGCATTGGGGTTCCAACTCATTCACCCTGATATGGAGATGCTGAAGGAAGCGTCAGCCGAACTGCAGAGACACTATGGAACTTATGATGGATTATTTGATATCAAGGATTCCTATGAACGCGCCAGTGACGAGTATGAGTTGGAATTAAAGCCCGAGGCTGAGTATCTGGGAGTAAACACGGTAAACTTGGCACAGCAGGTCAGGACGGCCTTCTTCGGTGCAGAAGCACAGCGTATTCAAAGAGGTCGCGATGAGGTAAAAGTGATGGTCCGCTATCCAGAGGAGGCTCGGCGCTCCCTGGCTTCGCTGCAGACCATGATGATTCGAACCGCCAATGGTACGGAGGTGCCGTTTGATACCGTCGCAACCATCATTCCGGGTAAGAGTCTGTCTACCATAACCAGAGTTGATAGGAAACGAATTATCTTTGTGATGGCCGATGCGGATACTTTGACCACGGATACAGAAGAGATCGAAATCGAAATCGAGCAGGAATTTTTACCGAGATTAGCTGCAACTAAATTCCCTGGTTTAGAATATCAGGTGATGGGTTTTTCCGCAGATAGTCGTGAAGAACAAGCCGAGATGATAAATGGTATTTTCTTTATCCTCGCTGTGATTTACGCGCTTCTGGCCATTCCGTTCAGAAGTTACATGCAGCCACTTATTGTTATGTCGGCTATTCCGTTCGGCGTAGTCGGTGCTATTATTGGTCATTGGATAATGGCCAAGGTTTTTGGTTGGAATGGAGGGACGCCCATTTTGACTCTGCAATCTATATTCGGCATGATGGCGCTTTCAGGCGTCGTGGTGAATGATAGCCTGGTGATGGTTCACTTTATGAATCGAAAAGTGAAAGAAGGGATGCCAATAAACGAGGCCGTTCGCATGGCTGGTGTTCGACGGTTTCGTCCGATCTTGCTTACGTCAATGACCACTTTCTTCGGTCTTGGACCATTGATGTTTGAAGACAGTCCACAGGCTGCATTCCTAGTGCCCATGGCCATCTCTTTGGCATGGGGTATTGCATTTGCTACCTTGATCACCCTGGTTTTGGTCCCTGTGCTCGTTTTGATCTACAACGATATCAAGCGAGTTTTCTGTGAAATATATGGCATCAAACCTCATGCTAAAGATGAAGAAAACGATGCACTCTCACCTGCCTAAAAGTAATTCAGCATCTAGAGTCTTTAGCTATCAATTGACCTTACGGGGAGAGCACTCGGCAAGTCGGCCCTGCGGGTAGATTTAAGTGACCAACCTGAGATCGAAAATTAAAGAGCAGTGGTTGGACCTCTGGAAGCGAGTAATCTCCAATGAGTTCATCCGCGACGTATGACTTAATCAGGAGGGCTGACAGGTCTGAGATGTTGAGGATGACGACTGAGTGGTAAGGAAGCGTACTTCGGTGCGTGACCGCAGCCATGAGGGAGGTTCCGAGGATTGAAATGACGACAAGACCGGATGCGAAGCAGACTGGACCATACTCGGCATGTCAGAGCTATCAGCCCTCCTGATCAGTTGCAGCCGCAACCGCCACCCCCAACTCCGGCTCCACCGTGAGCGGCTTCCCTTGTGTAGAACACATGGTCCGCCATGGAAGCTTCAAGAGGGTCTCTCTCGGGAAGCATGGTGTATTGAGCGAGCGCTCCTTTTTCCCAGGGTTCAACCGTATCGCAACCCCAGAGTATAAATGTTAGTGCCGTAAGGATGAGGGCTTTTATTAAGTGGTTTTTCATGCTTACTCAGCTAAAAGAGTTTCGATTTCTTCGCGGTAGTTGGCGATTGTTTTCTTACCTTGGTAACCTTTGTGAACGGCGCGAATCACTCCATTTTTATCTATCAGAAAGGAGGTGGGCATGGCTTCGATTTCAGCCGTGCTGACGAGCTTTTTAGCCTGATCATGGACGAGTGGAAAGCTGACTCCTGATTTATCAGCAAAACTCCGATAGGCTTTTTCCGTGCTGTCGACACTGACAGCGAGAATGACAAGGCCTTGGTCCTTATAATCGGAATAAATTTCATCCATGGCAGGGAAGGAAGCTTTGCAAGGGGCGCACCAGCTTGCCCAGAAATCTAGAAGAATCACCTTTCCCTCCAAATCGGGAAGTTCTCCAGCCAACTCGAAAGTGGAGAGGTCAGGGAGTGAATCTGACTCGTTCAATTTTGCCTGGGCTTGACCTGCAAAGAGCAAGGTTGAAGCCAGGATAGAAAGGCTAATCTTAGATGCCCGAAACCATGTATTGATGTATTGCATATGAATCTAGACGTTTGAATTCGGTGTGTATGCAGCCTTCGGCTCCAAAAAATGTATTTATTCGTTCCATGCCGGCCTCTTCGCCCAATAAACAGCAGGCGGTGGCAAGGATTCCGGCTTCGGTGCAGGTACGTGCCACAATCGATGTGTGCTGCACTTTGTTGGCGATGGGATAACCTTTTCGGTGGTCGATCATATGACCGTAGCGCTTGCCATCGATTTCAAAAAAGCGGCGGTAGTCCCCGGAACTAGCCACACATAGATCTGTTAATGCGAGACTTCCCCAGCAGGTTCCTGGCTTGCCAGGGTCTTCGATGCCCACGTGCCAGTGAGTATAAACGGGTGGTTTACCTAGCGCAGCGATATCGCCTCCAAAATTGATAAGCACGTCAGTGAGTCCAAAATCTTTGGCGATGAGTGAAACGCGGTCTACTGCGTATTCTTTTCCAATTCCACCCAGATCAAGTCCCATTCCGGATTCACTTAATTTGATGCGACCGGGCTCACGTTGAACTTTATCCCATCCCACCAGTGCTTTTGCAGCTTCTATCTCATCCTTACCTGGTATGCGTGGTTCTTTCGCTTTGTAGTCCCAGAGTTTGATGACGGGTAAACTGGTGGGATCAAACAACCCCTCCGTTATAAAATGAAACTGATCACAAAGATCAAATAAGGCTTCAGCCTCAACGTCGATTTCCACCCAATCCTTGCCGGCAGCCTGGTTGATTTTACTTAGCAGGCTATCCTCTTTAAAACGGGTGTAGGTGTTTTCAAAATTTCTTACCCACTGAATTGCCTTATCCTTAAATTGATTGGCGAGGTTAGGATCGGTTGAACGGAACTGAATTTCGCAGGGACAGCCCATGGCGGGGAAACTGATTTTAAACAGTCCCTTTTGGGTATCTCCGGTTGTTAGACTTTCTATGCGGAGATTGTCGTTTTGCTGTCTTAGAACCACCAGCGTCCTCCTACAGTTAATATGTTCGCATCGCTATAGGCGCTGTAGTGGGTAATCCCATCCAGGCCTTTCATTTCGTAGCGATTGTATTTGATGTTGAATTCTAAGTTGTCGTTTACGAACCAGATCAGCTTGGCGCCATAGGTGTGCGTCTCCATTTTGGATAAGCGGTGATCTGAAGCATAGAAGGCTGAATTCTCGGGATTTATAAAATCAAAATCCGCGTTCGCCGAATCGAGGTCATAGTAATAATAATTAGCCGCTGATTGTTTATAGTAACGGTAATTTGGACGCAGAACAACGTGTTCGCTCAACTTTTGAAACCACTCTACGGATAGTGTGTGCGCATTGATGCCTGCGTCGTCTGTGAAAAAGCGATAGGAAGTTTGGAGGCTACCTTTTGCTTTCTCAAAATCACGTAATAGCTCCGCATAAAAAATCCACTTATGACGATCATCTGGTCGATTTTCTCTGAAAGTAATAGGCAAGAAGAAGTCGGGTAGTATCTCAATGGTTTTTTGCACGCTCTTGTATGGGTCACCTAGAAATCCATACTCTTTACCATAGCTTATGTTGGTCGTTAAAACGGTTGCCGGATCGATCACCTGCGACAACCCAACGAAAAGGTCGTGAGAGGTTTTTTTATCAGGTTCGGGTAGGGTAGGGGCGGTTAAGTCGTCCTTTAACATGGAGTAACCTCCTTGGAGAGTCGTGTTGTTTTTATTCAACTCTCGCTTATAAACCATGGATCCTCCTTTGGATTCATAGTCACTCTCATCACTGTAACTGAATTCGACTGTAAAGGCATGGTCCCCTGTTTTGTGGTCCAAAGTGGTAATGATAGACTTTCGGCGGTCCTCCAAGCTTTCCAAAGGGACTTGGTTCGGATCACCATCGGCTTGAATAGGCTCTCCTGATGGGGTCGAACCCGTAATGGTGTCAATCAATCCCACAACACTGAGGTTTGTGTTAACGCTGAGCTGCTTTTCAGCCCTTAGATAGTGGGCTTCCACCCGTATCCTATCGTTATCCTCCTGATAATCCTCGTATTTGTAGGTGAGAGAATCTTCCGCCCGAATAGGCTTAGGACTGCTTGAAAAAAGATAAAGTGCCAGTAGCAGGCAATGGATTCGGGATTTCAACGGCATGTAACAGGTGGTAGTCAGAATGAGAGAAAATGTAATTAAGTTAAGAGTAGTTCTGAGACAAATGATTATTCTTAATGAAGTAAACGCGATCCTTCTTCACTTGGATGCACGAGTGTGACATTTGTTCAGATTTTCTTTCATCAATTAAATTAATTCTGCCAATTAAGCCTTTTCTTCTTGGATATACCCGGCAGATTTGCGTTTTTACTCAGTTTTTATGCCTGATCAACCGATATTGGTGACTTGCCCGAAGAGGAGCACACCCTACCTGGAAGCAGAACTGGAAACCCTCGGTTTTCCAATTAAGGACACGGTTGAAACAGGCGTATTCACTGAAGGGTCGATGGAAGATTGCTGGCGGCTCAACCTGCAAAGTCGCACCGGATTGCGCGTGCTCTATCAATTTGCAGAGTTTCGGGCTTCCGATGCCGAGACCTTATACCAAAAGGCTGGAAAGCTGCCATGGCATAAATGGATAGCGAATGATGGCTATGTGTGCATTATCAGTTCTGTCTTAACAGAGTGCATCGATAATACGCAGTTTGCGCGAATGAAGCTCAAAGATGCCGTCGTTGATCAAATTCGGGATAAAACGGGTCAACGTCCCGATTCAGGCCCGGATCAGAATGCAACCGTGGTTTTTCTGTTTTGGAGGGACGATCGGGTGATGCTCTATTTTGATACTTCGGGACGGCCTCTGAGCAACCGAGGCTATCGAGTGCATCCATGGAAAGCTCCCGTACGAGAGACGCTTGCAGCATCTATGATCGCGGCAACCCGGTGGGACAAGGAATCTCATTTTATAAACCCTATGTGTGGAAGTGGGACTCTAGCCATTGAAGCGGCCCTCATGGCTCTTGGTAGGCCACCAGGTTTTCTCCGAGAAAATTTTGGCTTCATGCATTTGTCGTCTTTCGATGCAGAGAAGTACAAAGAGTTTCGATCTTCAATTCCTAAAGCTACCAGGAAACAATTGCCGTTTACCATTCAGGCTTCCGATATCAATTCCGAAGCTATTGATGCAGCTAAGCACAACGCGAAGTTGGCAGGGGTAGAGCATCTGATTGACTTTCAAGTAGGAGATTTCAGAGATCTGAATTTGCCAGAGGAGCCAGGAGTAATTGTCATGAATCCCGAATACGGAGAACGCCTAGGTGAGGAAAAGAAACTCGAAGGCTTGTATCGACAAATTGGAGACTTCTTCAAGCAAAAGGCGGCTGGGTATTGGGCTTATGTTTTTACCGGCAACATGAAGCTGAGTAAACGAATTGGTTTACGGGCTTCCAGGCGAATTGAGTTTTACAACGGACCGATCGATTGTCGGCTTTTGGAATACGAATTGTACTCCGGTACTAAGCGGACATCATTCCGTGGGGACCGATAAGCTTAGTTCAGAAATATCGATCAGGCCAGTTGTAGGAGGTAGCTTGCTGCCGATTCGAAACATCAAATACAACCATTCGGCAGCAAGCTACCTCCTACAGAATTCTTGAAATTATCCCAGGACTCACGGAGTTTCTTGCTCGACCTGAGGAGTGGGACGCCGAAAACTCTACAAATGAGCAATGAGTGATTTAACCTTGGTTATATTAGCTGCCGGATTGGGCAGTCGTTACGGTGGAGTAAAGCAAATGGAAGGGCTTGGGCCTTCCAACGAGGTGCTTCTCGACTACTCGGTGTACGATGCTGTGAGAAGTGGCTTCAATAAGGTCGTTATAGTGATTCGGAAGGAGATGGAGGAAGGCTTCCATGATCGCATCACTCAGCGGTTTGAGCAGCGTGTGAAAGTGGAGTTCGCATATCAAGGATTGGATCGTGCTCCAGAAGGACGCACTAAACCTTTGGGGACAGGACATGCCTTGCTCTCAGCGGTTGAGCATATTGAGGGCCCTTTTGCTGTGATAAATGCCGACGACTTTTATGGACCATCTTCCTTTCGTCTTCTCGCTCAGAGCTTGTCCGGGATTCCTAAGCGTTCAGGGGTGCTGGTAGGTTTTGAATTGGCCAATACGCTGTCTCCGAATGGCAGTGTTACGCGAGCAGTGTGTGAAGCATCTACGGATAGGATTCTAACCCGTATAGAAGAGACCTTCGACATCGCTTCTCGTGAAAATGGCATTACCGGTTTTGTTGATGAGCATGAAAGAAACCTACGATTGGATACCATTGTATCTTTAAATCTGTGGGGATTCTCCGCGGACTTTCTCGATTTCCTGGAAGTCGAATTTGTGTCCTTTTTGGAAAACATTAAAGATCCGTTGAAAGAGGAGTTCTTCCTCCCAGTGGCCGTCTTTAATTGGATACAATCGAAAGGAGCTGCTGTGGAATTGCTGCTCTCTAAGGAGCAATGGCTTGGGCTGACGAACCCTGAAGATAAAGTAGATGCGGTCGCCAAGCTTATGGATCAGATCGCCAAGGGTATTTATCCAGCCAATCTCTGGGACTAGTCCCGGCTATACGTAGCTTACAAATTCGCTCAAAGGCTTTTTGCGAATGGTTGGAACCATGGCGCCGGCGGCAGGGTTCCCAACTACCAGGAGGAGGAAAGGTTTTTCATGCTTTGGGCGATCAAGAATTCGATTCAGGAACCCCATCGGGCCAGGAGTGTGAGTGAGTGTTGAGAGGCCTGCATGGTGGAGTGCTGTTATGAGCATGCCTGTAGCGATTCCGACCGATTCAGATACGTAGTAGTTTTTGGAAAAACCATTTTCGCTGGGAGATTTGGATTCCGAAAAAATAGCTATCAGGCAGGGAGCTGTTTCAAGAAAGGGCTTATGCTCGTCCGTTCCAAGGTCGGCCAACGCATCCAACCAATCCTGAGGAGCTCGGTGTTCGTAAAATGATTTCTCCTCTTCCTCGGCAGCCTCACGTATTTCACGTTTGATGGCTGGATTCGTTACTACTGAAAAGTGCCAGGGTTGTCGATTGACTCCACTGGGTGCGCTCCCAGCTGCCATTAAACAATTTTCTATGACTTCAAGAGGTATAGGGGCAATTGAGAACTCCCGGATCGTTCGGCGTTGTTTTAGATCGCCCCAAAACGATTCCGACCGGTGTAACATTTCATCGTCAGAATAAGAGCTATTGTTTGGGTAAGGAATGGGCGTAAATGGCATCCCTTCACCCAACAGGTCGTAAGCGACCGAATCAAGGCTTAGCGCAAGTCTTCCAAGAGTGCGGTGACCTCTGCCTCCGGATCCTCATGGTGTTGCTCCTTGGCCAAAGCGAGAGCTGTTTCTAAATGAACCACAGCCTCAGGTTTTCGGTCTAGGGCGATCAGAGCCTTGCCTAGAAGGATATATGGGATCATCCAGTCGTTTTTCTGGGCGACACAAATTTCGAGGTGTTCAATACACGCTTCAAATTTGTCCTCTGTAAACAATGCTTCACCGTAACTGAAGCGGAACATCTCGTTATCAGGATTCGATTGGATGAGAGGGGCGAATCTTTCGGAACTCATTTTAATGATAAGTTGGTTAGGGGTAAATTATCAGAATTGGATTGGAGCACAATCCGATTATTCGGCAAATAGAACGATGCCGGTGACATTATCAGGTGCACCATTATCGAGCGTTTTCTGCACCAGTTGTTCCACAGTGGCTTCAGGAGTATTTCGTGCGGTTAAGATGCGTAGGATCTCCTCCTCAGAGACAGGGCCGCTTATACCATCAGAGCAGAATAAGAGACGATCTCCACTGAGGATTCGGTGTTCTGTGAAATCTGGCTTAATGAGCTCACGTTGTCCTAAGCACTGCGTTAGGGTGTGTTTGTAATGCTCAGGGACTTCCTGGTTATCTGGAATTTGTTTTTGTTGTCGGGCAAAGGTTTCCAGAGTGTGGTCGGTGGTGATTTGCTCGATTTTGCCGGATCGAACCAGGTAGATCCGTGAGTCGCCTATATGCGATACCTCAAGATTGTTATTGCGGATCATCCCCATGGAAAGGGTAGTGCCGATGCCTAAGCCATGAGCGGATATCTGGCCGGTTTGAATCACTTGGTGATTTACCTCTTTCATAAGGGTAGGCCAGTGAATGCCTTCCCAGTCGTCATTCTTCCGAGCATTCGTCCACAATTCCAGATATTGAACGACGGCTTTACTAGCTAAGTCGCCAAAAGGAAGGCCGCCCAGGCCATCTGCCACTGCATATATACAGTTCTCCATGTCGCAAAAGAAACTGTCTTCGTTCTTTTTGCGCACCATCCCCACGTGGGTCACGCCGGCAGCTGTAAAATTCATAAACGGTTGAAAGTGAGTAGTCGGAATATTAAAGTCAATCATCCCATCGTCGGAAAGATTGATCGTCAGCAAGCCTCTGAAGCGAGTGATGTGCAGACTTTTTTGACTCTTTTACAAATAGAGTTCAGGCCTCAGTGGGAGGTTTTTGAGGACCTCCTGGTCTGCCTGCAGGTCCTTGAACAGCCTGCAAGGGAATACTGGCCAGTACTTCCTCGTTCCAATAAACATCGAACGAATATTGTCCCGGTGCAGGAATCGGCAGACCTTGCATGTTCAACGTTAGGTTTCTCGATATAAAATACTGCTCGTCCGGAATGGCTCCTATCTGAATACCAAATTTCAGTGGGCCTTTGGGAAGCAGTTCTTTGCCATCCGCATCTACAAAGATGACCTTAAATTGATGCTTACCGAGGTCCGTTTGATTGAACAAGAAACGTAGCGCCAGCGTGCAATGGGGATGTTGATTGGGGTACTTGCTGCTCCAGATGGTGTCGAAGGCACCCAGTATGCAGAGCTTGCCATTGTAATCAGAGGCGGAATCGCAAATGACTGATGTGAGTAATTCCATGGACCTAGCTTTTCAGGAAAGAGTTTGGCTGCAATGCTGCAGTGCACATTTTGTTAGCGAGTCTTGGCATAACTGTGGACGTCACGAGGTTCGTCACCCATGTTTGGGTGGATACCATAGCGTTTGAAGGTGCCCTCCAGTGAAAGCCCCGCTTTTTCCATGACTCGCCCCGATGCAGGGTTTTCGATATCGCACAATGCACCTATTCGGTAGATTTCTGGCTGGTTCAGAGCCCAGTCAGTCCAGTATTTCAGGACCTCGGTCTATCAGGTTCCCCAAGATCTCAGCACCTGTGCTGGAAGAGATTATACGGGCGCCAGACGCAAAGAAGCTGGAGCTTGAACTTTCCGAACTCCCAGAAAATCAGAGACTCGTCGCAGAAAAGGAATTTGAGGTTTACTACGCAAGTGCCGAGCAGATTCCAATGATGATGTTTCTGCATTGATCGCAGAGATTGAACACGATGGAAAAAGTATTCCAGTACTACTCCGTCACTATCTGAAACTGAATGCACAGCTTCTTAGTTTCAATGTGGATAAGGAATTCTCAGATGTACTGGATGGATTAGTCTTGGTAGATCTTAAGACAACTGATTCACGAATGGTCAGCCGATACATGGGCAATGAAGCCTATGAAGAATACCGGCAATACCACGGCATTGATTGATATCGAGAGGTTAAGGAATTAGATTAACTGCTTTCAAGCTGCGCTTTGATACGAGCTGAGAGTTGATCCGTGTTAGTGTTTTTGAGCACGTCGATGTGGCGATGTGTATTCACGCGACAAAAATCGATAGGGAACTCGGAGAAATCTTTCCACTTTTCCATTTTAGTTCCGCTGTTGTATGAATACTCTGTATCTCTTGCTGTGAAAATCAGTAATTTTGTATTCACGGGATGACTACAGTATCCATTATAAAACATACCTGGTCTCAGTAGTGTGACATCGCCGATAATAGACTTATTTGCTAGTAGAAAATCCTTTTCTTTTTTAATACCTAAAGAACGGCCTATCTTGTTGAAGATTTCTCTGAACATGTAGCCTAAGTAATGATGTTTTTCCTTGAGTAACCACTTGAAGGCCCATTCGATGCGGTCGCTTGTATTTGGGGTAAGAGGTCCAGATGGTAAAGAATCAAACAGAATCAGGTTTGCGACCGAATCCAACTGAGAGGCGGTTTCACATGCAAGGGATCCTCCAAACGAATATCCAGCAAGGTTGTAGGGACCCTCAGGTTGAATCTTCTTGATTTCTTGAATACAATGAGAGGCTAGTTCTTCAAAGCTTTGTAGAGGTTCGATCTCGTTTTCAGGCTGGGGAAGTTCTATTCCATAGCACGGTCGATCTTCACTCAAGCTAAGGGCAAGGTCGCTGAATATGAGAGCGTTTCTGTTGATTACTGGGAAGAAAAATATAGGCGATTTGTCACCCTCGCCGCCAAATTTCTGTATGTATGTTGTGTTTTCTTCCGTTGAATCCAATAGCTGTGATATTTCAGCTATGGTGGGATGAGCAACAATGTCCGCTATACTAATTGTCTTTCCAGTCGACTGCTTGATGCGGTGAGTGATTCGCAGAATATTCATGGAGTTTCCGCCAAGATCGAAAAAATTATCGTGAATACTTATCTGCTTCACATCTATCACTAATTCCCAAAGAGCGATCAGGTCGGCTTCCTGCTTATTCCTGGGAGATGAGTTTTCGTCGGATTT
>CALJGU010000322.1 GCA_938075565.1 uncultured Opitutales bacterium | reverse complement strand
GCGCTCGTAGAACTCAACGAAGCGGTCCTTCATTCATTTTCTGTCGATGGTGTTCGTATCGTGGACCATCACCGTGCCTCTTCAGAGTTTATGCGTTTTGTGTCGATGGAGCAACAGCAGGGCCGTTTGGTTTCTGGAAATTGGAGCTGGATAGTTCCTCCAATGTCTGGTTCTGCCACCGAAGTATTTCATCATAATTGGAAAGACCGTAAATTTGTACCGGATTATCTTTTGCAGGCTCCCGCTTGGGATGGTTTTTAGCAAAGATAGAGATTCCTTTAGTGATGAGGTAATTATTGATAGGAAATTCAATCGAATTGCCGAACTTGACGAGGTTGATTGATGGGTTATCCGCCGGTCCCGAAGTAACTCCTGGCCATGAATGCAACCGACCGGCCGAGTTACTCGATATCTATCCGACCTTGGTCGATCTGGCGGTTCTGCCGGAAGTCGACCACTTGGAAGGTTTAAGTCTATCTCGCCAACTCACCAGCGCGAATGCTCCGCGTAGTCGGCTAACTATTACGTCTCAAAATCAGGGCAATTACGTTATCGTAAACGAGCAGTGATTTATAGGAAATTCAATTAGGGGTGACTGAAACTAGCGGGGTTGATAAGAAATTCAATTGTACCGATTTGGTTCAGGGGGGTTGATAAGCTCTAGGTACCTGGTTCTTAGACGACTCTCTTTTTGAAAACAGTCTAGGCGGTCTCAGAGGCCAGTTTTCCAGTAACCAAGAGTTTAGTTTGAGCATGTTCAACAACAACTTCACCAGCAACAGCGAGAGTGAAGTCTTGTTGGAGAGTCTCGATACAAGCGAAGTTCGTTTAGAACTCAAGGGCAATCTCTTCACCGGCAACGTACTCGATTTTGCTGTGCACCTGCAAGCTGGGAATAGTTCAAGGTTCTGTCTTGATATGAGTGATAACCCGAGTGACAACAGTTATCGCCTCACTAGGATGGATGCACTTTTTCAGGTTGAAGAACGCGACGATTTAGAGCTACTCAACACAGGCGGAGTTATATTCGACGGAGAGCCTTTGCAAGACTTAGAAGATGGGGTTTGTGGATTCTAAGAAACAACGATTCCGTACTGCTTCATCAGTTGGCCGACAACAGAATCTTCGGGGAATGGACTGAATTTATCGATCTTGTTTCGACGTAGAACTTCGTTGCAAAGATGGATTCCATGGGAGCTTTTAAATTGTTCTAGACTCCATTTTTCCGATGAACCAAAAAGTTGGATCGCTTCTCGCCACTCGATGGGATGAAATGTGATTTTGGGTTTCCATGCTCCTTGGACCTCAAGGTGTTCAACGGCGGTAGTAAAGCCTCGCGGTCCCGTCGTTCCCCAAGGTATGGCCCCGGGGTCGAATCCTCTCTTGAGCCCCATAAGAAAACGAAGACAGCGTCCTTTCCAATTTTCCCAGGGAAGCGCAGTGGTGAACGGTCGTTCTGCGTAGTCCGCTAGAAATGTCATGAGTTTTGAGCCCTTGGGACTCTTGATGACTCCGTTGGCCAAAGTGCCCTGACCGCCATAACCGGCAATGAGTTCTTCTGGAAATCGGAACGGTTTGAGGCATACAATGTCCGTATCCACCCACCAATTTCCTTTGAGAGCTAAGAGTTTGTAGCGAAAATAATTTGCGAAGACAGCTACACTGCCCGTGCCTACGCCAGCTTGGGGACCATAGAAAAAGACTTTGTCCTCGTTGAAGATTTCATTGGCATCTTTCAAGACTGTCCCCTCTGGTACTCCTTCCACATCCCCGTAGACATAAAGATGAAAGGGATGACCATGACTTAGAAATGACCGAAGACACAACTGCTCTAGCGGAGAGAGTTTATCGCCGTACCAAAAAGATTGGATGATGTCTAGATTGTCGCTCATGAAAGAAGCTCCCCAGTCTGAACAACCTACTGGGAGTTCGACGAGAAAGAGCTGAAGAAGGTTGTGGTGAATTGAGGTATTGTTTTGCGGTTTCTGATTATCCCCGCCGGTATTTGTCGACGGCGTCGTCGTTGAAGTGGACGCCGAGGCCGGGTTTGGTTGGCGGTTCGTAGTAGCCGTTATCCATGTCGAAATGCTCGATCATTAAGTCGTCCTGAAGAACGTGAGTTATGCTGATTGCGTACTCGATCCCCGGAAAGGCTGCGGTTTGATGAGCCTGGAATACTTGGGCCACGCCATGTATGTAAGGCTAACATTTAAAACATTATTTCTGTCGTCTCAGTCGCTTTCTGCCACCAGACTGTCTATCTTATTACCAAGGGTATAAAAAAGGGATTATTTAAATTGGACAAAGCATTGATAAAAAGGTCGGCTGACCTAAAGCTTGGACATTTAGGTGCCAATATACCCAATAAAACACAAATTGGATGCCAATCTTCGCATCTTGTTCACAATTCATGTTAAATGCATACTTTATTATTATGCTGTAACTCCCAAGAATACTTCTTTGAAATATCTCAATGTCAACATCTTCTCCACTTTGTTCCAATCAATAGAGTTTAGCTTGCTCTCGTAATTTTTTAATAGTTCTAGTGTAAGTTCATCCCAACTACCTAGAGAAACAAATGGAAAGCCAAGACGGTAGAGATCTTCGAAGCATGGATTCCGAACAACGATTGGAACTGTTCGCATTAGCCATGCTTCAGCAAGCTTGGGTGCCTGAATTCCCTGCCCAGCAGGTGCAAGGAGAAATTTAGAATAGGCCAGCCGTCGAAAGTATTCATCTGGTTCCAGTTCTTCGCGTATCAGCCAATCATTTTTTTCAACAAACTGTACTGCTCTTCTTCTGTCTAGTAACCTCTCATCCAAGGAACTCCAGATGGCTCCCCAAGCAACCAGCACTCCATCTTTTCCCCGATAATTACTTTCATTCCTAACTTCATTAATGAGGCTAATAATTACCTTGTTATCAATTCGTCTTAAATAAAATGAGATAAACCCCATTCCAAAAGATTGAATATGCAGATGTTCAATATCTTTCGCTTCAAAGAATATTTTATTGCAGTGAGGAATTAGGGGCTCTACTTGGCTCAACACTTTGCTTAAGTTAGTGTCTGCTCCGGCAATAACCACTGTTGCATTTTTTAGTAGTAACCTAAGAATTAGTAGTATCCTCAAACTTTTGGGGGGTGCGAGGCATAGTATCGTTTTTGGGCGGAGATTTTTAATCCGCTGAAAACACTTATCGTTAGGAGTCCAAATAACCCAATCAAAAAAATCAAATGTCGGGCACTCTTCACAGCCCTTGAAACGGGTAGATTTTGGCTTGTAGCGCAAATGAAGTAGGTCTCTCTCTGCTATCGATATGGTCATAATATTAGCTTCACGATTTTTGACTAGCGTTTTGTTTGGACTATAACCCGCCTAAGATATATATAAAAACGAATTGAATTTAGTATTTATAAGCGAAATTTTCGATATCTTTTGCATATAATTCCCTGACTATCTCTCTTGTATTGCTGTTGAAATATTTCTGGTATTCATTTCTCGTGTTTCGTTCTGTATGCACTTTCATTTCTACCTTGACCCCTAGAATACTCTTAAGCTTTTGACAGTCTTCAGCCAAGT
>CALJGU010000321.1 GCA_938075565.1 uncultured Opitutales bacterium | reverse complement strand
CCTGAACACTGACACCTGCGTGCCCTTCGAAGCTTTGGCGAAGTGGGGACACTCATTCTTTTCCTGCCACAACGTGGCCTACCTTGTCCAAATCCGCATGCAGGAGAGAAAGTAATCTTCCAGGGCGGTTTCTTCTTTGAGGTTTACATTCAGGAGACCGATGACCTGTTCGAACTGTTGAACGCTATCAGTAAACTTTAGAGTGATATCTCCTTCTTTCTCACCTTTGAGGTAAGGAGCGGCGGTTTCGCGTGTTTGATGTTCGATCTCTTTGAGCAGCTTGGCACGGATACCTTTGGCGGATCCTTCTTTGGTGGCGTCCTTTTCTTCATCGGACATATCCTCCGGAAGTTTCTCCCGCTCAGTCTTCCAGTTTTCCGAGACCAATTCGGTGAGGATGGCACTAAAGCGAGCGATGAGTCCGTAGATCATCATGAAACTGGACGTGATTTTTTTCTTATCGGATTTCAATTCGGTTAGCCCGTTAAGAAAACTGGAGTAGTCGTCGAGCCACTGTTTCCACGAAGCTGCGGAGGTGGGTTCGAAGGGTGCGGGGACACGGAAATTGAAACAGCGGCTACGGATCGTATCGAGAAGCGAGTAGGGGCGAGTCGAAATGAGAACGATGGTCGTATCCAGCGGTGGCTCCTCCAGTGTTTTTAAAATGATATTGGCGCTGGCTGATTGAGAGGATGCTCCTAGTCGGTCCGCTTCATAAATTACAACCACCTTGCGTTCAGCCTGGTGAGGCGACTGTTGAACCTGCCGAATAATTTCTCGGGTATCTTCCGCGCGAATAGAACGGGCTTTCTTGGACGGGCGAAGTGGAAAGAAATCAGGGTGTTTTTCAACCTTATCAAAACGCTCGGAGCCACCTTGTGCATCGGCATTGATATCGAGGAGGACAGAGGCTAATCCAAGTGCCAGCTCTTCCAGGAGTGGGTAGTGGTCCCCGTGCAAGAGCATGGCATGTGGGAGACGACCCTTTTCCAAAGAGCGTTCCAGAACTTCTGCGGGATTCGAGGAACGAAGGGGCTCAGTTAATGCGTTCTTTAATGCCATTCCAAATTGCTTGTTCGACTTCGTCGATCGGTTGTTGTCCGTCGATTACGAGGAATCGATCCGAGTTTTGGGCTGCCAGATCGAGGTAACCTTGGCGCACTGCTTTGTAGAAATCCATATGCTCCTGCTCCATTCGGTCGGGAGGCTCCGTGTTGCGCGACTGAATGCGACGAAATCCTTCTTCCGGGTCTAGGTCGATTAATACCGTGATGTCGGGTAGGGTGGAGGCGATCGCAATCTGGTTGATGGCTTCAACCGTGTCTCCGTCTATAGCTCGTGCGATGCCTTGGTATACTGTGGTGGAGTCCAAGAAACGATCGCATATGACAACGTTCCCTTGCTCAAGGTTTGGCTTGATGAGTTCATCCACATGTTGAGCTCGGCTGGCAGCAAAGAGCAACAATTCGGCACGCGGCACCATGTTCTGGCCGCTATCCGCATGTTTGAGTAGATGCCGAATGTCTTCACCAAGCGGCGTTCCTCCAGGCTCTCGACTGATGATTACCTTGCGATTGTTACTCTCCAATCTGGAGGTCAGCCTCTGAATCTGGGTCGTTTTCCCGGTGCCCTCGGAGCCTTCAAATGTAATGAACAATCCGTGTTCCGGAGCTGCCATTAATCGTTTTTCCAGTTTTGGATAAAGGTCTGAACCTTAGTCAGGCTTGGGCTTTCTCCTGTGCGCACGTAATGCCCACTGAAGCTTACGCCCACAGTAAGGCAGGCAAGTGGAGGGAAGCCAAGAAGCTGAGCGGTTGAGAATCCTGCGTTGAAATGGTCTCCGGCTCCGGTCGTGATTTTTGGTTTTTCCACATAGGGGCCAGCTATCCAGCAAGTATCTTCCTTGGTCGCGCAGGCTGCAGATTCCTTCGGGTGAATAACGACACAGCCAACATTCAGCTCTTTACGAATGTAACTGGCCATCGATTTCAGACCTTCAGGATCGGCCTCAACCTCGGATTGACCGAGAATGCCATAAACTTGATTACCTTCCGCCAAATTCAATCCCAGGGTTACATCACCGTAATTTTGGAAACGAGCAATGGTGCGAAGCGCAGTTTCGATTTCAGCTTCCGGACGTTTTTCCGGATCAGCCAAGTCGAAGAAATAGTGTTTGGTGTCGCGGGGTGGGAGATTGGGAATGACATGGTCCAGCAGATCACTGAACAGCTCTGTCATATTCGGAATCATCGTCCAGTTGACCATAGAAATCAGGTCCTGTCTTGAAAGTAGGTCGAAGAAGTCTCCTTCGCTGATGTGTTTCAGGATGGTGTCATAAGTGATGTCGTCCAGAGAGGTCATGGTGCCCAGCATGATTTTCCCATCGGAAAATTCGAGTGCGTGGGTAATTCCGGGATCGGCTACGGTGACAGCATCGGTTTGTTGTGCGAACTGAGTGAACACAGGATGTACGGCCTGTTCACCCAAAGCACCTATATAGCGGGTATTAGCTCCTCCATTCAAAAGTGCGTTGGCCATGATCGGACCATTGCCGCCCAGCTTCTCGTAATTGATGAAGAGTTCGACATTTCCGCTTTGTCCGGAGGCGGCGAGGATGCGATTGCCGAAATCCTCAATCGTTTCCATGCGCTCAAATTTGTCGCCTTGCCCATAGCGTTTATCTACAACCGAGGTGATGCGGTCGACGAATCCGTCAAAACCGACGAGAGCATTTTTGTGCGAAATTTCTGATCCGTGTTTGCTAAGCTGTTCTAGCGTTAGAGCTTTGTGATCCATATGAATGGCTAGTATTCGTAAGTTCTGTTGCGATGTAGTTGTACAATAAAACGGAAAATAATGGTCGTCGGCGAGCAAACGATAAAGAAAAAA
>CALJGU010000320.1 GCA_938075565.1 uncultured Opitutales bacterium | reverse complement strand
ATGGAGGCTCTAACATCCAACTAAATGACGAGTATCGAAAAAAAGCTGAAGTTCCAGACTCCCCGCGTTGCCAGCCAACTATATTGTGGGAAACCGGAGCTATTGAAGGAAGTTGAGAAGCAACTTTCAGTGGACATTGTTGCCCGCGAAAACTGGATCCAGATCACCGGGCCCGAAGCATCTGTTAAACAGAGTGAGACTTTTTTCGATTTTCTCGACCAGGCACGAGCCCAGGGAATGGACATCCGCAAGTCGGACTTCGACGCGGTTCTTCAACAGGTCATCAATGGCCGGACGAAAGCACTCGAAACGCTCATCAAAGATCCTTTGGTCCTAAAGTTTCCAAAACGAAAGATTATTCCTAAGACGCTTAATCAAAAGCGGTACTTGGAAGCGATTTTCAAAAAAGAGGTGGTTTTCGGAATCGGACCTGCCGGTACCGGTAAAACCTACCTGGCCATGGCCGCAGCCATCAACGCTCTGCTCAAAGGGGAAATTGAAAAGATCATTCTCACTCGCCCCGCCGTTGAAGCCGGTGAAGCCCTTGGATTCCTCCCCGGGGACCTAGAGGAGAAGATCACACCCTATCTACGCCCACTCTACGACGCCATCCACGATATGCTCGGCAAGGAAAACGCTGAGAAGCTCATGGAAAAAGGCGTCATTGAAATCGCGCCGTTGGCCTACATGCGCGGTCGAACGCTTTCCAAAGCCTACGTCATTCTCGACGAGGCACAAAACACGTCACCGGAACAGATGATGATGTTCCTGACCCGCCTGGGAGACAACAGTCGCATGATTGTCACTGGCGACATAACACAAATTGATTTGCCCAGGAAACAGGAGTCGGGTCTCCGGCAAATCACTCAAATCCTGATGCATATACCCGAAATCGAGCTCTTTTATTTTGAGAGTTTTGATGTTGTGCGTCACCCGCTTGTACAAAAGATTATCGAGGCTTATGAGCACTATCGCTCCGAGGGTCACCCTCGCTGATACGCTCCTGAGCCCTAACTTACAGTGAAACTTTTCAGCAAGAGAAAGCAGCTCACCGATACGCCTTCGCCCTCACGGCGAAAGCGCAGGGCGCTTCGAGAGACCTGGACAAAGACCTTCTTCGGTACGAGCCCCGTAGTCACAGGGTTTATCCTACTCGGCTGGGTAGCACTGACCATTTTGCTCGCATTCACCGGAGTAACTCCGGCGGGAATCCAGGTCCAAAAAGATCAAGAATCACGTGTGCGCGTGGTAGCAGAAAAAGATTTCAGCTATGTCAGTGAGTTGCAGACCGCTCGCCAAATGGAGCTGGAAAAGCAACAGATCCCGCCCGTTTACCGATTGGACATGGGTTCTTACGAGACCTTCAGGGACCAAATCACCGATCTGGTTCAGGACATCAACCAACTGGAAACGGATATCGCAGAACTTACCAACGATGAAAAACTCGAACAGGTAGAAGATTTCGCTGTGCGATTTGAAGGCCGAACTGATGTGAGGCTAAACGTAGAGGACGTCTTGGTCATACTGGGGCGAACCGACGAGGAGGAACGCGGAACCATCGTAGATAACTCTCTCGTTTCTGTGAGACGAATTCTGGGCGGTGGTATCTTTGATCCAACCGACACAGTGCTATCTGAAGATCCGGAGAACCTGAACTTTATTTACGTACACCAAGAAGATAGACAGCCACGGCGATTGGAAATCCAAAGCCAGGATATGGCCTACAGTGATTTGAAG
This sequence comes from uncultured Opitutales bacterium, assembly GCA_938075565.1. Taxonomy (GTDB): domain Bacteria; phylum Verrucomicrobiota; class Verrucomicrobiia; order Opitutales; family UBA2995; genus UBA2995. The sequence goes on along the minus strand of CALJGU010000320.1, from coordinate 5,744 downwards.
CGTGACCTCACCTACTTTGATATCTCGCAGGACTTAAGTATTTCGCTGCAACGGATAATGGGGCAGGCCATCCAGCCTAATCTCCGTTATGATCAAGGACTACATGAGCAGGCACGTATCGAAGCGGAGGAGAATGCAGAATCCGTACGAGTCGAAGTCTTAGCGGGTGAGATCATCATCGAACCCGGAGAAACAGTCCTCGCCCATAAATATGAGATGCTGGTTGCTTATCAGGACTTCCTCCTTGATCAGGATTCAAGCTTCGCATTCTCCCTAGGTAGAAGTTTTTGGGAAAAGGCTCTGATTATTTTCCTACTGGGTATTGGTGTTGTCGTCTATTTATCCTTAGCTGGTTGGTCCAGCCTGACAGACAATCGACGAGTCAGTCTGCTCTTCTTAGTAATTTTGATCAACATCGCGGTGACCCGTCTGATCCTTTCGGTGGCGGCGAATAATCCGGAGACGTACTCCATCCTTAGAAATATCATACCCGTTTACCTAGGCCCCATCCTGATTGCACTATTGATCAACCAACGTGCGGCCATCTTTGTATCGGCTGTCGTATGTTTCATCACCAGCCTAATGTTTGGTGAGTCGTTCATACTAATGTCAGCCATGTTCCTGGCCTGCCTGGTTGCGGTGCTTTTCTGTAAGGACGTTCGCAAACGGGGACAAATTGTACGAGCCAGTATTTTTGGTGGAACTACCTTGGCGATTGGCACTTTCATACTCGGCATTCTCGATAAGACAAATCTGGTAACCATTGGTTGGGAGATGCTCATCTCGATCGGCGTGGGTGCCGGAACCGGTATGCTGGTCATCGGGCTACTACCTTTTTTCGAAGGAATCTTCCAGCTTACCACCAATATTACGCTGTTGGAACTGACCGACTACAATCACCGTCTGCTGCGTCGCTTGCAACTTGAAGCACCTGGTAGTTATCACCACTCTTTAATGGTCGCCAACTTAGCCGAGGCCGGAGCTTCCGCTATTGGTGCCAACCCGTTGCTCTGTCGCACCTGTTCGCTTTTCCACGATATTGGTAAGCTGATAAAACCGGAGTACTTCGCAGAAAATCAACGCGATGGTGAAAATCCACTCATCTTGCAGAACCCGTCCATGGCTGCCCTGGTAATCAAGGCCCACGTGAAGGAAGGGGTTAACCTTGCCATCCGGAACAAGCTGCCACGCATCATCATTGATGTGATCAAGCAGCACCACGGAACCTCATTGATCACTTATTTCTACGTGCAAGCCCTGAAGGGAAAAGGAAGTAGTCAAAACGAAATCCGTGTGGAGGAATCGACCTATCGTTACGATGGCCCCAAACCTCAATTTAGGGAAAGTGCAGTCATCTTTTTTGCAGACGGGGTAGAAGCAGCTAGTCGCTCCTTGAGGAAGGTAACTCCTCAGAGTATCGATGAATTGATCGACAATATATTTGAAGATAAAATTGCTGACGACCAGTTGAGCGAATGTCCGATTACTTTTGAGGAGATAAAAAAGATCCGCAATAGCTTCTCATTTGCTTTGTTAAATACCCTGCATAGCCGCGTCGAATACCCAGATAAGGAAAAGGCAAAAGCAGAAGCCAAGAATGAGGAACGTAAAAAAGAGAAACGTCCAGATATACAGCCCCGCCGCAGCGCTTGAGCTGAATGAGGGAGCAGTAACGGCCGTTTTTCAATTTCTCGATCAACACGCGCCCTACTCCATCCCGGATGGCGAACTGTCTCTGGCATTCCTGCAAGAGGAACAGCACAACCAGCTTCATGCTGACTTCCTGGATGATCCCAGCTCAACGGATGTTATCACGTTTCCTGGTGATCCGGATGAGGACATGGCTGGCGAGATTTGCGTGTCCATAGACACAGCTCACCGCTACAGCCAGGAGCATGAAATAGATTTCTCGAAGGAGCTTACTCTCTACCTCGTACACGGCTGGTTGCACTTATCTGGATTTAATGACTTGAATGAAGAAGATCGGCTAGTCATGAAGAAAGAAGAACAAGTTTGTATGTCTTTGCTGGAAAAAAACAGTAGGGTACCCTTGTTTAAATACATCATTGATGTCTGAAAAATATCCATTCCTGAGATCTCTAAGAAACGCCTTCCTAACCGGTCTCCTCTTACTCACTCCCTTAGCCGTTTCGCTTTGGGTATTTGTGTGGTTGGTCAACAACGTGGGAGGCCGCGTCAGCAACAACCTGCTCTACTTCATTCCAGCTGATTGGCGACAAATCGATGACCTCCAACTCATCTGGAATATTCTGGCTACAATCATCGTATTTTTGGCGATCACCGTGCTGGGTTACCTATCGCGCTACTTTGTCGGGAAATGGATCCTGTCACTCGCAGAGAACATCTTAAACAAGGTACCCTTCATCAATACGGTCTATAAAACGGTCAAACAAATCGTGGAGACTTTTAGCTCTCAGCAGAAGGCTGTGTTTAAGAAAACGGTTTTGGTCGAATATCCACGAAAAGGCGTTTGGGCCCTCGGTTTCCTCACCAGTGAGACCAAGGGAGAAACACAGACTAAGACGAATAAAGAGTTGCGGAATATCTTTGTCCCGACCACGCCCAATCCAACCAGTGGTTTCCTACTGATGATTCCCAATGACGAAGTACATGAGCTAAACATGTCGATAGGGGATGGCATGAAACTGATCATTTCTGGTGGCGCCGTGGTTCCACCCTACCCGATTGAAGACGGAGAAGATACGACCGTTAAAATCGAAAACCCAAGCGAAGAAAATCTCACCGAGGCGTGATCCCATGGTTGCGCAATCGGTGCATCTCAGAGGTATTATTCTGAAGCGCGAGGCATCGGGCGAGCAGTTCCATCGACTCAATGTATTGAGTGAGACAACTGGCAATACGCTCGTCATGATGCGGAGGCCCAAGAAGAATATCCGTTCGGGCTCTACCCCAGATCTCTTTGACGATATCGAAGCTGTCCTGGACAAAAAAGGAGATGGAGGATTCGGCTTTATCAAAGAAGTCACCATTCTGAATCGCCGCCGCGGACTAGCCAAATCGTTCATCGCATTAGAACTCGCGTGTGAATGGTCGACTATCCTAATGAAAAACCTGCCACGGGGCATGGAAGTGGGATCTGCTTATCAACTTACCGAGCGCGGACTAGATGCCTGGGAAAAAAGAGTTCAACCTGAGGCCGTGTTTTTCAAATGCCTATTTGTTTATGCCCGCAATGAAGGTTATCCAGTAAAATACGACTGGTTCCAGAAATTGACTCACCAGAATCGCATCACCGTTGCATCTATTCTCAATACTCCGCTCAACGAGCTGAAAATGAAAGCAGAAGAAGTGAGAAAATGTAATGACGATTTGAAACATTACATCCAACACCACACGGATATCCTGCTTTAAAAAGATGCAGGTCGATCTGAATAATAAGAAAGTTTCGATAAGTGTGGGCGAACTCGCAGAGTTCAGCACCGGGCCCGGTCACCGCATGCGGAGAAGGTTGGGCCGCTGGCGAACTCAAGTGGGAGTTGAATGGCATCAAGAGCAGGAGCGAGCTTCCAAACAGTCAGGTGAAAATGGGAAATACGAAGTGAGTCTTCGTAGAACCTGGCCCTACAAAGGTTGGACCTTTAACATAAAAGGAAGAATCGATCAGTGGATCGAAAACGAAGACCACATTTTAATCCGGGAAATAAAAACCACCGGTCATGAACTTCCTGCAGAAACGGACGAACTGGTTAATCAGTACCAAAGCTATTTTGCTCAGCTAGGAACTTACTTAGCTCTCTTGAGCGAGCGTCGAGATCTGGAAAAACCGTTCAAAGGGGAGCTTCTATTTATCAGCATTGATGACGGGATTCGGCAACATATCACCGATGACCAACACTGCCTCGACCTATTTCATTCACAAATTGGAAGCTTGTGGGAATACGTCGAAAATCAGAAATCTCGTCAGTCAAAATTTGCAAAGCTGAAGAAAGTCCGTGCATTTGGAGCCCTTCGAGATGGACAAGAAAACATTCAGGAGGCTCTTCTCCAAGTAACTGATCTGAGCAAGCTGGCATTCTTCCAAGCACCCACTGGGTTCGGGAAGACAGGCGTCTCATTGGAACATGCCATCAACCAAATCATCCAAGGCCGATATCAACAGGTCCTCTACCTGACCAGTAAGAGCAGTGGGCAGCACCAAGTGATGAAGCAATTGGCTTCGATGCTCCCTGAAGATTCCGAACTGACAGCCGTTCAAGTGCGCAACCGAGATGAACTGTGCAGCTCACCTACCTGTCGTTGTGATCCCGATGACCAAAGACTGAGGCATGGCAACCGATGGAAGAACTGCAACCTTTCGCCCTATTCATTCATCCAAAACCCAGTCGACCAACCACTAAGATTTAGGGAAACAGGGAGCAAAGAAGCTCTATGTCCTTATGAGCTTATGCGAGCAAGCTTACCTTATGCAGACATTTGGGTCGGTGACCTGAACTACCTTTTTTCTCCACGCAATCGGAACCTGTTTCTTGAGCAGCCTGGTTTTGATCTTTCTCAAACTCTGTTAATCGTAGACGAAGCTCATAATATTGCCAGCCGGGTGGCGGATGTTTTCTCGTATCGAATTTCCCACGACGAAGTGGCACAATGGCATGCGGAGCTCCAATTCACAAACGGACATCCGACCATTCGTCGAGCGCTCGAGGATTGGCTGGATATGTTGGAATCAGTGGAGCCATCCGACAGCATGGCCGACTACATATCATACGAAGCTCGCGATTGTTCCGAACAGTTGGCAACCGCTCTTCAAACATATCCGATTCAAGGACAACTACTCACCGAGGATGCGTTACACTCCATCTGGGAACTTGCAGACACCGAAACGTTTTTCAAAAACGATCATTTGGAAAAGCTCGTCTGGAGCTCCAAGCCAGGAACTCTCAACCTAAGCTGCCTGGATGCATCCTACGAGATTGGGGCTACGTTGAACGAATGTCGTCAAGTATTACTCATGTCAGCGACCCTGGAGCCTCAGCCGTATTTCCTGAAACAGCTAGGTCTGGTCGCAAACAAAACGAAACCCATATGGGTGGAAGCCGATACTCCTTGGCGACACAATGCATACCACTGCTCTGTGGACCTACGAGTCGACACACGGTATAAGGCTCGAGAGCGACATAGCTTTACCACGGCTGAGACCTTGGCTCGATGCGTCCAGTCAAGCGCTCAACCCGTCGTTGTATTTTTCCCATCCTACAAATATGGCGAAAAGATTAAGCAGGTTATCGAAAACGAATTCCCTCACCTCGCCGTCGCCCTCCAAAACCGGGGAGGCTCACCGGAGAGCCAAACCCATTTCATTGACGACGCAGTCACGGAATCCGACCTGATATTCCTAATATTGGGCAGTGTATTTGCAGAGGGGATTGATCATCTCGGAGGTCATACTGACTTGGCTGTTATCGTGGGGCCCGCTCTACCCGAGGTGAACGCGCTCCAAAAAAAACGCATGGAAGATCGCCTGCATTTGGGTCGAGATCCTGCATTTGAAGAGGTTTATCAGATACCTGGTATGCAAAAGATCAACCAAGCGCTGGGGCGTCTCGTGCGAGCTCCTGGGCAAACAGCGCGCATTCTATTTCACTGCAAACGCTTTGCGGAATCATCTTATCAGGATCTTCTGATGGAGGACTTTCAGTCCGACCAAATTATCCGTAATGAACATGATCTTGAAAATTGGTTAAAAAACCCCTGAAAATTGGAGT
>CALJGU010000319.1 GCA_938075565.1 uncultured Opitutales bacterium | reverse complement strand
GGAGTTTCTGAACGGTTTCACCGCTGATTGGATCTTTGACATTCTCCTCCTCTTCAAAGGTCAGAGTCGGATCCCACTTCGTCTGAAACGGAAACAACAACCAGAACACATCGTTGATAAAGCCCTTGTCGATCTCCGCATCCATCCCTTCTCCGCGGGTGTAGGTCACCTCCTTGTCATGGGCTTTGACCTTATCCTCATGCGGCCACCAAGTCCATGTGCGACCAAAAGAACGCCGCGGACTCTTCACATTAAAGGTATAAGTAATTGATTCGACCTTCTCCCAATTTGAAAAGCCGTATTTTTCGGCGATCAAACCGGCAGCATCGTGGGCTGAAATGGAGAGTGTTGTGCCGATGAGTAAGGCAAGGAAGGCGCAAATAGATTTCATGCGATACTCTTGTCGATTCAACTCACGGTTGTAAACCCATTACGGTTAATCCAAATTGTTTGTAAGGCGGTAAAATACTCGTTCCGCATCGAGGTCTGGATTTGGATCCGTTAGAGTCACGACCTTGTTCTGCTCGTCTTCTACAATCACAGTCTCTGTCACTTCCTGCCACTCTGCTTCCCTAAGATCAAATTTAGGTTCTCAAAATTCTGACTGAGCTTGTTCGAAAGTTTCGTGAATCAGAGTTATACCTAAATCCGCTTGCCTAAGATGAGTTGTGTCGGTGCCATGAGAAATGTGCCGATCAGTATTGTTTTTTTTAACTTCGAACATTTTTCTTCTGTTTTCACATGGGGCTTCGCCTTCATTTAAAGGCGAGCTAAGCGTTTCGACGACTGACCCTTCTCCCAAAATTGAAGCTTTCCTTCCGGTTGAAAATGGCCGCACTGACATCGGCATTGTCATCTTTCCTGGTGGTAGCTACCGCGGACTCGCTGAGCATTAAGGAGCTGGTTACGCGCACTTCTTTCAGTCGAAAGGAATTGCTGCATTTGTTGTCGAGTATCGGCTTGCTCCTGGTGGGCATAAGCATCCTGCCATGCTGGAGGATGCTTTGGCTGCGATTGAAACCGTGCGTTCTCGAGCTGAGGAGTTTGGCATCGACCCTGCCGGTTGGAGTCATGGGTTCCTCCGCTGGGGGCCACCTCACGGCTCACACGGTTACGAGTTATGGTGAATATTCGAAGGACCTTCGGCCAGCTTTTGGCGTGCTCTGTTATCCTGTGGTGGAGATGGACGGAGTCTTCACGCATCAGGGGTCGCGCAAAAATTTGTTAGGCGAGAATCCGTCCAAGGAGCTACGGCGCTCTGTCTCGCCTAAACTGAAGGTGACTGCTGAGACGCCTCCCTGTTTTATCTGGCATACGGTGGAGGATCCAGTCGTGCCGGTTGAGAACAGCTTGTTGTTTGCTTCGGCTCTTCAGGTTAAGGGTGTTCCCTTCGAGTTGCATGTATATCCAAAAGGTCGGCATGGGCTGGGGATGAACTCTGGCTTTGGCTGGGAAGAATCGCTCATCCGATGGATAGATGAACTTTTCGAGTGAGGTTTGCTCTGTCCGGTTGTATAAAATTGGCCAGGACTTTTCGGTGGGGAAGGGGAAAAATTAACAATATTAAGTGTAGGAGACTAAAATGGGCAATTTTGACCATTTGGCATTATATTTGCTGATCCAATTTATCTAACTCTTCTTCAAATTATGATCCTCCGATTCTGTTTAAAATCCGTATTCGCTATTTTCACTTTAGCTCTCATGCCGGCCATAGCTTCTGCTGCCGGACATGAAAGCTCTGCACTCAATTCAGGCGATACCGCCTGGATGTTAACCGCGACGGTCCTTGTCCTGTTTATGACGCTGCCTGGGCTTGCGCTTTTCTACGGGGGACTTGTTCGCTCACGAAATGTGCTTTCCGTATTGATGCATTGTTTCGCTGTGGCCTGTTTGGCATCCGTGCTCTGGGTCGTCTGTCTTTACAGCCTCGCATTCTCTGACGGCAATGCCTGGATCGGAAACCTCGACCACATGTTCCTCAAAGGGATCACTGTCGGTGAATTGAATGGCGGCACCTTTCCTGAAACGATCTTCATCATGTTCCAGATGACCTTCGCGATCATCACACCTGGTTTGATTGTCGGAGCATTTGTCGAGCGAATGAAGTTTTCAGCCATTCTATTATTTACAACCCTCTGGTTGATTCTGGTGTATGCTCCGGTATGTCACTGGGTTTGGAGTGGAAATGGTTGGATGTTCAACAATGGCACGATTGACCTTGCTGGTGGAATCGTGGTTCACGCCACTGCTGGTATCTCGGCTCTTATTTTGGCTAAAATGCTAGGACCCAGGACTGACTTTCCTAAACGAATTCGACCTCCGCACCATCCTGCGATGGTCATGATTGGAGCTTCCATGCTCTGGGTCGGATGGTTCGGGTTTAACGCCGGTTCTCAGGTAGCGGCTAATGAAGCTGCTGGCATGACTATGCTGGTGACTCACATCTCCGCAGCCGTCGCTAGTTTGACCTGGATGGTTGTTGAGTGGCTCAAGACGGGAAAACCTGGTCTGGTGGGTATTGTTACCGGTATGGTTGCTGGTTTGGCTACCATTACTCCTGCTTCAGGTGCCGTAGGGCCCATGGGCGCCGTTTGTATCGGCTTCCTCGCTGGGATTGTTTGTTACTTTGCCTGTGGATTTGTTAAGAACAAGTTGGGTATCGATGACTCCCTGGATGTTTTCGCGGTTCACGGTGTAGGAGGTATCATGGGGACTATTTTGGTAGCCGTATTTGGTGTTGCAGCCTTCGGAGGATTGAGCGACCATGCAATCGGCGCTCAGTTGTTTACTCAAGCTAAGGGCGTGGGAGTCACCGTCGTCTGGTCTGGAGTAGCGACCATCATCATCGTCTACATTTGTAAGGCAGTAACTGGCCTTCGCGTAACGCAAGAAGTTGAATACACCGGCCTTGATCAAGAAGAACACGGTGAAACGTCTTATAACTTTGAATAACTGATCAGCTCTTGTTCTAATCACTAAATATTTATCAACAACCCAAGCTCTTAGCATGAAATTAATTAAAGCTATTATTAAGCCCTTTAAACTCGAAGACGTAAAAGACGCCCTGTCTGAAATCGGGGTCGTAGGAATGACCGTTATGGAAGTCAAAGGCTTCGGTCGCCAAAAAGGTCACACTGAGATTTATCGTGGAAGTGAATACACGGTCGATTTTCTGCCAAAGACCCAGCTTGAGATTGTGGTGGACGAAAGCATCGTTGAGCAAGCCGTCGATGTGATCATCAAGACAGCCAATACTGGCAAGATTGGTGACGGAAAAGTGTTTGTAATTCCAGTTGAAACCGCAGTTCGCATCCGGACGGGTGAGACGGACTCAGAAGCGCTTTAAGTCCACGCTTATCATTTTGCACGGGGTCCAAGTTATTGGGCCCCGTTTCTTTTGTACGGATCGGCTTGTGCTAGAGTTGGAGCCCACTATTACTAGCGTCTACATTATGGAAGAATCAGAATACGATGAAGAGAAGAAGGTAAAGATTACCTCACAGCCCATTTTCTGGTTAGCAATGCTGCTAGTCGTATTTAACGTGTTTCTATACTTCTGGTCGGTGAATCGCAAACCCAGTGAAGATTCGATTGAAGGTAAGGCAGAGCAAGTGGTGGAAACTGCAGATGAGGAGTTGAAGCAGTAGCCGTTTCTGGGAGCTTGATCTTTTTTCGCTCTCGGCATTAGATGGGATTTGCAAACCCCGTCTATGGCCAAATGAAAAAAACTACTTCTCGTCGGTTCACTTTTTCTCTCCCTAATCCTTTCATCATCTGCGCAGGTATTTCTACCTGTGCACCAGGTTGAACCTCAGCCTTTCATTTCTGCAACTGAGCGATTGTTAGATGCATTGGACTATGTGGGTGCTCCACTAAAAGCAGAAGATGAGGCATCGATTAGGGCTTTGTTTAAAGAAGATGATGGTGATCTCTCAGTAGATGGTATTCAATTTTAGATAGGTACTGTTTAGCCGGCGTACACATTAGTGATGAGAGCCGGGTTATGGTAGACGCGGGGCCGGTTGAAAAGAAATTGGTTCAGCAAGGCTGGAGAACATTCCTGGTCAAAGTTCACAACGAGGCAGAGATAACGCCTACATTTGTCGCGGAAAGTCCGAATGCAGCTCCGCAATACAGACGGAGTACAGGCTCCAAATCTCCTTCACTTGATATCACTTTGTCCGATGTGGCTCAGCGTTGGCTCGACTTAACTATGGTCGACAAGCGTCCTATGAATCCGAAGTTGTCGGGGCTCGAGCTAGAGTACCGAATTATTCAGCTCTACAGTCGTGATGTAGGTCGCCGTGAAGCGACGATTGCATTCAACGTAGGGCAGGGGACCCAGGATCTTGGTTTTAGGAATGGCGTGGCGATCTTCTTTCAATGTGTTCCTGCCGTCGATGTGGTGTTGGGAGTCAAGGATCATGATGGCGAGCCTACCAGCGCAGCGTTTGTGATTAAGGATCAGGATGGACGTGTTTATCCGAACCCTGCTCGCCGGTTAGCTCCAGATTTCTTCTTTCATGATCAGGTATACCGCGCTGATGAAGAATCGATCTTACTTCCACCCGGAAAATACTCCGTGACCATTTCACGTGGACCAGAGTATTATCCGGAAACAAGAGAGCTTGTAGTTGGAACTGAATACGTGAGTCAGCGAGTGGACTTTAAGCTCAAGCGTTGGATTCACCCGGCATCCATACGCTGGTATTCAGGCGACCATCATGTGCATGCGGCGGGCTGTGCGCATTACGAAAATCCAACGGAAGGTGTTTCACCTTCGGATATGATGCGCCACATTCTAGGTGAAGATTTAAATGTAGGTTGCGTGCTCACGTGGGGACCCTGTTGGTATGCTCAGAAGGAGTATTTCGAAGGTAAAGTTTCTGCCCTGTCTCGGGACAACTACGTAATGCGGTACGATGTCGAGGTCAGTGGTTTTCCATCCTCTCATGCCGGGCATCTCTGTCTTTTGCGTTTAAAAGAAGATGACTACCCAGGAACGACCAAAGTGGAAGAGTGGCCTAGTTGGACACTTCCCGTATTGAAATGGGGCAAAGAGCAGGGCGGTGTGGTTGGTTATAGCCATTCTGGCTGGGGGCTTGGGTTGCCCGATATTGGTCCTAACGGTCAACGAATGGAGACCATGCCCTATCGAACCCGGTTCAATGCTCGGTCCGGGCGCGCTGCAGATAAATTGCCGGATTATGAGATGCCCCCCTTCGATGGTATCGGGGCCAATGAATACGTTGTCGCTGCAGCTCACGATGTGTGCGACTTCATCTCGACGGTTGATACGCCTGTTATTTGGGAGCTCAATATTTGGTACCACACATTGAATTGTGGATTTCGTACACGCATATCAGGCGAGACCGACTTTCCTTGCATTTACGGAGACAAGGTGGGGCTGGGGCGAGTTTATGTGAAATTGGACGAAGGTCAGCCGCTTGATTTTGATAACTGGATTCAGGGAGTGAAATTGGGCCGCAGCTACGTGGGCGACGGTATGAGTCATTTAATAGATTTTAAGGTGAACGATGTAGCTGCGATGCTCGAGCCTGAGCCTGTCGAATGGACAGAACGCATTCGCAACTCGCGTCTGGATAATAAACCTTACTGGCATGTCGAACGTAGCCGAATAGCTGATACGCGTAAAGTTCCCGTTGAATTAATTGTTAACGGAGAAGTGGCTGCGGTAAAGGAAGTCTACGCGGATGGCGCGATGAATGGCATGGAGTTTGATGTCGATATTGATCAATCCAGTTGGGTAGCTCTTCGTATATTGCCCAGTGCGCAGACGAATCCCGTTTTCATTGAGGTGGATGGAAAACCTATCCGCGCGAACAAGCGAAGCGCTCAGTGGTGTGTGGACGCGGTGGATACTTGTTGGGAGTCGAAAAAAGGACAAATCGAGGAGCGAGATTTAGAAGCGGCCAAACTCGCCTATGATCAAGCGAAGGAAATCTACCGGAAAATCCGAGAAGAATCCTGATTTACCCCTATCGGTCTAACGCACACTCTTTCGAGGTCTCTCCAGAAAATATATACTGCTCTCCCTATAGGAACGGGGGGATTCAATTGAAAAGCGTTTGGGATGGCCGCTCGAGAAATGCCTGTGATCGATTTACGAAAATACAGCGAATTGCCAGCAAAAGTGCCCGGAATTAGGGCATTTCTGCTCTAAATCCTGCAGTTTTTGTAACTTTCTGGAAATTGAAGGGGTTAAATCTGTGTTGAATGAAACTTGAACTGTCTCCACTTTTTTGCGTCTCTAGCGGAACACTTTTACATCAAACCAATCAATACACCTTAATGAAAACACGTTTACTCGCTTCAATAATTGCCTTCGTGATCGCCTTTGGCGGTCTTAATCTCTCTGTCCTCAATGCTGCGTCTCACGGTGGAGGCGGCCATGACCATAGCCCTCTGGGTGAAGAAATGGAAACGATCAGCAAGGCGTTTCGCACGCTGCGTCGTCAAGCTAAGGACCCAGCTAAAAACGCTTCATCCGCAGCTCTCGCCGGTAAAATGCTAGCTGCATCCCAAAAATCTCTCGAATTCGAGCCTGCTTGGAAAGAAGACCAACCAAAAGGTGAACAAGCCGATTTCGTTAAGGGATACTTAAAGGGGATGGAGCAAATGGTTGCTCAACTGACTGCTCTTGAGAAAGCATTCAAGGCTGGTGATAATGCAAAAGCTGAGGCTATTATTGCCAAATTGCGTGACGCCCAAAAGAAAGGTCACAAGGCTTACAAAAAGCCTGACGAAGATTAATCTTCGGATACCAAACAACTTTCAAAGGCCAGCCCACATCGGGTTGGCCTTTTTCTTTGTCGATTCAGTCGGAGAAATGGACTTTCTCCTGTCCAGCTTCATGAGCAGTATGGAAGAAGAGAACATGCTTCGTTTTAAAGGCCGACAATCTGCATCCCGTGCTGATTTTGATTAAGTCTGTAGCGCGACTGAACATTCGGATTCATCGATTCTTCATATTTTGGGTGACTGCCGCCCTCAATTTCCTCAATTTGGGCGGATGAAAATTCGTTCTTCACTCATTGTCGCCCTGATTGTTACTCAACTATTTTCCTTCGCTGCAGCCCAAGCGCACGATACGCGGACTTTTGAAATTCGCACTTATTATGCTGCCGAGGGTAAATTGGATAATCTCCTGGCTCGTTTCCGAGATCATACCTGTGCGCTCTTTGAGAAACACGGTATAGAGAATATCGGTTATTGGATTCCAAAAGAGAATCCCGACAACACCTTGGTCTACATCATTGCTTTCCCGGATCGGGTAGAGCAAAAGACCATGTGGCGAGCATTCCTGGATGATCCTGAATGGAAGGCGGCTGCTAAAGCATCTACGGTTGATGGAAGATTGGTCGCTAAAGTGGACAGCCTCTTTCTCGATGCGACAGAGTATTCACCGCGAGTGGTCACGAAACAGAACAGTCCCGATCGGTTATTTGAACTCCGCACTTACAAAGCTGCTGAAGGCCGGTTGCCGAATCTGCATGCCCGCTTTGAAGACCACACCATCGGCTTATTTGCCAAGCATGGTATTGAAAACATCATTTATATGCAGCCTCAGGCGGACCAAGAGGGTGGAGCTGATACTCTGATTTATCTGATCAGCCATAAGGATGAGGCTGCCAGAAAAGCGTCCTTTCGTGCGTTTGGCCAGGATCCTGATTGGAAGTCTGCTCGCAAAGCTTCCGAAGAGCGCGCAGGTGGCGGATTGACGGTTAAGAAGGGCGTAAGCTACGAATTCCTCGAGCCGACGGACTTCTCGCCGATGAAGTAGATCCGGAATCGGTCTTATTGGTTCTGTAGCATATAGTCCACTGCGAGGTGGGACATGGTTCGAATACCATTAAGCATTGCTTGGTCATCGACCATAAAGAGTGGTGAGTGATTGACTGGTACATCGGGTGTAAGCATTTCCGGTGGCGTTACACCGAGAAAGTAGAACATGCCAGGGACTTCCTTTTGAAAAAAGGAAAAGTCTTCTGCTCCGGTTGTCATTGTGCTTTCGAATAACTTATCAGCGCCGACAACCCTTTCGAGGGTCGGGGTCATGGCCCCGGTAAGCTCTGGATGATTAATGGTTGGTGAGTAGCCCGTATTATCACCGATATATACTTCGGCTGTTGCACCAGCGCTTTCGGCAATCTTTTCAGCTGTTCGTCTTACTTTCTCGTGGTAGGCCGTGCGTACATCGTGGTCAAATGTTCGGATGGTGCCGGTCATTACCACCTGGTCTGGTATGATGTTATTTCTTTCTCCTGCCTGGATGGTGCCAATGGAAACAATGGAGGGGCTTCCCAATATCGGGACCTGCCGACTGGCCACGGTTTGAATGCCGAGAATGATTTGAGCAGAAACGGTGATGGGATCGATGCCTCCCCAGGGAATAGCAGCATGGGTTTGTTTGCCGGTAACGGTGATACTTAAATAGTCGGAGCTCGCCATCACGGGTCCCGGCTTGACCGAAACTGAACCCAATACGCCGGGCCGTACGTGCAGGCCAAAAATTGCATCTACTTTAGGATTTTCTAAAACGCCTTCCTGGATCATCTGTTGGGCTCCCCATATGGGTGCCGGCCAGGCTCCTTCTTCAGCCGGTTGAAAGATCATCTTAATCGTGCCTGGTAATTGGTCCTTCATGTTGGCAAATACTTCAGCCGCTCCCATAGCGATGGCGACATGTGCGTCGTGCCCACAAGCGTGCATGACTCCCACTTCTTTTCCTCCATACTCAGCCCTGACTTTGGATGCATAGGGTAGTCCCGTTTCTTCTGTCACGGGTAGAGCGTCCATATCTGCCCGCAATGCAACTACGGGTCCTGGCTTTCCACCTTTGAGGACACCGACAACGCCCGTGACGGCTACACCTGTCTGCACCTCATAGCCCAGGGACTTCAGGTGCTTCGCAATCTTTGCTGCCGTCTTAAATTCCTGGTTAGAGAGCTCCGGGTTTTGGTGGATGTCATGCCGCCATTCGATGACCTTGGGTTCCACTTCGGCGGCGAGAGCATCGATCGTTTTACTTAGATCGGCCGATAGAAGACCAGGTAGGACCAGGAGTGCTAGGGTGAATATTTTCATGCTCTCAGTTTGTTGATGGATTGTAGGTGAACAAACAGAAAATGATTGGTCGGTTTGAACTCGGTACTTTATCGGATATCTTTGTTTCTGGGACTGTCACATTTCTGTAACAAAAGCTTTTCTCTAATGTAACACCGCTACAGAAAATGTGTGTTATAATCCGATGCTTTGTTAATCCAACAAATCTAACCGAATTATGCTTACTAGGAATAAACTAACTGTGCGCTATCGTGTGCTTGCTTTAGCAATTGGCTGCTGGGGGATTTTAAGTGGAGAGGTGTTCTCTCAGATAGCTTATGAAGATATTTGGAGTAACGCGGTTTTCTATGAAAATAAGGAAAACCCTACTGTACAGAAAATTGCCTTCACTGGTCGTTTCCAGGGCGAAAGCTATTGGTTCGACTCAGATCAGGGCGATGCGGACGATAGTACCTGGCGCAGACTTCGCGGCGGTTTTAAAAACACCGTGTTTGATGTCTGGACGTTTCACTTTGAGGGAGATTTCAACCTTAACAACGATGCGAGCTACAACCGGCTGACGGATGCTTACATTTCTCGGAAACTCAACGATGGTGCTACCGTTAAAATCGGAAAGCAATCGGCTGGGTTCACTTTGGGAGGGGCGACCTCTTCGAAGAGTCTGATAACTATGCAGCGGAACAACCTATCCAATAACATGTGGTTCACGGCTGAGTACTTCACCGGAATTAGTGTTTCTGGTCCAACTGAAGAAGGTTATTTCTATAAAGTAGGATTGTTTTCCAACGATCCGAATGGAGAATTCAGTCACTGGGATGCAAGCTTCTTCGGTTTGTTTTCAGTCGGCAAAGACCATGCCGACCAAGTAGGCATTGATAAGGCGGAAGTCCGGTTTGACTACGTTTACAATGATGAGGATCCACGCGCCAATACTCGCAATTTTGGCCAGGTAGCATCTATAGTCACTCAATGGGAAGACGGTAATTGGGGACTGTGGACAGATCTTTCCTACGGTAAAGGTTATCGTAG
Source organism: uncultured Opitutales bacterium (assembly GCA_938075565.1). GTDB lineage: Bacteria > Verrucomicrobiota > Verrucomicrobiia > Opitutales > UBA2995 > UBA2995. The sequence continues at coordinate 3,249 of CALJGU010000319.1, read as the reverse complement.
CCAAAGTGATATGTGGGGGCTGGTGCTAATGCCCTTCTACAATATCAACGACAAGTTACAGCTGGTTTTTCGTTACACTCATCTCGATAGCAGTGATGGGAATGGTGTTCGCTTAGGTCGTTACGAGAGTAGAATTCTATCAGGAAGAGGTGACAAGTATGACGAATTCTACGCTGGATTTAACGTCTATTTCTATGGTCACAAGCTGAAGTGGCAAACCGGACTCCAGAAGACTCGTATGAAAGATACGATCAACGACGGTGGAGAGCTGACAGATGGTCTAGGATTGACCACAGGGTTCAGGATTTCCTGGTAGCTTAAATTTAGAAACGAACCAATTTCAGGTGAAAGGGATGGGCTTTGGTCCATCCCTTTTTATCTGTGCGAATCTTTGCAGGCATGACTTGTCAATTCATCCAGCGGTATCTTTATTAAATAATATGTCTGCCCCAAGCTTCTCAAAATTAATTCTCTTTCTACTGTTAGCTCTGCCTCTGGGCATATGTGGAAAGCCCAACTTAATTTACATCATGGTTGATGATCTTGGGTACGGTGACCTGAGTTGTTTTGGTCAGACAGGTTTTACGACACCGCATATTGATAGTCTGGCGGCGGAAGGTATGAAGTTTACCGATTACCATTCGGGTAATACCGTTTGCCGTCCATCACGCTTAGCTCTTTGGACCGGCCTTGATCCTAGGCATGCGCCTATTACTGGCAATGCTGCCTATGCTATGCAGGACTCGGATGTCACGGTGGGTGAGTTATTGCAGGATGCTGGCTATGTTACCGGCGGTGTTGGCAAGTGGGCATTGTTTGACGGAACGGAAGGTCACCCCAATGACCATGGTTATGATTTCTGGATGGGGTATCTTAATCAAAGCAATGCACACAATTTCTATCCGCCTTATATTTGGCGTAATCGCGAGCAAGTTCCACTGAAGGGAAACTTGCCTGGTCCAGCGCATGAGCCTTATCGAGGACGAGTAGCGAATGGACGTGAAACTTACTCACACGATGTGATGACTGAGGAGGCATTGGGTTTCATTCGTCGCAATGCCGAGAATCCATTTTTGCTCCACGTGCATTGGACCATTCCGCACGCCAACAATGAAGGTGGGCGGGCCTGGATGGATGGCATGGAAGTTCCGAGCTACGGTGAGTTTGAAGACAAAGATTGGCCGAATCCTGAAAAGGGATTTGCGGCGATGATTACACATATGGATCGCGATGTTGGGAAGATCATGGCCCTCCTCCAGGAACTCGGGATCGATGAGAACACCTTGGTCGTTTTCACCTCCGACAATGGTCCGCACCACGAAGGGAATCATGATCATGAGTTCTTTGATTCCAATGGACCGCTGAAGGGCTACAAACGCGATCTCTACGAAGGAGGCATCCGTGTTCCGATGATTGCTCGCTGGCCTGCCAAGATTGCAAAAGGGACGTCTTCGGCATTCACCTCTGCTTTCTGGGATTGGTTACCAACAGCCTGTGAGTTGGCAGGAGTAGAATCTCCTGATGGTATCGATGGCATGTCCTTGGTTCCAGCCTTCCTAGGAAAAATAGAAAAGCGAAATGCACCTTTATTTTGGCTCTATGACGAACGACGAGGACGAAAGGCAGCCATTCGCTCCGGCAAATGGAAGGCAATTCAAAATGCCTCCGATGCCGAATGGGAATTATACGATCTGTCTAAAGATATCGGCGAAGAAAATGACCTCGCAGCTAAGAACCCTGAGCTGCTAGCGGGGATGGTTCGTATGCTGGAAGAAGAGTAGCGCAGGCATCCTGCCTGTGTTTATTCAAAGAGGTTTGTTTTTCTGGAATTCCAATCTTTGGACAATATCCTTCGATAGATTTAGGACGACTCTGTTTCAGTACACAGGCAGGATGCCTGTGCTACTTTAGAACGGTGACACTTTTAACTTCACGTTCATTCCACCCTGACCATATGCCATTCTCTCAATAGGCCATCAGCAAAGTGGTTGTCGCGGAAAATTAAATTCGATTCATCAACCTCATACTCTGTGATGATCAAATTGCCTTCGAAATATTCGGAGAGTGCATAGAGGGTCGTCCGGTGAATGTTTCCGTCTTTAACCTCGTACTCCATGAATCCTCCGCCGGCGGGTAATTGAGACAGGATTTCCTCAGGTGCCATGTCTGCAAAGTTCTTATTTACTACCGGTCGATCTTCCTTCCCTCCGACCGTCATTATAAATCCCTCTGTCAGGATGTAGTGCATGTTTCCCGGATCGGATTCAGTCTGTTCATCCAAGTTGACGATCTTTGTAACCTTCCAAACGCCGATCAGTGGATTGCCCGACTTTTGAGTGCAGCCAATGAAAACAAAACTAGAGATCAGTGCGCACCCAATGAGTGCGCTGAATTTCGAATGTATGGCCGATAGCATTGTAGCGATCGCGAAGAAAATCTTCTCCTAGGGTTGAGTTACCTCTATCTTACGAAACTCTAAGTGTCCGTGTTCTCCTTGAATGCCGATGTGCCCGGTGAGGTTCTTTATTTCTGTGGCGGTGGTGATGACAGTGCCGTTGAGCTTGACTTCTACGGTTTCGCCTTGACAGCTGATTTCGTAGGTGTGCCACTCCTTGGCCGGTTTGTAGACGCTTTTCAAGGCATCGAGAGAGGAATCACTTTTAAATTCCGGAGCTCCGTAGGGGATGATGAATCCGAGTGGGTATTCACCTTCCAAAGTGTCGAAGCATTGGACTTGGTAACCATTGTTGGGCCATCCGTTTTCGTCGTCATGGCTTGTGGGTCCGGTGCGGACGAAAATACCGCTGTTGGCATCCTTCTCCATGAAACGATATTCCATGGTTAGTTTAAAGTCGCCAAATGTATCGGCTGACCTGAGCCAACCCGTACCCTTGTTGATCTTGAGCACACCGTCAGCAACGGAGAACTGACCTCCATTCTGAATTTCCCAGCCGTCAAGATTTTCACCGTTGAACAAAGAAATGGTGCTTGAGCTTTCTTCGGTGGCAGATCCACAGCCAACTAAGAGAGAAGCGATGAGCGAGAGTGTGAGGTAGGGGAGTATTTTCATATGATTGAATAAAGAGTCGTTAAGAAACTGATCTTTGTTCAACCAATGAAGGAAAGCAAGCTGATAGAAAGAGTGGGGGTTGTCGTCTAAACATGTAGGAGCTGCTTCAGCTGCGATTGTATAAAACTACCGAGATTGGACTCGGCGGTCTCGAGGTCACAGCTGAAGCAGCTCCTACA
>CALJGU010000318.1 GCA_938075565.1 uncultured Opitutales bacterium | reverse complement strand
TGCTTCCGTTACCAATGCATTTGGTATGGGGCAAACGATGGCGGCAAAAAGTAAGGACAATATCTATCCGATTCCGGCGATTGGTCTGTCTATTCCTGTAAAGGATGAGAATGACCAATGGCGCTTCGGTCTTGCTGCTTACGGAGTGAGTGGACTGGGTGTGGATTACCGGGAAACTGCCATTGATCAAAAAGACATTTTTGGTCCTGGTGCTCCATTGGTATCCGGGGAATATACCGCGCTTCAAATTATGAAATTTGCTCCTGCGGTTTCTTACCAGATCTCGCCTGAGTTTTCAATCGGAGGTGCATTTCATATTGATTATGCGACTCTGGATCTCGGAGCTGGTTCAGCCCCTGGTTTTGGCTATGGAGTTCAATTGGGTTCCATTTGGCGGCCTGCTCTAAACGTTTCCTTGGGGGCTCAGTTATACCACTCCTCAGAGCGTGAAGCATGATAACGTGATCGCGCAACCTACACCGACAGGTTGCATTGCCCGATTTGACCTCGAACTTGAAGCGCCAGAGCAATTTGGTATTGGTGCCTCATGGGAAGGTATGGACAACCGCCTCGTTCTCAGTGCTGAAGTCAAGACGATCGAGTGGGGCAGTGCCGCCGGTTATAGAGATTTCGATTGGGAAGACCAAACCGTATGGGCTGCAGGTTTACAGTATGAAGCCATACGCGAAAAACTGTTTCTGCGTGCCGGATTCAACTTTGGGGAAAATCCAGTCCGTGAAAACAATGGTTGGAATGGTGCCTTCACGCCAACGGGTCCTGCGGATGTGACCTTTGTTCAAGGTATTCCTTTCCCCACATACTATTACGAGACCTTCCGCACGGTTGGCTTCCCAGCAGTTGTTGAGAGTCACGCGACTATTGGTTTCACTTACGCCATCAAAGATGGTTTTGATGTCAGCTTGGCATTCTTGCATGCCTACGAGAATTACATAACAGAACAGGGAATTGGCCCGGCTGGAACTCCAGTCACGATCCAATCAAACTTGAGTGAGGATAGTGTAGAATTTGGCTTCGCATGGAAGTTCTAGAATCTTCTTTAATTAATCATTGAACCATTTCAAGGCCATGGGAACAATTCCCGTGGCCTTGTTCTCTAAACAGAGAGTCATGCCATGTATAAATTACGGATATCAGCAGTATTGTTTTTTATGGCTGGAGTGCTTTCCGCTTCGCCAAGATTGGCAATACCTGAAATGGGCGATGATCTCCGACTGCCCGGCATTGACAGCGGGATGGAAACTTTCGCACTGGAGGATATCAAAAGCCCGGCTCTTGTTCTGTTGGTCTATGATTTATACTGTCCGGCTTGTCAGAAATCGGCCCGAAACATGAAGCATATGGCTGAAAAGATTGACGACGCCTTTCCCACTATACCGACGCTTGGTGTAGGATCTGGAGATACTCCTTTTGAAGCCAAAGCGTTTAAAGATAAATTCAAGTTGCCTTTCCCCTGTATTAGCGATCGCGAGAAATCCGTAGCCGAGCACTATGAGGTAAAGAAAACTCCGTCGGTCATTGTTTTAATCCGGAGTGCGGAAGGAAAAGCATTTACTGAAGTATATCGGCATGAGGGGTACCTCGGTCGTGAACATGTCGAGCAAGTATTCGACGCATTGGAGGAATAACTATGAGACCGCTTCTTACCTCAATCCTTTCACTTTTTATCGCTTCCGCCATTCAAGGAACGGCTGCTGGAAACATTCCAAACATTTATAACCCGGGGACCTTGCTCCCGACCGATAGCCAACTCCTGGTTGCAGTAGGTCAAACTGCTCCCGATTTCGAGTTGCCAGCGGTCGATGGCTCTCGCATCCGATTGTCCGATTATCGAGGTAAGCGAAATATCATCCTCACCTTCGTTCCGGCTGCCTGGACTCCGGTTTGTTCTGCCCAATGGCCCGGCTATAATCTCATGGAAGAAGAATTCTCAGCCCTGGATGCCACAGTAGTAGGAATCACGGTGGATAATATTCCCGCTTTGCACGCCTGGACAGAAGCCATGGATGGAATCGGGTCTCCCATTCTTTCCACATGGGACAGTCGCAAATCAATATGGTATCCTGTGCTCCGATGGAACCACCGAACGTGCCTTATTCATCATCGATAAGCAGGGAGTGGTCCGATTTATTGATGTACACGATATCAACGTTCGGCCACCCATGGAGGATTTGTTTCAGGCCCTTGAGCAAATTCAGGATGGTGAATGATGATTCTCAGGGGGCAGTTTAAGCTTTTCTTAAATCGATTGTTATTCGTATCGATGTCATTAATACGAATGAGGTAGTGGTAACGGCTTATAGATATAAAGTCTGGTTAGAAAAGTGAATGGTTCTCTAAGGCTCCTCTAAATGAGAAGTATCGCATTGTATATTATTTATATGGTTTCATCCTAGCTCATAGGTTAGATGATCCGACTTGTACGAATACCTGTTCTAGTAAGCCTTTTAGCTGGGTGGATACAGTTCCACTCTTATGGAGGGCTGTACGGTGAAACAGAACAAGTGCCTTTCGAATTGGCAGACGAGGCGCCTTATAAATATCTGGGGCGGACGTTCACGGGCGATTTTGCTACGCCTCCTCATGGCGAGGCAACTGCTACAGCTGTTGGGCCGGGGGTCATTTTGACCGCGGCTCATGTATTGTGGACAAATTCACCTAATACAACTCAGCTCCCCTGGGAGAACTATCGTCGCTGGCATCCGGGAGTGTCTTCGCAAAATGATCCGTCCTATACGAACGTGGTCTCAATCGTTAGCCTGACGGGATATGCCGACGCGATCGACGTATATGACCTCAATCAGTATGATGGTGGTTCTCCCATGGAAGTGTTCAATCGCGACGCTATGGTACTACTCTTTAGTAACGATTCCGCTACACCCTATGGCTTTGCCCGGGCACATCCGCGTGCCTATCAGTCAGGATTTCTTTACGACAGCAATTTGTATGAGGTGGTTGGCTATCCAAGTGCCAAGTATCCACTAGGAGATGCTCGGGGATGGAAAGTTCACCGGACAACAGGAAAGGAACGTCAATGGCTCAACGAGCGGGCCGAGGATCAATTTGAGCCTGGTTACCGCTATAAGAATCGATTGTTCATCGGAAGCAGGGCTTTAGATGCGGAGGCAGGCAACAGTGGAGGCCCTCTGTTGGGGCGAGGGCAGGCAGGTGAACCCTGGCTGATCAGCGGCGTGGTGGTCGGCCAGGATTCTTTGTTTCGTGTGATGGATGAGGAACTCTCTGATTTGATCGATACGGCTATAGTCAGTCAGGTTGAAAACAACCAGTCGCGTTTTCGTTTTACGGAACAGGAGATACAGGGAACGGAAGGAGCTGAACATCCGGTGATCATGGTCGAACGAGTGGGAGACTTGACGAACACAGCTTCTGTCAGCTTAAGCTTTGCGGACATTCAAACGACCGAAGAGGTCGATTATCATTCTCCTGACATGCTGGAATGGGCGGCGGGAGAGGGCGGTGCCAAAACGTTGGCATTTGAAGTCGTCGACGATGATAATCGCGAGGGAAACGAAACGTTGGTGATGATGCTTGAGCCCGGCAACGGTAGCGTCCTCGATGCTCCCCATACGGCGCATTTGACCATCGTCGATAACGACCTGAATGAATCGCTGGATGAGTGGGAGGACCTGGACGCGTTCAATGGGAGTATTGTTTGGAAGGTCGTTTTTGGAGAGGGCAAGTTTGTTGGAGCAGGGGGGCGCGAGCTATCGTGGTGGTCCCATAATTTTGAGGAAACCGGTTTTGAGGAGTTCCCTAGCTTTTCATTCCTGGACAAGGTGTATTACTTGAACGGAAAGTTTATCGCCGCTGGAGTGGATTCCAGGATTATCGTTTCCGAGGACGGAGAAGATTGGGAGGTGGTAAATGTGGACTCCTACGATGACGTGGTGGATGTAGCCTATGGAAATGAGAAGTATGTAGCTGTTGGAGGATATACATCGCCCTATAGTTACCTCGATGATCTCGGGATGGCCTGGTCTTCTCCTGATGGATATCAATGGTCGCTGATCTACGACCGTTCCCACTTCGAATTCGAAGGTGTGGTATTTGGTGCGGGCCATTTTTTGACATGGACTTGGGAAAATCTGTATCGTTCGGCGGATGGCCAAACCTGGACCCTCATCGATGATCAGGAGGAATTGCCCATATTCCTCGATGTAGAATGGGGCGATGACGTGTTTGTAGCAGTAGACATTAGGGGGGGCATTCTCACCTCCTCTGATGGGTTACAATGGACTCCTACCGAAATTACCGAAGGTCTTCCTCTGTATAGTATGACTTACCGAAATGGCTATTTCGTGGCAGGAGGAAGTAATGGGCGCATTGTTACTTCCGACGATGGCGGGCAAAGTTGGAAAGAGCGCTATCCAGGGATTAAAGAAATTTTGGTGCAGGGAGTTGCTGCTGCTGGTAAAATGATCGTGACCGGTGATGATCGGACGCTTGTAGCAGATTTAGGAGAGTACTTTGAGTTTATTCAGGAATCGGAACACCGGCAGGTATCGGTAGGTGAGCTCGTAGAACTCTCTGCCGATTTTGTAAGCTCCTCTGAAGGGGGATTGAGCCTGCAATGGCAAAAGGACGGAATCCCCATTTCGGGAGCCATTGAAAAGACTCTCGTTTTGGAATCTGCTTATTCGGTCGATGCAGGTGAATATCGTTTAGCGGTCACAGCGGATGATCAGACCTGGTTCAGTCCGGCCATTCATCTCTCGTTGGATAAGCAACAGCAAGCACCGGAGCTAGCAGAGGTCGCTACGCAATCGAGCTATGGAGTCACTCTGGTATGGGAAGACAAATCAGCTCACGAGGAGGCTTACCGTGTCGAACGTCGAGAACAGGGTAGCGAAACTTGGGTTGAAGTTGTGAACCTCGCTCCTGACAGTATTCGTTATGCAGATCGCAACCTAGCTCCCGAGACTACTTATCAGTATCGGATCTCGGCAGTGGCTGGCGACGATGTGGTATCCGTGGTCACCGATGCGATCACCACTAAAGAGGCGACCAATCTGGTCAACCTTTCGACCCGAGGACTGGTTGGTCAAGATGAGGAGGTTATGATTGGAGGCTTCGTTATTCCCGAGGGGCCTAATATGTCGCTCTATATCCGTGGCCTTGGTCCGAGTCTTACGAGTAGTGGTATCTCAAATACGATCAGTAATCCTTTGCTGCGGCTTGTTCAGACCAATGCCCCAGAACCGCTTAAGATTGAGAACGATGATTGGGTGGAGTCTGCCGATAGTCAGGCGATCGCTGAATCCGGGCTGCCGCCCCCTGAAGATATCGAGAGTGCCATGTTTGTAACACTAAGCTCGGGATCCTACACTGCCATTCTGAGCAACCAGGGTGAGACCACACTGGGGGTGGGGCTAATTGAGATTTATGACATTACTACAGATTGCGATACCTGTAGGTTAACAAACTTATCTACGCGAGGAGTCGTAAAAAGCGGCAATGATTTGATGATTGGGGGCCTTGTCGTCTCGGGATCTGCTGAAAAGCAAATCCTCGTTCGTGGGCTTGGTCCCAGTCTTTCCCAGATTGGAGCACCTCTGTCGGATCCCGTTTTGAAGATGGTGACTGAGCAAGGTGATGAATTTCGGATCGACGATTGGGCAGACTCGGAACGATCCTCGCAATTCTCTGAGCTAGGATTGCCCATGACTCATGAAAAGGAAGCTGCTGAAATCTACCAGGTTGCGGAAGGGGCTTACACTTTTCAGATCTTTGGTCAGGATGAGGGAGAAGGTGTGGCGCTTCTCGAGATCTTTGAAGTGGATTGAGGACGGTTGGTAGATGGATCTACTTGTTGGTGCATCCTATAATCAACGGTTGAATCGAATAAGGCTCGCACCAAGCCAAGGGTCGGCTAAACTTCTCAAAACTTATTCTTACTATGCTTACCCCTGATCAAATAGAACAATACCATCGCGACGGTTATATCGGAGTAGAGAATGTACTCAGCCAGGCTGAAGTAGAGGAGCTTCGCAGCGTTACCGATGGTTATTTAGAAAAGTCGCGCCAGGTAACAGAAAATGACGATATCTTCGACCTCGAGCCGGGCCATACGGCTGAGGAACCAAAACTGCGACGACTCAAAGCTCCTATCGATGTACATGAAGTGTATCGCAATACGTTGGAGCATCCCAAAATATTGGACATTGTTTCTCAATTGATCGGACCTTCGCTGTGGACCAACGGGAACAAATTGAATATGAAATCACCTGGGGGAGGTAGCCCGGTGGAGTGGCATCAGGACTGGGCTTGGTATCCGTTTACCAATGACAGCCTGTTGGCCGTGGGTGTTTGTATGGATGACATGATGGAGGAGAATGGTTGCTTGTTAGCCATTCCGGGGACTCATAAAGATCGGATATTGGATCATCATTCGAAAGGTCTATTTGCCGGAGGGGTAACCGAACCAGACTTCGATGATTCAGGAGCCAAAAAGATCGAGGTGAAGGCCGGCGGTATATCCATTCATCACGTACGTGTCTTGCACGGGTCACTTCCAAACTTGTCTGTGAATCCCCGTAGGCTCTTATTATTCCAATACTGTGCCAGTGATGCTTGGCCCTTGCGAGGTGTCGAATGGGACGAGTATGTTGCTAGCCACGTTCGAGGTGAGCCAACCAACCAACCTAGGGTTGCCGATGTGCCCGTTCGTATACCGCTTCCGCGACCCAAACATGCTGGATCGATTTACGAAACACAGCGTGCAATTGAGAAAACGACATTCGGCGAAGCGACAACCTGATGGGGGAGGTGTACCCTTGTTTTTTTGGAGCCCCTATTGAATAACTCTGGGCTGCACATCGTAGATTTTGATTTTCTAAAATGACTCAAGAACGTTCTGACTCGAACAATGTAGCGAGCTTGCTCGAAAAAATAATCCAAGATCATCCCTCTTCCCCTGCGTTGATTGCTCCTGATGGCGAGTGTTTGAGTTATGAGAAATTAGGTCAGATAGTTGATCGAGTTGGTCGTATTCTGCAGTCACTAAATATTAGTAAGACAGATACAGTAGCCGTTATGCTTCCTAATGGGATGGAGATGGCGGCGGCATTTTTAGGAATTTCCTGTCATGCTATTTGTGCGCCTCTGAACCCCGGATTCCGGTCACATTGCCAGCTGAGCTCACTAGGTTGGCACCAGAAGCTGCCACGGTTGGATTGGGCGGCGCAACCGAGGCTTCTATTTGGTCCAACCTGTTTCCCATAGACCAGGTAAACCCAAACTGGACCAGTATTCCCTACGGGAAGCCTATGGTGAATCAACGTTTTGAGGTCCTTGATGAATTTCTTAATCCGTGTCCTGTTTGGGTGACGGGACAACTTCATATTGCAGGGAGCGGTCTTGCCATGGGGTACTGGCGCAACGATGAAGGCACAAACAAGTCATTCATCGTTCATCCACTCACGGGTGAACGACTTTACCGTACCGGTGATTTAGGACGATATTTGCCAGATGGGAATCTGGAAATATTGGGGCGATTGGATCAGCAAATTAAAATCAATGGATATCGCATTGAACTAGCGGAGATCGAAATAGCTCTGTTGCAACACCCCAAGGTTGAGTCGGCCGTTGTAATCTCAGATGGGTCAAAACAAGGGAAGCAAAGGCTCATTGCATTTATTGTGGCAGCCTCAACTGCCGAGCCAGAAGTGGTTGAATTGAAACTATGGTTAGAATCCAAACTTCCCGCATACATGGTTCCCAGTGGATTTGTATTAATTGACTCTATACCGCTGACCGCTAATGGAAAAGTAGATCGGGGAGCTCTTGAGATTCCTGCGCTTCAGATGTCCACGACTGATCTGTCTGAAAAGGAGCAGGATTCCTCGTCGCTAAGTTCACAATTAATGCACATTGTCCAAGATGTCTTAGAGGTGGAACACATTGAATTTAAATCGAATCTTCTTGATCACGGAATTCATTCGATGGCCGTCATTCAGGTTTTAAATCGTGTTGAATCCAAGCTGGGAGTACGCCCGACCGTGATGGCTTTTTTCAAGGACGTGAGTATCTCGGGTCTAACGAATCTTTGTCAGTCTCTCGTTGAACGAACAGATATTGAACTGTCGCTTTCTCATTCTGGGCAAACAGCCGTCGTTATTGATCCGCAAGATCGTGAAGCTTTCAAAGCAAATCCCTCTTTACCAATTTGACGATTCATTCAGACGTGTGATACTTCCATCTCCTACTTCGGATACCGAATTGGAAGATCAGTTCTATAAACGGAAGAGCATTCGGCAGTTTGATGAAACCGAATTGTCTAAAGATTTGCTTGGGGAATTATTTGAACCCTTGCGCCAAATTAGAACAAAGGAACGAGTAAAGCGACTTTTCGGTTCAGCCGGTGGTCTCTATCCCGTTCAGATCTACGTCTACCTAAAAGCAAATCGGTTGAGAGATTTTGAGGGAGGTGCCTATTATTACGACTCTGACCATCATGAATTGGTGCATCTTTCAGATGGAGATGATATCAAGGCCGATCTGTATAATCCATTGGTGAACGTTCCCATATTTGAATCATCCTCTTTCGCCATTTACCTTTTTGCTGGCATGGATGCCATTGAACCCATCTACGGAGCTCACAGTGAGCGCTACACTTCCATAGAAGCTGGACTCATAACTCAGATTTTGGAAACTAACGGTCCAAAACTGGGAATCGGAATTTGCCAAGTTGGTGAATTAGAAGTTGAAAAACTTAAGCCAAGTTTCCAGCTTAATGACAGGCATCGCTTTGTTCATTCCCTTCTCGGGGGGCCACTCCCGAATCATAGCGCTTAAACCTATTCAAATGGATGAATACATTTCGAATTACATAGATTTCCATGCCCAGCGAAGAACTTAAAAAACTATTAGGGCTCCGTTGGGCAAACCGTCCGGACCCAAATCGAACGGTGGAGGAGGTGCGTGCGGCTGACGAGCCGGACCTCGGATGCATTCCGCGCCCGGGAACGGCCTACGAGTCTATTGATGCGGATGGCGTCTACTGTGAATGGGTAACTTGGGAGACGCCAAACACCGAGAGTGTATTCGTCTATCTTCATGGCGGTGGCTATTACCGGAGCACGGGCCCTGCCAGTCGCATGGCAGCTTCGAATCTGAGCAAGGTCTGTGGATGCCGATGCCTTACGGTGGATTATCGCTTGGCGCCCGAGAATAAATTTCCAGCCGCCATTGATGATGCTTATGCTGCCTATCACTGGCTTTTGAAGCAGGGAATTTCGCCGAAACAAATTGTAGTCGGAGGTAGCTCCGCTGGCGGTGGTTTGACAGCTGCTTTATTGGCCAAACTGAAATTGGAAGGAGAAGACCAGCCTGCTGCCGCGGTATTACTTTCGCCCTGGACCGACCTTACGCAAAGCGCGGACACCTATGTCGCTAATGCCGACGTCGATCCTTCGATATCTAAACGGTATCTCGATATCGCAGCAGAACGTTACCTGGGCGACCAAGACCCGAAGCATCCATTAGCCTCTCCAGTATTCTCAGACTTGGCAGACTTACCGCCCATGCTGATTCAGGTGGGAAATGAGGAAACTATGTATGGCGATGCGGAAGCATACGCCAACAAGGCACGTCAAGCGGGAGTTCCCGTTGAATTTGAAGTATTCGACGACGTGCCTCATGCCTGGCACAACAGCGAGCAGGTCGTTCCAGAGATTCCCGAAGTTTGGCAAGCGCTCGATACTATCGGTGGGTTTTTTAAGGAACACAGTTCTTAGGTAATATATGACACATGGGCGTTGACGCGGATGCCAGTTGTCTCAGGCTGATGTCTATATCCCAATATTAGCCTGAATGTCAGAAACAGAATTTAAGAGTGCTGCCGTCCTAGGATCCGGTAGCTGGGGAACCGCCCTGGCCATCGTGCTGGGTGAACGCGGTTTGAAAACGACCATATACGGAATCGAGGAAGATGTCCTGGAGGACATTAACCAGAACCACACGAACTCGAAATACCTTCCTGGTACTGATTTGCCTGAAAACATAACTGCCACGACCACTATTTCGGACATCGTCAACGAGCCGCTCATTCTTCTGGTGGTTCCGTCCCAGGTTGCACGTTTGGTCATTAGCCAACTCAAGGACGCGGGCGCAGGGCCCGACACGACTTTCGTTGTTTGTAACAAGGGAATCGAATCGGACACAGGTTTGTTAATGACGCAATTGCTGGCAGAGTATTTTCCAGGGAATCCAATCGCGGCTCTTTCGGGCCCGACTCATGCGGAAGAAGTTGCCAAGCGAATGGCCACGGCTACGGTGATCGGTTCAGCGTATCATGATACTGCCGTTCGGCTACAACAGGTATTCACCTTACCTTGGTTCCGTTCCTATACCCGGGAAGATGTGGAAGGCATAGAAATCGGGTCCACGGTTAAGAACGTTTTTGCCATCGCCGCGGGCATCGCTGAAGGCCTTGGTCTCGGTGATAACGCTAAAGCAGCCATGGTGACTCGAGGTCTTGCCGAAATGATGCGCTTGGGCACCGCCCTCGGTGGCAAAGCCAGCACTTTCCAAGGACTCAGTGGAGTAGGGGATTTGATCGTAACTTGTTATAGTCAGCATAGTCGCAACAATCGGCTAGGACGTATGTTAGGGGAAGGACTGACTCTAGAAGAAGCCAAGGAGAAGATGACTCAAGTTGCTGAAGGGCTTCCGAATACAGAGAGTGTTTACAAACTGGCTCAGAAAACGGGCGTTCGTACCCCTTTGATTGATCAGATCTACGCCGTTCTGTATCAAGATAAACCAGCTCGCCAAGCACTGGCTGAATTGCTCAGTCGTGATCCGCGACCTGAAAGTGAATCGTGATTAATTACCTGCTGAGACAAGTAGAGAATGGTTTTTTAGTTCTCTAACTTTGCAGGTATTGTCTCCGGTTTGCTAGATCTTATAATCTAGCTCCGGTCCTTCACCATGGCGAGCAGGTCCTGCATAGTAGATGATTAGCAGAGTTACTGCTGCCAGGAAATAGGCCGATGAGAACTCAAATGGGAAAGTCATGGCACGACCTATGACTTCACCGCCTGCGTTATCACTTAATCGCCACGGCAAGTAGAGGGAGCCGCTGGGAAAGATGGAGTGGATAATTCCAAACAGTGAGAATACACCTGCAATTCCCAGGGTGATTGCGGCACGAACGATTTGCCGGTCGATAATAAATGCGACTGTGGCTCCCCAGATCATGGCGACTAGAATAAATCCCTGTCCTAAAGCTCCAATAAGCGCGTACTCAGCCAACCATTGAGGAGGCATGATCTCTTCAGTCTTAGCGAGCACTGGTGTCAGGGTATCCGAATTGGCAATACCGAGTTGAGTGATACTCTCTTTGAGTTGGGCAGCGCTTCGCTGCACATGCCCATAAGTGGTTTTCAGGTGAGTGAAGACGTAGTTAAAAATGGCGGGAACAATGGCCAAGATTACACCTTTAATATGTCGGGATGGTGTCAGTTGAAAACTCAAACGCACCATATCGAATCCAATAAGGATAAGTATGGGTTTGACGACAGCTCCGGGAATCAGGTCCACCAGAAATCCGATAAAACCAAAAATGCCACCTAGCCCAATCGCGATGCCGGTTGCCAGCGTGTAGGCAGCTCTTGCTCCCATGCGCTTGTAGGCCGAGTGCCCAAAGTAAGGAGTCGATTGAGCAATGCCGCCACAAAGTCCTCCGACCAAAGTTGCCAAGCCGTCTGCCAGAATAATATTTCGGCTGTTAAACTTGTCGCCCACTAGTCGAGCGGCCTCGGTGACATTTACCGATCCGGTAAATACGAGAATTGCAAAGGGCGCTGTAATGGGAAGGTAGATGAGACTACCAGCGAACATTTCTTTAAACCCTCCGCTACTAATTACAGGAAGGTTAAATCCCAAACCACCAATCCCTGGCAGTCCAAATGGTGTTCCGATACGTTCCAGGATCCCCGTAAAGCCAAGAAAGTAAAAAAGGACGGTTCCCACCAATACGGTCGCAGCAGCTCCGGGAATATTGAAGGGGAATTTGTGAAGAGCGATCAGGGTAAAGATCAGTATGACCAGCGAAACGAGTCCCACGTAGGACATTTCATAGATGCCTAGAAAGGCATGCACGCCCAGCCAGACGAGACCAATTCCAGCCAGTGAGCCAACCAGGCCTGCAGCCGGTACTGCTTTCTGAATTGGTTTCGCAAAATAGGCCCCAACAAATTTAATAACTGCCATCCAAAGAGTAGAACCGATTCCAATATACCAGGCCAGTTGTGCGGCCTTGTTGGGATCACCGAGTTGGTCGTTGAGCAGAGTGAAGGCCGGAAGCATCACCGCTACGGCAACTGCAACCGTAGTAGGCATGTCGAGCCCGAGCGGCATCGCCGTGAGCTTCATGTTGCCTGTGCGCTTCGCCGCGCGGAAGGCCATCCATGTGTAAAGCAAATCACCCACCATGACTCCGACGGCCGTCCCTGGAAGGATGCGTGTGTAGACAAATTCCTTTGGCATCCCAAAACCTGTCAGGATAGCGGAGAGCACAAATAAGTTTACGACGTTGTCTAGGAAGAGCGCAAAGAAGGCGTTGATATCACCTCGTGTGGCCCACTTGTAAGTGGTAGCTGTCATTCAGGTTGATGGAGATGAATACCGGAGCGCATGACTCCATAGAAGGGAAGTCCAGCACCCGGCGTCAAGCTTGTAGGTTTTGTGATCACCAATCGATCTCGCTTGCCTTCCATTCCACGACGGCTAGATTTTTAAAGTTACCCGTGTCTGACTCTATGAATCCCTGGAGAATTCTATCAGCTATTGTTTTTACTTGTACTTCTTTGCAGGCCATTACGTCTGACGAGCTGGAGTTTTTTGAAAACAGGATCCGACCGGTTCTGGCCGAGAGTTGTTACGAGTGCCACAACAGTGTGAACAAATCCAAGGCAGGTTTGGCCTTGGATTGGAGTGAGGCGCTTTTGGCTGGAAGTGATGAAGGGGCGGTTATTGTTCCGGGAGATCCGGATGCCAGTGTTCTTATCTGGGCGATTCGTCACCAGGATGGTTTCGAAATGCCAGAGGAAGGTCCCAAGTTGGAAGACAATGTCATCGCCGACTTTGAGGCCTGGGTAAAAATGGGTGCTCCCGATCCGCGGGACAAACAGCCGACGCAGCTCGACCTTGATAATGCCATTGCTTGGGAGACACTCTTGGAGAAGCGAAGCCAATGGTGGTCGTTTCAGCCGCTGCAAAAAAGTTCCGCTCCTAAAATTGAGAATGAAGCCTGGAATCAAAATGATATTGACCGCTTTGTATACGATTCGATCTCGGAACAGGGATTAAAGACTCAGCAAGAAGCATCCCCGGAGGTCCTGGTTCGTCGGCTTCATCTTATTCTTACCGGTTTGCCTCCAAAACCTGAGGTTACCAAGGCATTTATCGATGATCCTTCCATAGAGGCCTACGAGGCATTGGTGGATGATCTGCTTTCTAGCCAGGCCTATGGGGAGCGTTGGGGACGTCATTGGTTGGACTGGTATCGTTTTTCAGAAACTCACGGGAGTGAAGGAGATCCGGCGCTGCCCCATGCAAGTGTCTATCGCGACTACGTGATTCGAGCTCTCAACTATGATGTTCCCTATAACCAATTGCTGAAGGAGCACATTGCTGGGGACTTGTTAAAGCGTCCTCGGATCAATGAGGAACTTGAGATAAATGAGAGCGCGATTGGGCCCGCTCATTTTCGTATGGTACCTTATGGTTTTGGTGTGGTGGATGCCTATCAGGAACAGATTGTAAATATCGACAACCAGATCGATGTCCTCTCGAAGGCCATGCTGGGAGTCACGGTATCCTGCGCTCGATGTCACAATCACAAATTTGATCCTATTAGCCAGAAAGACTTTTATCGCTTGTATGGAGTTTTGGTCAGTACAAGGCCCGGTACCCGCAATGTAGATACGAAGGAAAAGCAGGCTTTGAATAAACGCAATCTGCAGCGCATCAAACCAAGAATCCAAAAAGCATTGGCTGACTACTGGTTGGAGGAAGTGGATGAGGCTGTGGCCAAGCTCAGCGCATTTTCATTCGAGGAAAGCGAAGAAGATGTGGCTTTGTTCAAGGATCTTAAGCGGGCACCCAGAAGACGAAAGCAATCCCTGCCCGAAGATAAAGATGCTTTGGATGCGTTCTCCTTAAAACTGGAGATGAATCAAGTCGGTGCCTTTCATCCTTTCGCACCAATAAAATCCTCGGATGAAGTGGCAAGGGGCTGGCAACAGCAAATCAAGGATCACAAAGCTGCCTTGGCTGAATTTGACGAAGCTAAGTCCAAGGCAACTTTCTATGCTGACCTGCGTGATCAGGATACGGTCGATAGCTGGTTTATGGAAGGCAACGGACTGACTCCAAAAGTGAGTCCTGCCGGATCGTTTGCGATCGCCGGAGAGGGGCATTTGGCAATCACCGGTATCTATCCGCGCGGAGTCTACAGTCACCTGATTTCCGACAAGCACAGTGGAACCTTGGCGTCTCCCAATCACCTGGCAAAGGGCGATTGGAGTTTCATGAGAGCGGTAGGTCGGGATGGTGCGATTCGCATGTCCGCCCGCAATTATCCGCTCGAACAAGGGCTTCACGCATACGAATACGCCGGCAACGGTACTATGCAGTGGTTCCCCCTGAAAAAGTATAAGTTCTGGAACGAGGACCTTGTGCACTACCAGATTTCCACTGCTGGGGATAAACCGGTTAAGCATACATCTGGTCGCTCCTGGTTCGGGGTTACCGAAGTCATTGGTGGTCAAATGGAGATGCAGGAGCTCGGGACACCGCTATATACTTTACTGAAAGATCCGGAATCGGTTCAGGATGAGAAATCACTACTGGAGGCTTACCATGTTGCGCTGACCGACTCGATCAAGGCCTGGAGGCGATCTCGTGCATCGGATGCCCAGGCTCAATTTCTAAGCACGTTTGCGCGGTTCAATTTATTACCCAATCATGTGGAGGAACTTCCTGCGAAGCTGCGTTCGTTGATTGAAGCGTATCGGGAGCTTGAAAATGAAATTCCTGAGCCTACTCGTGCCCCTGCGCAGCTCGAAGGAGATGTGATCGATCAGCCCTTATTAAAACGGGGCGAATACAAAAATGCGGATGATCCCGTGTCACGGCAGTTTCTCGAAGTATTTGCTAACAAGACTTACTCGG
>CALJGU010000317.1 GCA_938075565.1 uncultured Opitutales bacterium | reverse complement strand
AGGTTCGTCCCACGTAATCAGCGATCTTTCTTTTAAGAGTCAGCGGATCGAATTGACCTTCAACGTGGTAAATTACTTCACCTCCTGGTGCTACCAGCATAGTGAACGGTAGCGAACCTTCCCAGTGGTCGGGAGCAAGTTGATTGATGAGTGCAAATCGATCCGTGCTGTTGAATAAGTAATTAGTCATGGAGGCTGCATTCTTTGATAGGAATTTTTGAGCGGCAGCCTGCTTATTGAGTAGATCCATGGAGATCGAAACGACTTCGAAATCCCGCTTCCGAAATTGACGATGAATCTCAACCAGATCAGGAAATTCTGCCGTGCAGGGTCCACACCAGGTTGCCCAGACATTGATAAGGCGAAGGTTTTCTGAATCGTTGGAGCTGAGGGCAGTGACTTGATCGGGCTCGAGTAAATTCAAAATGGCTTCTTCCTGATCCCATCTGGCCATAGCCTCGGTTGCCATCGAACGTTTAGATGCCCATTTCACTGAGCAGCCAAAGACTTTGGTTTCTTCTATAGGAACATCCTTTCCGGCAAGTAAGGCTTCGATCGCGTTTTGAGTGTCATAGGAGCTGGCTATAGCTGGATTATCATTATCGTCGATGCGGCCATTGAATCTTAGTTTACGATCCTCGTCAAAGATGAGAATGTGCGGAGTCACTAAAGCACCGTAAGCCCAGCTCACCTTTTGATGTTCTCCATCATAAAGATATGGGAATTTAAATTCTTTCTCCTGTGCCCTGAGCTTCATATCTTCTAGAGAATCACTGTAATCTGTGTAGCCCAGTTCATCCAGTCGAACGGCTTTGTCATCGTTTGGGCTAATGGCTACGAGTGCCACGTCTTTTTTGGACCATCGAGTTGCCAAGTCGTTTAGCCGATCTTCATACGCCTGCGCCGTAGGGCAGTGATTACAGGTGAAAGCGATCACTAATAGTTTAGCATCCGCATAGTCTTCCAAGGTATGCATCTTGCCATCGACACCAGGCAAGTTGAATGGGATGGCTTCTGCTCCAATTGGTAGTCGAGGTGCTTTGGATGGGGCTTGTGCCTGTAGGCCAGTTGCCAGAGTTGCGAAGAAGGAAAGGTAGATAAAAAGTTTCATGATTGGTTGTATCTATTTAGAATCTTTGTCGTAAAAGCGAACATTTCCAAAACGCGCGGCCTCGAGTTGCTCCACGTCTTTTGAGCACACCCAAGGTCCTGCCAGGAGAGGGCCTTCAAATCCTTCCAGGCTTACAGATTTGGTTTCGATCAGCTGCTTATCTTTGATAGCTGTCATTGTGTATAGCTTGCCGCGTTTCTCCAGGCGCAAACTGTCAGCAAATTTCATTTGAAAGGGGATCCCTTTAGTTTCTGCTCCTTTGGCCGGACGGTATTGTAGGGCAATCAAACCATCACCGTGCAAGGCACAGGTTACGTGAGCTGCGTTTGGATCCAGGGAGGACCGAATCATCCAACCCGCTTTTCGATGAGGAGCTTTGGATAAGTGAATGATAGTTACGGAACCTTCCATAGTAATGTCACCGCTAACTTCTTTCCATAGAAAACCAAAGCCATCCTTGTTGCTCCAAATGTTATGTCCGGCGCCTCGAAGATAATAGGCCTCCTCAGCGGAGTTAAAAAATGCGCCTCCCGATTGTCCGGTATCTCCAACCTCCGACCAATTTGAAAATATGCCGAGTTTGTTGCTTGAATGTGAACTTCCAGATAATGCAACGAATCCAGAAAGAAGCAGAAAACTAAAAATGATGTGTGCAAAGTTTCGGGTCATAGAGACATGGTGTGAATAATCTGGGCAAACGACCGAGATACAACGGAGATAATTTACTCTGGTGCTCAAAGCATACGCCAATCCTCTTGGATTAACAACAGGGAACTTGCTGCTACCCAATGATACTTGTTAGGCTCTTGCCTTGCATCCACAGCCCAAATGTTTCTGTCTTGTAAGGTGCTATACCCTAAGATCCTAAGAACTCTGCGCACGGTTACCTTCCTGGCTGGGCTTTGCCTGGCTGCTCCGTTGCTCACACTATCGATTCAAGCGGCTGATCAGCCTCCCAACATCATCCTCATTATGGCGGATGATTCGGCGGTGGATAACTACAGTTGTTATGGCAGCGACTACTTTTCGACGCCTCGCCTCGATCGTTTAGCCGCAACCGGAGTGAAGTTTAATCACGCCTATTCAACTCCAGTCTGTACGTCGAGTCGGGTGAAAATCATGACCGGACGAGATAATGTGCGCAATTATGTCATTTTCGGTTGCTTGGACCGTGATGAAATCACCTTCGGGAGTATGCTTAAGGATGCAGGCTATGCGACTGCGGTAGCAGGTAAGTGGCAGTTACACGGAGCGCCCAATGGATCAGTTCCTTCGGACCATGATTTCGATACCTTTTGTTTATGGAATTTTCCAGGTGGAGCTCTGTCACGCTTTTGGGATCCCAGCCTGATTCAGGATGGCCGATTGCTGGATACTAAGAAAACGGACTATGGTCCTGATATCGTATCAGACTTCCTTATCGATTTTATCGAGGAAAACCAAGACGGACCGTTCTTCGCTTATTACCCTATGATCCTGGTCCATAACCCTTTTGATCCTACGCCAGATAGTGTACCGGTCAAAGGGCGGAGTAAACAGCAAGAATTGCTGGAGAATTACCGGGATATGGTCAGCTATGCCGACAAGATTGTTGGCAAGATCGTAGATAAGTTGGATGAGCTGAAAATACGTGATAACACGATCGTGATCTTTACCGCCGATAATGGCACTAATCGTACGTTGACCTATCCCTTTCACGAAGAGCAGCGAAAAGGGGAAAAGGGGTTGGCAACAGAACGTGGCTCTCACGTTCCACTTATTGTCAATGCACCGGGCTTTGTTAAGGAAGGCATTGAAGTAGATGATCTGGTTGATTTTTCAGATATACTTCCGACTCTCGCCGATATTGCAGGAGCGAAGCTTCCTGAGGTAGAGCTGGATGGCCGTTCCTTTTTACCACAGCTCCAAGGTGAGAAAGGGAATCCTCGTGATTGGATTTACCAGTATCACTTTCCTAAGTTTATGCCAGCTGCGATGCCTCATGGGCAAGGGGTTCGAAACCTGGAGATCATCTGGGCACAGAACCAATCCTACAAATTGTATGACGACGGTTCCTATTATGCAGTGGAAGATCACCAGGAGGTGAATCATATTAAGAAGGGCAAAGGATCGAAGGTTGCGGAAAGCACCCGAAAGATGCTTCAGCAAGCTTTAGATAGTATGCCGAAAACCTCACCGAAATTGCGTCCTGAATTTGGACCCA
>CALJGU010000316.1 GCA_938075565.1 uncultured Opitutales bacterium | reverse complement strand
ATCTCTCAATGCTGCCGACCGACAGCCAAACATCGTCCTGATAATGATCGATGATGCCAGCTGGGAGTGTTTTGGACCCTATGGAGCTGTAGACTACAAGACGCCCAATATTGATGCCTTGGCGGCCAAGGGCATGAAGTTTGATCAAACGTATTCGACCCCCATTTGTACGCCATCACGGGTTAAGTTGATGACCGGACAATATAATTTCCGCAACTACACTCACTTCGGTTATTTGAACCCGAAAGATAAGACCTTTGGCCACAAGCTCCAGGAGGCGGGATACAGAACCGCCATTGCAGGTAAGTGGCAACTCAATGGTCTTTATCACAAGGCTCCTGATTCGCTAGATACGAAACGTCCAATGAAGGCTGGCTTTCACGAGTCGCTTCTGTGGCAGGTGACCAAAGGAAAGGGGTTCGCTGGTGGAGGAGGTGAGAGGTATTGGAATGCGCCTTTAGAGCACAATGGAGAACACATTTCCAGAGAGGAAAACTGGGGGAAATATGGCCCGGACATGTTTACTGATTTTATCTGTGACTTCATGGAGCGGAACCAGGAAGACCCATTCTTTGTTTATTACCCCATGGTGCTCGTTCACGATGTGTTCGTGCCGACTCCGGATACGCTCGGAGACACTCCACTGGATGTGGCTAATAAAATGCCTAAAGAACCACACCTGCGCAAAAAGCACTTTGTGGCCATGGTGAATTACATGGATAAATTAATGGGCAGGATTATATCCAAGATCGATGATCTGGGCATAGCTGAAGATACGATTTTTATGCTTACCTGTGATAACGGGACTGATACCAAAATAACGTCCAACTGGAATGGCATAGAGCTTCAGGGAGGCAAGGGTGGCACTACGGATCGAGGCACGCACGTTCCTCTCTTTGCTTATTGGAAAGGCCATACTCCTAAGGGAGACACATCCAACGACCTGATCGAATTCACCGATTTCTATCCGACCCTTGCAGAAGCCGCTGGTGTCGAAATGGGTCCAAGAGATCCCATTGATGGCATTAGCTTCCTACCCTTGTTAAAGGGGGAAAAGAGAACTGCAGAACGCAACTGGCAATTGAATCATTACCAACCTTACTGGAGCCCCATGCCGGGACAGTATATTCGGAATAGGGATTATAAACTATATCGAGACGGTCGCCTCATCCATGTCTCAAAAGACTTGTTTGAGGAAAAGGATTTAGCGGGTAGCAATAACAAGCAGGCTCAATCCGCTGGAGAGGAATTAGCTTCCGTCTTGCACTCGATACCCGATGTAATTCCGGGCAATAAGGATAGGCGAGAAGTGCATCGACCCGTGTATCCAGGAATACATGACTTGCTTCGGGATCCTGGGGATTGAGCGGATTGTTTTTCACGAAGAAAAATATGATTCTGTCCCCATAATTCTGTTAATAAAAAAGAATACAGGAATTAGAAGAAAAGGAGTCTGTGTTAATTCGTGTCCATCTGTGGTTTAAAAAAAAGACAGAATCATGAGTAACAAAATCATGAGGTCATATTTGTGACTCAGGGCAAAATAGTGTATAAAGATTAGGCGGATAGCCCCTCCTACAGTTTTTATGCCCTAGGCATGTTCTTCTTCCGGTAAGCCAATGGCGTAACGCCAATGTGCTTTCGGAAATGCTGAGTGAATGAGCTTTGGTCGTAAAAGCCTAACGATTGCGCCAAGTCGGAAATGGTCCGTTCGGTGTTTCTGAGCTCTTCGCAAGCAGCCTGAATCCGCGTCTTGATCATAAATGATTGAGGGGTAGTATTAAACGCTTCCTTGAATCGTCGGTTAAATTGACGAACCGACATGCCGACCATTTTGGCTAGATCAGAAAATAGAATTTGTTCAGTGAAATGGGAGCGAAGATACTCGACTGCTTTATGAAATTGAAGGTTTGGGTAGAGCGTGTTCTCTCCACGCACCAAACTTTTTACAGTTCCCATGACTCCAATGATGTCGCCCTTATGATCAAAGACAGGGAATTTGTTAGTGAGAAACCAATCTGGTAATCCTTGTGAGTCGAAGAACAGTTCGAGGATATCCAATTTTGGTTTTCCGGTTTTGAGAATCTCCAGATCGTCCTTGCGAAAGTTTTCGGCTAAGCGTTGTGGGAATAATTCGAAATCATTTTTCCCTATCAGATCGGCTTCGGACTCAACTCCCAGTCGCTCCCAAAATCTTTTATTTGCGGCGATTAGTTCCAGTCTACTATTCTTCG
Source organism: uncultured Opitutales bacterium (assembly GCA_938075565.1). Taxonomy (GTDB): domain Bacteria; phylum Verrucomicrobiota; class Verrucomicrobiia; order Opitutales; family UBA2995; genus UBA2995. Next base: position 3,818 of record CALJGU010000316.1, on the reverse strand, counting down.
CAAAGAATGAAATTCCTGGGATATGGTTAAATAAAATATCTAAATGACTATCCGGAGCGATCTCGGCCAAAAACTGGTCTTTCTGCGCTAGTGATGATTTCTGTCTAATCATTGATTGGCCAAGATCTAATAAAAATAGACCAAGACTTCCAAGACTTATTTTTTTGCACTATCTAAAATGCACTCCTTGAAAACCCCACTTTTGTATTCCTATTTAATCTCACTCTTTTACGCAGTCCTAATCACATCCACCGGGTGCAAGCAGGCTTCTAATGAATCAATGCCCAGGGTTGTGAACGAGGGTCCGATTCGAGTGCTGTTCCTTGGCCACGAGGAGGAAAACCATCGGTCCGATCTTTACTATCCCATGCTTCAGCAAGCATTGGGCCCCAATGCTATTTACTTCGACTATGTGACGACTGTTGAAGAGGCCTTGGGCGATGCGGAGTATTTAAATCGATTTGATGCGCTTCTTATTTATGCGAATCATAAGGAGATCACACCGATTCAGTGGAAAAACCTGAATGCATTTATCGATGCGGGAGGTGGATTCTTGCCCATACATTGCTCGAGTTGGTGTTTTCAGAATGAACCCGGTTTTGACCAATTAGTAGGGGGTCGTTTTGCAGGGCATAAAAAGGGTGTGTTCAAGGTATCAACGATCGAGCCAGAGCACCCGGCGATAGAAGGCGTTCCGGAACTGAAAGCCTGGGACGAAACTTATTTCCACAAAAGTCATAACGAAGAGGGTCGAATCGTTCTTCAAGTCCGTGAGGTGAGTGGTCCGGACGATAACATTACGGAACCCGAGCCCTGGACATGGATCAGGACCCAGGGAAAAGGTCGGATCTTCTATACGGCATCTGGGCACGACGAGCGCGTGTGGAGTCGAAGCGAGTTCCATGAACTTCTCGAGTCTGGTATTCTTTGGTCCGTTGGTGAAGAGCGACTAACTAGTTATCAGAGTTTCTTCGATGGACGCACGCCGTTCTCCTATGAGCAACGCGACAACATTCCCAATTACGAAAACCGACCTGAGCCATTACCGTATCAGCAACCTTTATCCGCTGAAGATAGTCTTAGTTACACCCGAGTTCCAGTGGGCTTTCGCCTGGAGGTATTCGCAAGTGAACCTGATATCGTAAACCCGGTTTGTATGGCCTGGGATGAACGTGGACGGCTATGGGTAGCAGAGACCATCGATTATCCAAATGAGATAACTTCCAGCCGCAAAGGCCGCGATAATATCAAGATATTGGAAGACACGGATGGAGATGGGAAGTGTGATAAAGTTACCGTCTTTGCGACGGGACTGAATATTCCGACTTCAATCACACTGGCTAATGGGGGAGTGATTGTTGCGCACGCCCCCGACTTCTTGTTTCTAAAAGATACCGATGGGGATGACGTGGCCGATGTGCGAGAGGTTCTCAATACTGGTTGGGAAATTCGAGACACCCATGCGGGGCCTTCAAACCTTCGTTATGGATTCGATAACAAGATCTGGGGGACAGTTGGTTACGCTGGCTACAGAGGACCACTGGCTGAGGGTGATGGCTATATTCGGATGGGAATTTACAACATGACCCCCGAAGGAAAGGATCTTACTTTTCTTCATCAATTCAACAACAACACCTGGGGTATGGGTTTTATGGAGTCGGGTGATGTGTTTGGATCAACCGCCAACAACAATCCTGCCTTCTTCGGAGGTTTTCGAGAAACCGGATATGCGGATACGGTAGGTATGTCGGCAATAATGATCGCTGATACACCGACCTTTCATCCAATAACTCCCAATGTACGGCAAGTGGATGTGTTTGGAGGCTATACGGCAGGTGCGGGTTATGCATTCGCTACCTCAGGGAACTTCCCTAAATCGTGGCGGAGTACCGTTTCTTTTCTGGCAGGACCAACGGGGAACCTGCTTGGTATGTATAAAAACATTCCTGATGGATCCGGGTATGTAGCTAAAAACAACTTCTCGCTCATCGCTAGCGCTGACGAATGGTTCTCGCCAATCATGGCCGAAGTTGGCCCTGACGGAAACCTATGGGTGGCCGACTGGTATAACTTTATTATCCAGCACAATCCCACGCCCTCTGCTGTTCGAGGCGGCTTTGAGGCTGAAAACGGAACGGGAAATGCCCACGTAAACCCCAATCGCGACCGCCAACACGGTCGAATTTATAAATTAATTTGGGAGAGGGCAAAAGAACCTTCGATTCGTTCACTGGCAGGCGCGAGCCCTGACCAACTGGTTGCTGCTTTAAAAGACGACAACATGTTTTGGCGCTTAACCGCACAACGTTTATTGGTTGAACAACAGGCACCTGGAGTTGCGGATTCGCTCAAAGAACTTTTAGTGGCTGGCGGACTACCTGGCTTACATGCATTTTGGACACTGCATGGTCTTGGGAAACTGGATACGGCGCTTCACCAATCTACTTTATTGCACGGAGATCCGGTTTTGCGAAAAGCGGCTGCCACGGCTCTGGGGAATAGCGAACAGGATAAAGCGCTCCTTATTGATACTGCCATTCTTACAGACAAAGAACTCGGGGTGAGACGGGTTGCGTTTTCAGCCTTAGCACATCTACCGAAGGACAGGACGCTAGAGGGTATCATCAAACGACTTTATAAGGAGACAATAAATCGCGAAGATCTGTGGCTATCGGTGGGGTTAAAAGCCGCTGCCGCGAATCAGGGTGTGAATCTGGGAGCTTCTATTCTTGGCCTCAATATACTGAATCATGGTTCTTTTGAAGAAATCGAGGAAGGTGTGCCGGTTGGCTGGACTTTGAGTGATTCCACCGAGTATGGCGATACCCGTATGTATTTTGAGCGCGCAGAGAAAGATAGGTATGATCCCAAATCCGGGGACAAGCTGTTGACTATCGTGGTAGACAAAAGCTCAACTTTTACATGGAGTACTATGACTAGCGTTAAGCCCAACACCGACTACCGTTTGGCAACCTGGGCCGCCGCTCCAGCATTGCGAGAAGGTAACGGCTTTAATATTGGAATTGCTGAAATTCCGGATGCCAAAAGTGAAATCCAACGATGGCAGATGGCTTGGGAAGAGCGGGAAGTTTTCTTTAATTCCGGAGTTCATGATGAATTGACTGTAAATATCAATTACACCGGAGGCAGGCCCTTCGAAGGGAAAATTATCTTTGACGATTTTTCCTTGTCCGAGTTGCTGATGGACGAAGAGCAGGAACTTGTTGGTGATGCCAAAAGGGGAAAAACTATTTTCTATGAACACGAAATGGCTTCTTGTACACGTTGTCACCAAATCAACAGCGAGGGTGGAGTGGTTGGTCCTCCACTAGATGGCATAGCGGGACGAAAAGACACTGACTACTTACGCGAGAGTTTAATCGATCCCCAGGCAACTATTGCTGAAGGTTTTCCAGTTGAAGTTTCCCCCATGCCTCCCTTTGGCGTACTTCTTTCTCCTCAGGAGCTTGAGGATGTGTTAGCTTTTTTGATGACATTAAAATAAAATTTCTAAACGATACTAAACGCAAATAAACGCAGATTGTTAGGATAAAAATCATCTGAATGAATTGTCAGGCCTTCTCACTGCATTCGTGAAGAGTCCATCTGTTGCTACCCAGTTTCTAAAAATATATACCCATATGAGTGATAAGAAAATCAACATAGCCATCGTCGGTCTCGGATTCGGCGCCGAGTTCATCCCCATCTATCAGAAGCATGCTCAAACGAACATGTATGCCATTTGTCAGCGCACCGAATCTGCGCTCAATGAGATCGGCGACAAGTATGGAGTGGAAAAACGCTATACCGATTATGAT
>CALJGU010000315.1 GCA_938075565.1 uncultured Opitutales bacterium | reverse complement strand
AGCTGAGGACAATGCTTTGAATCAGCAAGTCATATCAAAGCTACTAAATCGATTGGGATACAATGCCGTGCTCGTCGAGGACGGTAAGGAAGCTGTAGATGCGCTGAACCGATGGGAGTTTGATTTGGTGTTTATGGATTTAATGATGCCGGTTCTCGATGGCGTATCCGCTACCAAAACGATCCGCGAGACCCTGCCTCCTGCCAAGCAACCTGTGATAATTGCACTTACGGCTAACTCGTCTGAGGAAGATATCAACTCCTGTATGGAGGCCGGTATGAATGATTTCCTTAGCAAGCCAGTTGAGTTGGAGACGCTCGAAAAGACCCTCATCGAACACTTAGATCTCAACAGCCTGAGCCAGACCGAGGCCGATTCTGAAACCGAAGAAGAAACAGAAAGTTCAGAGAAAGATTTTGAGGACATAGACAGTGAGATTGTTGAGGATTTGGAAACTCAAGACGAGAAATCGTTCGAGCATTTCGATCCTGAATTCATGCGCAATTTAATGGGGAGTAGCTCACAGCCGGAAGTACAGGATGAGTTTTCCATCGATGCGATGGAGATTTTTGCTGAAACAACTCCGGAAGTGGTCGAGTCCCTCGCTCTGCATTATAAGGCGGAAGATTGGAAGAATTTTGAATTGGCTGCTCACAGTTTAAAAGGAACGGCAAAGACAGTTGGTGCTCTGATCCTTGGAAATTTGGCACTGCAGATTGAACTGTGGGTCAGGGACGGACACTCAGGAAACCGCGAGGGAGAGATCGAGCAAATTGAAAAAGAATTCCAGGCGCTACTTGTGGAACTTGATCGATACTGCGATCAGTTGAAGAAGAACCAATCTCAGATCTCCTAAGGCTGAATTTGTTGATTTAGTAAGGCGTTACTTGATCTCTCCATAGAATTGCTTCTTACTAGGCCTATATCTGGATCCTTTGGTTCTGATATGCTCAGCAGGAACTATGGAAGACAGTACGAAATTTAGAAATACCGGAATTAAACGCGTCATACTGGCCACAAAATATTCCATGGAGGGACTCGGCTATGCGTTTAAGAATGAGGCTGCGTTTCGCCAGGAGGCACTGATGTCGATTGTGCTAATACCTGTAGCTATCTGGCTGCAGCCCGGTTTTGTGCCCTTTTGTTTGTTAGTCGGAAGCTTGTTACTCGTAATGATTGTTGAGCTGCTGAACACGGGCATCGAAACGGCGATTGATTACCAATCCATGGAAATTCACCCAATGGCGAAAATGGCGAAAGACTTTGGTAGTGCGGCTGTTTTCCTAAGTTTAGTAAATCTTATTTTGGTGTGGGGATTTTATTTGTGGGATCGCTTTGTTTGAGTAGAGTTTTTTAACCCATGGTAAAAACGTCTTCTTCTTCTAAGCTCATATCCTGGGTGGACTATTCATTGTTCCACTCCAGTGATTTTAATTGGGTCAAAGGAAGTATTGCCATTGCACTATGTGTTCATGCGTGGGCGTTGCGTGTTATGGTCGAGTTTGTTCCTCCGAGTGGGTTGCTATATTTCCTTGTCCACTGTGGGCTTTTTGTTGGCACTACACTCTCGTTTGCCCTCCTGGCACCTCCACTAATTCTTGAAACAATTCGGGGTTGGAACGAAAAGCGAATTTCTGTTGAGGCTTGTTTTTTATTTGGGCTGGTTCTGATGTTTTTCATCTCATTGTCGGCCTCGTTGCAAAGCCAGCCTTGGTTTTACTACGAGGTCATTTCAACCGCCCTTATGGTTTACGGCGGCGGTCGTCATTGGCTGACCCGTAAAAAGAGACTCATCAAGGAAGCTCTGCCTATTCACTTCAATCGGATTGAACGCTGCAATAGAGTGGAATCTGACGGATCTGTTGTGCGCATTCCATTAGTCGATCTGAAAGTGGGAGATGAAATAAAAGTATCTACCTCCCAGGTGATTCCCGTGGACGGCGTGGTTGTTCGTGGTGAGGGATATGTATCGGAGGCTTCACTTAAGGGAACTACATTTCCCATAATTAAACAACCTGGTGATCCGATTCTTGCTGGGAGTGTTTCCCAAGATGGCATTTTTACTCTGAAGACGTTGGCTCCGTACTTACCCAGAAAATTTCAATTCATCCCGAACCCGTTATTAAGTCCTGAAGGTTCTGAGGATAAGTTAAGGGCGAGTTCTATGTATGCATCGCTGATGCTCGGAGTGCTCGCAGTCATTGGTTTTGTAGTGGGAGCATATCGTTCAGGATTTTATCCGGCCTTAGTTCAGGCGTCAGGAATTCTAATTGCCGGAGGGGCCCTAGTATGGGTTTCGCGCATTCCAGTCCATTATTGGACAGGGCTAGTTCATTTGACCAAACGCAAGCTTTACGGAAGAGGCCCTGAGTTTGTTACGCAGATGGCGAATGTGGATTGTGCATTTTTTGGTAAGACGGGGGTGGTATCTCGTAACGATCTGAAACTAGAGCGCTTATTTGTAATGCCCGCTTTTCAAGATCGGGAGGATTGGATCCTTTCTCTCATCCATCAGACAAAGCGAATGGTAAACCATCCTCTCATTAATTCTTTGAGTGGCGTTGGGGCTTTGATTGATGGCGAACCTGTCATGGAAGATCTCCAATATAATATCGTCCCAGGTTTCGGTGTTGAAGTGAACCTAACTGACGGTTTGGGAAATCGTAGAAAACTAAGGATTGGCGAACAGCTCTATATCCTGGGTCAGAATGGAGAATCTAAATTTAGAGCCATACTCGAAGAGCACGATTTAACTTCAGGTAAGAGAATATGGTTCAGTCTAGATGGTCGTTTGTGTGCGATCGCAAAATTGAAAGAGGCTTGGAACATATCTCCCCAACCTTTCTTCGCCCAAATGGAATATCTGGGAGTTCCCTCCGGTATTCTGACAGGGGACTCTGAATTTGATGATGCCAGATTGGAAGGCCTAGACCTGGAGAAAAATCTTTCTTCACGACAAAAGCAGGATCGCGTCGTGACCGAAATGGAATCGGATCAACGAGTATTATTTGTTGGGGATGGATTAAACGACTTTCGAGCTATGAGTACCTCTTACGTCTCTGTTGCTCTGCGTCATTCGCCCGATCCCTTACTTGCTTCGGCTTCAGCTGTGCTAGCTTCAAACAGACTCTCTACGATTGCGTTCTCAATTCCTTATTGCCGAAGAATTATTCGACTATCCAAAATCAATGAGTGGGCTTTTCTTGGAGGAACGGCCTTGGTCAGCCTCGGACTAATTTTAGGTTGGTTGAATCCACTGGCTGCTCTTACTGCCCAAGTGATTGCTTCAGTTGTAATTGCTGTGCAATCTTACTTCTTAGGAAGCAGGGTGCTTTCCAGCGTGAAGAAACGTTCACGGCGGCGTGTCAGCCAACGCGAAATCCTTGAAGATGTCGCACCCTATCGCAGGCGTTGAGGATGCTAAAAGATGAGGTGTTTAATCGACGCCTTGCTTTCTGCCAGCTGTTTGAGCGCTTCAATGCCGATCTTCACGTGAGTGGATGTATAATTCTGGTTAACCATGACGTCGCTCTCTTCTGTTTTGATGCCCTCAGGAATCATGGGTTCATCAGAGACAAGCAGTAGTGCTCCCGTAGGGATCCGATTGTTAAATCCCACGGAGAATATGGTGGCTGTTTCCATCTCGATGGCATTGCAGCGAATTTTAGTCAGGTAGTCCTTAAACTCTTCATCATGTTCCCAGACTCGGCGATTGGTTGTGTAGGCAACACCGGTGTAGTAATCTTGTTCCTGATCTCGGATGGCTTCAGAGGTCGCTCTTTGCAGTTCGAAAGCAGGCAATGCGGGCACTTCTGGTGGAAAATAATCGTTGGAAGTACCTTCACCTCGGATGGCTGCAATGGGTAACAGAAATGAGCCGATCGGCATATCGCTCTTTAAACTGCCACATTTTCCCAAGAACAGAACACCTTTGGGATTTATCGCTGTCAATAGATCCATGATGGATGCAGCGTTGGCGCTACCCATTCCAAAGTTGATCATGGTGATATTGTCCGCCGTTGCTGTTGGCATAGGTTTCCCTTTGCCTTGCACCTTCACACGATTCCAACGAGCAAACTTGTTTAAGTAGTCGTTGAAGTTCGTTAGTAGGATGTACTCCCCGAAATCTTTTAGAGCAACTCCGGTGTATCTCGGAAGCCAGTTTTCAACAATTCCCTCTTTGGTAACCATGGCTAAGCAGAACTGCTTAGTCGGCAAATATCAACTATGAACCTACCAGGATCAGGCAGACCTGGCTGAATGATCTCTGGGAGCGTACTTTTCCGATTGTTCTTCCGCGTGGTACGAACTCCGCACCAGTGGTGCTGATTCAATCACTCCAAATCCGATTTCGAGCCCGAACTTTTTCCAGTGTTCGAATTCATCAGGAGTTACCCAGCGCTCAAGAGGAAGATGCTTCGGTGTTGGTTGCAAGTATTGGCCAATAGTTAAGATATCGATCTCCGCGTCCCTCATGTCTCGTAGGCATGCTTCAATTTCTTCTGCTTCCTCGCCCAGTCCCAGCATGATGCCGGACTTGGTCGTGAAACCACGTTTCTTTGCATGCCGAAGCACATTCAACGATTGTTGGTAATCGGCTGTTTTTCTGACCGGTTTTTGGAGTCGCTCAACCGTCTCTACGTTGTGGTTGAGTATATCGGGCTTAGCCTCCAACACGATATCCAAGTGATCATTGTTACCTTGAAAGTCTGGAATTAATACCTCGACCGCGGTTTGTGGATTCCTGTGACGAATGGCGCGGATGGTAGCAGCCCAAACAGAAGCTCCACCATCTTTTAGGTCATCCCGTGCAACCGAAGTTATTACAGCATGTTTGAGCCCCATTTTCGCGACTGCATCAGCCACTCTGGCTGGCTCCCCCAAATCCAGTTCAGGAGGCCTTCCAGTTTGGATCGCGCAAAAACCACATGAGCGTGTGCATACATTCCCTAATATCATCAGGGTGGCTGTCCCACGTGCCCAGCATTCACCCATATTCGGACATGCGGCGCTTTTACACACAGTATGCAGCTTATTGGTCTCTACCAATTCATTGACCTCATGGAATTCCGGTCCGGAAGGTAGTTTGGCTCTCAACCACTCGGGTTTGTTTTTCATATGTGAATCTCTGGTCCGATCTTATAGATATCAAAATTCACTGGCGACTATGGAGGGGCTATAACTCATTTCAATGGGAAAACAGGCTTTCTAGTTCACGATCGTCTTTTGTCCGCATGGATTATAAGTAGAGTAAAGGAGTATTTGATGAATTAGCCTTTGGGATTCCCATACTCGTATCCGTTTGCTTCGTTTGGCTTTGGAGAATGTGAATATGGATGTCAAAATCTTGTAAAAGCTTGGGGCTAGCTTATCCAACGCTCTTTTTATTCATTCACTTTATATTAAGTTTGTTATTCATTTTTGTTTAAATTGCTCTTTGGAGCTCTCCTTTCATCCCTTCCTTAATATCCTCTTATGAACTCAGACATAGGTGTAATTTACATTTCTACAGGAGACAGATTTTATGACGAATGTTTAAAATCTGTAGGTAGCCTGAAACAGCATAATGAGGATTTATCGGTAACGATATTTACGGATCGTAGCGAGGTGGATCCAATCTTTGATAACTTTGTTCAAGTTGAGCAGCCCCACTTCTCGGTGTTGGATAAAGTGTGCAATATTTGGAAAACACCCTATGCGCAGACCCTCTTCATCGATTCTGATACTTTCATAACGGGAAGCCTTGATGAATACTTTGAGGTTTTAGAATACTGTGATTTTGCTGGAACCATTGAATCTGCTCGCGGGTTTTGGTACCAAGGCGAGATGGATATCCCACGAGGTCTTTGTGATATTAACGGTGGAGTTCTTTGTTTCCAAAATACTCCCGCTGTAATGGATGCTCTAAGGCAGTGGCATTCAGAGTATCTAAAAACAGCTGGTTGGCTTGAAAAATACGGGCCAGATACGTGGTACCTGACCAACGATCAGCCGAGTCTCAGGAAATTGATTTGGACAAACCGCGATATTCGTGTGGCCATTTTGCCAGATGAATACAATGCGTTGAGGCTATTCGGAACTCGTTTATTGGGAGAAGCCAAGATCGTCCACGGTAGAGGCGATATTCTTCGTATTGCGAAAGAGATGAATAAAAATGCCGGAAAGAATAGAGTGTTTCTTCAAGGAGCTGGAACGGATTTATCCATTCAAGATATATCTGTCTGGAAAGGATTGAAGCAAAGCTTTCGCATGTTTATCTCGGTTTTCTATTTGAAGTTCAAATTGTTTGAGAGCCCGGTTCTCCAGTTTATTCGGAAGAAGACTTAAATGTCCCATCGGTTTATGGTAAGACCGAATTTAGATGCCTACAAAATAGGACCTGAATACAGATTCGAAGGATTGAGATACGACAGATTGAAGATTACACATGTCTACTTCATGTCCCAATTCTTGTTTGAGAGAAGTGACTGTTCCATCGACAATACCACAAGGAACAATCCCCGTAAAAGGGCTGAGGTCATTGTTAACGTTTAGAGCAAATCCGTGGTAACTGACCCACGATTTTACAGCTACGCCGATGGCGGCAATCTTACGCTTCTCAATCCAGATTCCGGTCAGACCATCGCGACGGTGAGCCTTTAGATCAAATCGACCGACAAGATCTATCAACACATCTTCCATTAATCGCAGGTATGCGTGCAGGTCTCTCAGCTTTTCGAGGCTGATGATGGGGTATGCGGTTAATTGACCGGGACCATGATAAGTGATGTCACCACCACGGTTTGTTTTGTGAAGAGCAATTCCTTTCTCACTCAATGTTTCCTCATCCCAGATCAGATGATTCTTTGCTCCTTTGCGGACGCCCATGGTGTAGACCGGTAAGTGTTCGGTAAATACAAGTGTATCAGGTCGCGTCCCGTCTATTCTTTCTCGAACATAGCCTTTTTGTTTTTCCAGGGCGGTATCATAATCGGTATGTCCCCAGTCCTCAATCTCGAAAGGATATGGTTTGGCGGCGTTGTCTTTCATCCTGGATAAAACCAGCGTCTTGATCGGGCTGGTCACATGGAGCAAACCAATGAACTCGCTTTAGAAAAGGAAAATCAAGGCCAGAAACAGAACCGACAGCCAAGCTGTTATGCCGATAGGGAATGCACCTTTATCTACTTGGGTTTGTATCGTCGTTTTTAATGTCTGCTGTTCTTCCTGGTTTTTCCCAGTCATGGTCCAGTAAGGAGTCAGAATTAAAATTAGGGCACGCGTGGGTCCGGTAGCAGCGAGCTCTCCCAGCTTGGTGGTAAACCCACCTATAAATGTTCGGTGGGCAAATCCATTGATGCCGTTCAGGCTGCGGTCCATCAGACCGTAAAAAGCTTTGCCTCCTTTGCGGTAAAACCAGTCAGTATCCAAACTGATAGTAGCCGTGCGCTTGAGCATTGGAAGAAATAGAAAGAACACCAAGGCAGAGAGCATCAGCAACTGCATCTGTGTAACCAAGTGCGGCACGGTGTAAGCCTTATAATCTACTGCAAACGGAAGTATGCTGTAGAGCTCGTTGGGGCGGAGTCCCATGTAGATACAGAGGAAGGCTAAAAATGCCATGGCCAGAAGCATGGTCTTTGGCGCTTCCTTCGGTCGTAATCCGCGGTCCACATTGAAGAATACAAAGTATGGAAACTTAATGCCGGCATGCAGGAATACGCCTGCTGAAGCTAGCTCCAAGACAATCCAGGGCCAAAAGAGATGAGAGTACTCCGTCGCTGCGATGATGATCGTCTTAGACGTAAAGCCGCTTGTAAATGGTACAGCGGATATCGCTAAGGCGCCGATCGTGCCAAAGATGAGCGTAAGAGGCATCGTTTTATAGAGCCCGCCCAATTCGGTACATTTACTCTTCCCAGTCCGGTAGAGTACCGCACCAGCTGACATCCAAAGGAGCGATTTATAAATGATGTGACAGAATGCGTGGGCAACGGCTCCACTGATCGCCATCTTGGTACCGATTCCTGCGGCACATACCATGAAGCCTACTTGGTTGATAATAGAGTAGGCGAGTATGCGACGCATATCGTTTTCCAACAGGGCGTAAATGATACCGAAGACTGTCATCGCGCACCCCACCCAAATCAATGGTTCCCAACCAGCAAAACCTCTTAGCAGCACGTAGACTGCGGTTTTAGTTGTATAGGCACTCAGAATAACCCCGCCCGTTACACTTGCTTCCGGGTAAGCATCGGACAACCAGGCGGACACGCCAGGAGCTGCTGCATTTACCAGGAATCCCAGAAGGATTAACGTGCTTGCCGTATTGGCATTCTCAAATTGAAAACCATCGAATGCGATTCCGTCTCCGGCTGAGATCGTCATGACTATGCCAGCGAGGAGAAGCAGGCCACCAAAAATATGCACCAGGACGTAGCGGAAGGCGGCCCCTTTGGCTTTCTCCGTGTTACGCGCCATAATGACGAAGGTGGAGGAAATCGCCATGAGCTCCCAATTGATGTAGAGCGTGATGAGATCACCTGAGAAGATTACACCTAAGGCCGAGCCGATGTAAACCAGTGCCCAGGTATGCTGAAAGGCCTTTTTCACATAAAAGGCAAAGAGCATCGCTGCCGCGGCGTTCAGCGTAAAAATATAGCCGAAGGCCTTACTGAGTTTATCGACTCTTAGCGGCTCGATCTCCCCAAATCCTGGAAGGAATGAGAAAGAAGGTCCATCGCCGATAGGCAACGCGGCGATGTAGAAAAATACAGCAGCTGGAACCAGGATGAGAAATATATTACGAGCCACGCCCTTGATGAAGGGGGTTAGGCAGGCAGCTACGAATAGCAGAAATGCAGGAGGTATATTACTGAGCGTCTCCATCTATGTCCTTCGGTAAGCTGGTTTCTTCCTCTTCTCCATAGTAGTTTTCATCGCGTTTCAAAATGAGGCCCAGGCCTTTGGCTCCGAGTATCATAAGCGAACAGCCAATAAAGCCAGTAATGGCGTAAAATGAAAATATGCCGTCGATGTCAAAATGCGGATGACGGTGAATGAATAGTTCAGCAACCACGGTCAGTCCGCAGGTGATCCACAACAGCCACCAGAGGAGCTTTCTTGAGGACTTGTGGTCAAACCAATCGAATTCTTTTTTGGGATTTTTCATGGTTCAGATTATCCGCCTGATCCGAGCATGAGCCCGGCGAGGTTGATTAGAAATTGAGGTTTAATAAACAGCACGAGTGCCAAGGTGGATGTGATGCAAACGGGTAGAACGCAGGGCAGGGAAGCTTCTTCTACAGCCTTCCATGAGAATGGAGTTTTCGAGAGCTCCTTGTCTTTCGGGAAAAACGCCCGATAGCCGATTGGGAGCAAGTAAGCTGCGTTGAGGATGGTGCTGATCAAAAAGATCACAAGCAGAGCTACCTGGCCTGCATCAACAGTTCCGGTCACCAGATAAAATTTACTGATCAATCCCCCAGTTGGAGGCAGTCCGGTTACACTCAAGGCACCAATCGTGAAGGCGGCAAAGGTAAATGGCATCTTCTTGCCCAAGCCGTCCATTTGGCTGATATACTTTTTTCCCGTGGCCACAAAGACCGCGCCGGCGCACATGAAGAGAGTTATCTTGCCTACCGCGTGCATCGCGATGTGGGTCATGGACCCGGTAACGGCTCGGTCACTTAATAACGCGACCCCTAAAATGATGTAAGAAAGTTGACCAATGGTGGAGAAGGCTAAGCGCCGTTTCAGGTTGTCTTGGCTCAGCGCTATGAGTGAAGAAGTGATCACCGTGAAAGCGGCAATCCAGGCCACCACGGTAGCGATATCTAAGCTCTCTAAGTAATCGATACCAAAGACTCCGGTGAATACGCGCAGGACACAAAACACACCCACTTTTACTACTGCCACAGCGTGGAGCAGGGCACTCACTGGAGTAGGAGCGACCATGGCACCTGGTAACCAAGAGTGGAAGGGCATGATCCCTGCCTTGGCGAAACCGAAAGTGAAAAGTAGCAAGAGGACCAATGCAGCGGAGGGGCTAATGTGCCCAGCCAGAAATCCTTCGGGACTAAAGTCCATACTACTACCCGTCTTTACGAAGACGAATATAAGCGCAGGAAGGACAAATCCGATCGACGTTGTAAGCAGATAGGTCAGGTAGGTTCTTCCACCTGTTCGGGCTTCCTTATCCTGGTGGTGTGTCACCAGTGGATAGGTCGCCAGCGACAGCATTTCGTAAAAGAGGTAAAGCGTAAACAGGTTACCTGAAAAGGCCACCCCGATGGTTGCGGACAAGGAAATGGCAAAGAATGTAAAGAACCGGGTTTGCGAGTGCTCCTTCAAACCCCGCATGTATCCAATCGAATACAGCGAAGTCAAAATCCACAGTGATGAGGCGACCAGGCCGAATAGCATTCCTAGCCCATCCACCCGAAATTCGATAGCGATGTTCGGTAAGATTTGCCAAAGCGTGTATTCGATCTTCGTGCCGGCCAGCACCGTAGGAAGCATGTAGAGCACCAGACCAAATTTTATGATCCCAGCGACAAAGGTAGCGCCTTCCCGGGCGTTGGGCGATTTGCGTAGCAGCACAATCGGCAACACTGCAATGAGTGAAACCAGGCAGGCCAGAAGCGGAGTGATACTTGTAATCGTAGAACTCATGTTAACGAATGCTGGTTGCCAGGTTGAATTGGGAGAGGAAGTCCTGAATCACAGAAACCAGTTCTTTATTGTAAAGTCCAATGACGATGAGAATCGCCGCAGTACTGAGTAGAGGCAGCAGCATAGTGAAGGACGCCTCGGATACCTTCGCGTGATCATCACCATGATGATGGTCGTGTCCTTCCGCAGGTTTTTTACCGAAATACGCGATTTCTATTAGGCGGAAGAAAAGGACCGCATTGATCAGGCTGGAAATGAGCAGTGCCACCACGTATTCCCAGTTTCCTGAATTAATACCGCCTTGAACGAGGTACCATTTACTGAAGAAACCTGCAGTCGGAGGAATGCCGATCAGTGAGAATGCACCCACCAGGAAGCCGACCATGGTCAGGGGCATTTTTTTAAACATGCCCTCAAGCGCATAGATGTCGCGCGCTCCTGTTTTGGCAAAAACGATGCCTGCAAAAAGGAAGACGCAGAGCGTCATGAACGCATCGCTGATGATATGGAAAATAGTTCCGGTAATTCCGGTTTCGTCCGCTAACCATAAGCCACCCACCATGTAGCCCACTTCGGCGATGATGAGGAAGGTGAGCATTTTGCGGAGATCCTTCTGGGCCAAGGCACCGATCGATCCCGCCAGAATGGCTATGACAGCCAACCAGACGACGATGTTCTCCCAATCCAAAATCTCGAAGGCGTAGTTTGGCCCAAATACCGTGAGCACCATTCGCACCATGACGTAGATCATTACTTTCGTAACGAGTGGGGCCATGATGTTACTGCTCGTTGTCGGAGCAAAGGCGTAGCAGTTCGGGAGCCACGAGTGGAGTGGGAAGAAAGCCATTTTGATCCACACGCCTACTGTGATCAGTATAAAGGCGACCAGAATCGTGGGGGAGTTGAACAGACCAGCCGTTTCGAGAATTTCTCGAATGTCCAACATATTCAGTGAACCCGTCTTAATGTAGAGATAGCCAACTCCAAGTAAATAGAAGGATGCGCCGATCGTTCCCATGATCAGGTATTTAAACGCAGCCAATGAGGCTCGCTTATTACCCATCGCAATCAAGGCGTAGCTTGTGAGGGCGGCGACTTCCAGCATGACATACAAGTTGAAAGCATCACCCGTAATCACGATGCCAAGTAGACCTGATACCAGAAGCAGGAATAGGGAATAATACTGGGATGACTTATCGGGAGTCTCGGCATCTACATTGTCTTTGGAGTAGATGGCAGTAAGTAGAGCCACCACCGAAACCGTTACCGCTACCAGGGCACTGAGTCCGTCGATATGGAATTCGATACCAAATGGAGGAGACCAGCCACCAAGTTTATAGCGGATAGGCCCATGCTCAACGACTTGAGCGAGTGTAGAAAGACTCGCGCATACCGAGGCCCCCAAGCTGACCAAAGTGAGTGGCCAACTAAGCGATTTATGACGAAGTCCTACCAGGGCTACTATAACCGCTGTCAGGAAGGGAAATAACAGAATGAATATGGGTGCCTGCTCAGTCATTTTCCGGTTCGAATCTGTTCAATGATTTCGCTTTCCTCAATGGAACCGAATTCTCCGTAAAGCTTTTGCGTGATTGCCAAACCCACACCGAGTGTTGCTACTCCAACCACAATGGCCGTGAGCATGAGCACGTGGACAAGGGGATTAGCAAAATCTTCCGCATGGATCGCCGAGCTGGTATGAGCATCATGGCTGTCAACAAGAGTATCATGGTCGTCGGCATGAGCATCGTGACCATCCGCATGGTCTTCAGCAACGGCATGTATCTCTTTCGCTGCTTCCTCTACCGCGTGCTCTACGTCGTGGTGCGCATCTTCTGCGTCACCATGCCCAGCATCATGATGACCATGATGGGCTTGGTGCTCATAGAGAATGGGGATCGTGGCGCCGTCTTTGTAACCAATGGAAACGTAAAAAAGAATGATCGCAGTCTGAAAGATCGACATCCCGATGAGTTTCTTAACCAAGTTATTTTTGGCGACCAAGGCATAGAGCCCAATCATCATCAAGATAATGTAGATCCAATAGTTAAAACTATCTGCTATGGATTGTAGGAGTTCCATATACGAATCAGGGTTAGATGCCTTCCTCCATTTTGCCGTTAGAAGCTAGATTTGAATAGATGGAAAACATGATTGCCGTAACTGTGAATGCTACTCCGATCTCTACACCCAGCATGCTGTGGTAACGCGCATCGATTGCGTCACCTGGTAGAACCTTAGTCAAAATGCTGTAGTCGAGGAAGTTTTCGCCAAAGATAAGTGAAAGCACGCCATGACCCGCGTAGATGAAGATTCCGATTGCTGCCAGATTGAGTACCCGATTCTCAGGTACCCACTTTTGTGCGGTCTGTAAATCACGTGCAAGTGCCAGTAAGATAAAGGCTGCACCAAATATCACGCCACCTTGGAATCCTCCCCCAGGACTGTAGTGTCCGTGAGCAATTACATAGAGTGCAAATAGCTGGATGATGGGAATCAATAACCGGCAAGTGGTTTCAATGATTAGGTCGGGCTTCTCAGTATCTAAAGTGGGTTCTGGGTGCTCAAGTTTGGTAGACGGACCATAAACCCGAAGGATACCGATGATGGCGATTCCAGCGGTGAAGATCACCACGGTTTCGAACATCGTGTCGTAGCCCCGGTAGTCAGCCAGCACTGCGGTAACCATGTTGGATACGCGCGTTTCGTTGATGGTCTCCGTGATGTAATGCTGGGATAAGCGGTTGTCACTGGCTGGAGATGCAGCATCGCCCCAGTCAGGAAAGTCGCGTTCTGCCTGGAGCAGTAGAAAACCAGTGATGATGACAGTGATGATACCTAGAATCTTCAATCTGATGACCTCCTTGATGTGCGGAGCACGGTTGAAATTAGAAATACAGCGCTCACACCGGCTCCCACGGCCGCCTCGGTGAATGCTACGTCCACCGCACCCATGCCTGACCAGAGTAGACACATAAGGAAGCTATAGACGCCTAAGATCATCGCAGCGCTCAAGAGGTCTTTAACCTGCAGTGAGATGATTGCGGTGATGACCAGGAAAACGAGAATTATGAGATCAAAAATCCAGATCATTCTCCGTCCTCCTTGGTCTCATCGCGTTTCCACATCTTGATGCCTTCCTCAAACCCGGCTTTAATTAGAGCGTGGGTGCTCGTTGGGCTGGTGATCATGATGAACAAGGTTATGAAAAAGATTTTTCCGACTACTAGGAAATTGGCCAGGGTAGGGTCGTTCAGTTGGAAAACGGATAGCCCAGTTAGTATGAGTAGCATGGAACAGGTGTCCCCTTTACCAGCTGCATGCATGCGGGTGTAGAAGTCAGGAAAGCGTAGAACCCCTACGGCTCCACCTATAAAGAAAACGATTCCAATGGAGATTAGGAAGATGCTTAAAGTATTGAGTATCATTTGGATGCCTCCTCCGCTTTCATGTTTGAGTAATGCTTGTCCGGATTAACCCGATCCAGGAATCGAGCTGCAGCCAGCGAACCGATAAAGTTGAGCAACGCGTAGGTCAGGGCGAAATCGACAAACATTTCCACTCGACCATAGAGAATGCCGATGATCACGAGCAGAACGGTTGTTTTAGTGCCGATCACATTCACAGCTACGATGCGGTCGATGGCAGTGGGACCTGCCACGATGCGATACATGATCGGGAGCATAAGAATCAGAATGGCGACTCCCGCGAAAACGAAAAAGGTTTCCATGATCAGCTTTCCCCTCCTTCAAAAACCTTGGCCACTTTCTTTTCCATTGAGTCGTCCTTTACGCCATCGGCAGTATGTTTGCTGATGGAGTGAATGAGCATTTCATTTTCCCCCACTTCAATTGTGATAGTTCCAGGAGTCAGGGTGATGGAATTGGCGAGCATGTATCTGCCAAAGTCAGTCTTTAGCTTGGGCTTGATTCGGACGAGGGTCGGATCGAGCTCCTTGATATCTCCCGGAGTCAGGGCAAGTTTCAGAATGTGAACATTCGAGAGTACGATTTGCCACAGAAGCCAAAGACCATAGCCCGGCAGGCGAATGATTTCTCCCATGCGTGCTCCAAAACTTTTAGATCGATCACTAAAATAGAAACTCCCTGAGATGGCAGTTATGAATAAGGAAGAAAGCGCACCGAGGAATAGGTGAAAGGCGTCAAACTTTCCTGAAAACACAATCCAGATGCCGAGTAACAGCAAGAAGATGGCAATACGGTACATAAAGAGCGTTAGAGAATTTGCGGATGCGGACTTAGACTCGACCTTCGGATAACAGGTGAGCGAACACATAAAAAAAGTGATCTGCCTAGCTTTGCACAAGTCTTTTCGGGTGAATTTTAGATCTTTCGATTCTTTGATCACCTCCGATCTTTAAAAAATGGATTCTCCGACCTCCAATTTCGGTCACGTTTTACAGCTTGCGTGAATCTCTATTTATTGGGAATCATGAAGCTCGAGGTTAGCTGGCCTATCTCACTCTATTAATACTCTCAACCACCTCTGTATCTATGAATTGGCACTATGTAATCAACGGCGAACAACAAGGCCCGATAAGTGAAAACGAACTTAAGCAATTGTTTGAGGCGGGACAACTTAAGGAAAGTGACTTGATCTGGAGAGAAGGACTTAGCGAGTGGGTTGCTTATGGATCTGTATTTGGTTCACCCACTTCGGCGGGTGGGGAGCAAGCTCCAACGCCAGTGCCTCATAGTGCTCAAACTCAAGCCCAGAACGCGCCATTGCCGGAAGGCATTGGAACGGGCGGGCAAACTCCCAACGCAGATTTAAGAAAACAAGCGCTCGAAGCACTCAAGGGGCAGTGGGGGTTGGCCATCGGGTTGGTCATAGTCAGCTATTTGGTATTTATAGTGATGGGGTTTATTCCGATTCTTGGGCTACTCGCGACATTGATATGCTCCGGTCCTTTAATTCTGGGAATCGTTGAGTTTTTTGTTCGGGTCAAGCGGAGGGCTGATCCTGAGTTCGGGCAACTTTTCAATGGATTCAAAAACTTCCCTCTAGGACTTGTTCTGTATCTGTTGTTGTTTGTTATATCTTTGGGTGCGGCCCTCATTGCTATGATTCCAGGCGGTATTTTAATAGGAATCGCTGTTGTCTCGAGTCAGGGAGGCTCGGAGGCCTTTACTCCTCTCATGGGTCTAGGGATTGCAATTCTCTACATTATGATATTCGGCATGTCCATTATGATATATCTGTATTTTGGCCTCTCATTTTTTATTGCCCTAGATGAACCGGAATTAGGTGCCGTGCATGCTTTGAAAAAGAGTTTGGCGATGACCAAAGGAAAGAAAGGCAAACTCTTTATGATGTACCTCGTGTTTTTCGGATGGTCCTTGCTGACAATATTCACGCTATTTATCGGAATGTTGTGGGTTGGCCCCTACTGTATTACGAGTTTGGTGGCATTTTACGACGACTTGAAAGACCCTGTTTTGGCTTAGTCTAACACCCCCGGATTTTCCGTTGCGCTTTTCGAGGCGCCTGTTCAAGGTTGCGCGTTTTTTAAATTACCACCATGAGTAAGAACACTTCGGACAATACCCACGACCTGTTTGCCGTAAGAAAAGGCAAGCTGGACAAGTTGCGCGACGAGGGAATCGACCCATTTCGACAGAATTGGGTGCAGAGCCATACCTCGACCACAGCAAAGGCGTTGTATAAACTGGAGGAAGACAACGAAGTTGAGGTCTCTATTGCCGGTCGCATCACCAATATGAACGTGATGGGCAAAGCCATGTTTGCCAAAATTCTCGACCGGGATGGCAAGATCCAGATTTACGCAAAGCGCGAAGAATTAGGTGAAGAGAAGTATTTCAAGCTCCGGAAGCACGATATTGGGGACATCATCGGTGTATCCGGCCCCATGTTTGTCACAAAGACAGGTGAAGTGACCATTCGGGTGACCGACTATGCGATCGTTTCCAAGTCCATGCGACCATTGCCTGAAAAGTGGCATGGTCTTGCCGATGCGGATACCATTTATCGGAATCGCCACCTCGATCTGATTACCAACGAAGAAAGCCGCGATCGCTTCAAGAAGCGTAGTGCGATCATTTCTTGCATTCGCCGATACCTGGAATCTCAGGACTTTATGGAAGTGGAGACCTCCACGCTCCATCACATTGCTGGGGGTGCTGCCGCTCGTCCCTTTGTAACGCATTTTAATGCGCTGGATTGTGATTTCTATCTGCGTATTGCATTGGAGCTTCACTTGAAACGTCTTCTGGTTGGCGGATTTGATCGTGTATTTGAGATCGGTCGAGTCTTTCGCAATGAGGGTCTTTCTCGTCGCCACAATCCCGAGTTCACCATGCTCGAGGTTTATCAGGCCTATTCAGATTTCCGGGGTATGATGGATCTCATTCATGGCATGATCCAAACCATCTGTAAGGATGTATTGGGTACTGCCACTATCGCCAATTCGGATGGAGTTGAAATCGAGCTCGGTGGAGATTGGCGCGAAGTTTCCTACAAGGACCTTATTCTAGAAGCGACCAAAGACCCCGAGTGGTTCAGCCGATCGAAGGAAGAGAAACTGGCTGCGACTGAAGGGCTGGGGATCCAGGTGAATCCTGAACTCGAGGATTATGAAGTCACCAACAACGTTTTTGAGAAGTTGATCGAACCTACTTTGATTCAGCCAACTTTCGTGACACACATTCCAAAGGAACTGTGCCCGCTTGCGAAATTGAACGAAGAAGATCCGTCCGTGCTGGACGTTTTTGAACTCTGCATCAATGGGCAGGAGATTGCTCCCGCCTACTCCGAGCAGAACGACCCTTTTATTCAGAAGGAAATGTTCGAAGCTCAGATCGGTGAAGAGACTCAGGATCTCGATACGGAATTTCTAGCTGCGATGGAGCAGGGGATGCCACCCGCCGGTGGTATGGGTGTCGGCATTGACCGCTTGATCATCCTTCTGACGGGTGCGGCTAATATTCGGGACACCATCCTTTTCCCAGCGCTGCGTCCTGAGAAGAAGGAAGAAGCTGAGCAGGAAGAAGGGTAGTTCTCCTCTAGATTGTTAATAGTTTGGGGTTGGACTTCGTTTGTAAATAATGAGGTCAATTGACCCCATGCTTCATGAAAGTGTTTTATAAGACAGGTTTATATATACTGTTGGCAATGTTGATTGTGATTTCCGGATTCTTTCTGGTGCCAAAGTATGTTTATGGTCCCAGCTATCCTTACCAGAGTGAGCCGCCGGGAAATGAAGGGTGGATAAAAGTAAGTAGCATATCCATGGATTCATCTGTTCTCCTAGAAAATGGAGAAGAGATATCTCTGTCCCCCTTTCGATTCGTCGAGGATGCCAAGCTGACTAGTGAAGAAGGTACTTCTCAACAGCTCTTTGGGGTGTCGGTCGATAATTTATACTTAAGAAAAGAAGAGAATGGGTTTTGGAAAGTTCGATTGGGAAATTTCCTGATTTGTGCTCTGCCGCACTGGTTCCCTAAAGAATACTACGGTTACTTCGAAGCCAATCTTGTGGGGAATTTGGCTATGTTAAGGACGCAGTACTCTTCAGACCATCCACTCATAGAGGTGGTAGACCAAAAGGCATTGGACGATATCCTGAGAAGTTCAGAATCGCTTTCCAATTGAAACTCATTGGGAACTCAATTGGCAGCCTAGTTGTTTTAAAGCTAGCCTTATGAATTCTTCTTTCTAGCTTTCTGCCTTTAAGCCTATGCCCTGGTATCTCTATTTAGCCTTTAAACAACTCTTCCCGACGGGATCGAAAGTTTCGTTCTTTCTGGTTTTGTCTGTCATCGGAGTTGGGCTGGGAGTGAGCTTGTTAGTCATTGTTCTCACGGTGATGAATGGCTTCCAGAAGGAGATTCGGGATAAGATTGTAGAAACATCCGGGGACATCCGGGTCGAAGATCGGGCTGTCATCTATGACTACGACGAGTTGATGGAGGTTGTAGCCGGTGTTGAATACAAAGGGAAACAAGTTGTCGAAGCGGTCTCACCTTATGCCTACGGATTTGTCATGGTGCAGAACCGCAATGTGCCAGTGTTTCCTGCCATTCGCGGGATCGATGTTAATCTGGAGCAAGAGGTCATCTCCTACGAAAAGTTCATGAAGTCGGGATCGATCGACGATCTGGACGACGACTCGGTTATTATCAGTGCAGGGCTCGCTCGCAAGATTGGGGCCTTTCGAGGTGATACGCTCGAAGTGATTTCTCCCTTGATCATGGAGAAACTCGAAGAGGATGAGATCATGTTACCACGTGAACTTCGCATCGTTGGCATTTTCGAAACGGGTTGGACCGTCATCGATAACAATACCTTGTTTTGCACGCTCCCTTTGATGCAGGAGTTCTACGGACTAGAGGATGGCATACATGGGCTGACCGTGCGCTTAAAGCGTGGGTATGAGGAAGACGTGGATCTCATCGCCGCGACCATCAACGATACCATTCTCTCTCACGACACACTGCCTTTAGGAGCGAGGGCTTTCTCCTGGCTCGATCTGAACCGAGACTTTCTTTTTGTCCTTCAGCTGGAGAAATCAGTCATGTTCTTTCTGCTGTTGTTTGTCATCCTGAACTCGGCCTTCTCCATCACCAGCACCTTGCTCATCTCCGTTGTTCGTAAGACAAAAGAGATTGGACTCCTGGGTGCAATGGGTGCCTCGCCTCGAGCATTGATGGCCTGTTTTACAGCCCAAGGATTTATTATCGGAACGGTGGGTAGTTTATTGGGCGTAATATTCGCCACCGTCTGCTTGGCATTTCGAAACCAAATCGTCGCCTTCGTCGCTGGCATTTTCAACAAGGAAGAGACCCTCATCCGGTTCTATCAATTTACCCACCTGCCTGCTCACTATCAGTTAAACGACTTCTTGGTCGTTGTCGGTTCAGCCCTAGTCGCCAGTACATTGGCTGGGTTGATCCCCGCCGTTCGCGCTTCGCTGATGCGTCCTGCCACTGCACTGCGCAGCGAGTAGAGTAGCACAGGCTTCCAGCCTGTTTTCTCCCGCAACTTTTGAATGGCTCGAAAGATGATCGTATTTTGAGGATGTGAATCTCCAGGCCTTCCTCCTTCTAATAGAAGTCTGTTATTTTTTTGGGTTATTACTGTAGGAGCGGGTTTATCCCGCGATTATTCGATAGCCTCCCAAGCGATCGGGTCGTAAAGCCCCTCCTGCAATCTAGTTTGGACCGCTCGCATAATAATCATATTTCACTAGAAAGCCGATGGTCCTTTTATATACTTACTCCTCCGCTTGCAGCTGATCGATAAATGATTCGGCCTCGGCGATGGCTTGGTTCATCTCATTAATCAGATTGGCTACATCTTCTTCCAGGCCGACGACTTCGTTACGAATCTATGCTATGGCACGCGCATTGAGGTTATGCTTTAGAAAGAGTACTTGATCGCTGAATACCGTGAGTACGGGACTCATTTTAGATTCCGCATTTTCCATCGCCAGGATTAGTTTGTCGTAGTCCTTTTGAGTGGAGTGAAGTTGTTGTTCACTGGTGCGTCTGAAGGAGTCGTTGGTATACAAACCTAGTTCTGACTCCCATTCCTCAAACAAAGCTTCGGCGACTCCTTTGACTGCGGTGATGCGTCCTCGAACATCATTGGCCGATTTCACAGAGTAATCGTATTGGACTTTCAGTTTGTCGTAAGCCTGCTGTAATTCGCCGCCGTCAACGGTGACCGTTGCCTGGAAGGCTTCCAATGCATCTGCAAATTGATCTTTAGCATCCTCCTGACTCTCTTGCGCTTCTTCAACGCGTTCCACAAGGATGTCCCGTTTGTGAATTCCCATGCGTTCCATGGTGTCGTACTAGACGGTCTGGCATCCGCTAGTGAGCAAAGTAAGTGTCAGTAAAACAAATGAAGTCCAAATTCGCATAGTAAATAGGCTTAGGGTTCTAACATCGAAGGACAACCTCAATGAGAGATTGTTTCTGCCCGCATCCTTGTTAGCAGGCGTCGGGTAAGCTAATTAATCTGTTTCCTATAATAGTGCACAAGCTTACCATCCTGATCGAAGAATGTGAACAACCACCCATAGCCGAGAAATCCATGCCCAACAGGATAATAGTCGGCTTGATGAATTTCTATTCCTTTAGAGTCTTCAACCACTTCTGCTCGTCCTGCGAGGTTTGTATAGGAGTCGTCAGTCTCTGGCCAACCGTCATCGGGCCTTGTTAGGGACTGTTCCTTGTTAAAACCATAAGCAGCTACTACCGTCTCCACTTCAGACATTTCCAATCCAATCTCAAGTGCTTCAACAACTTTGAAGTCATTGGTTACGCAGCCAGCGAATAAAGACAGGCATGCGACAATTTATGAGCAGGGAATCGTTTTCATCGAACGAGAACTAGGCATTGCAACATTCTCTAATCTAGGAGTGAGCGATGGAATGCATGGATACTTTCGAAGATTTGGCCCTAATGGATCTTATCCAAAATCATTTCCATCTGATCCATCGTCTCTTCCATGCGTTTAACCAGCGCTCGGTAGGGTGCGGATTGGGTGAGATCGACGCCTGCTTTTTTGAGTAGTTCGTGTGGGTAATCAGAACCACCATCTTTGAGCAATTGGATGAATCGATCGATCGCGGGTTGTCCTTCAGTTAACATGTTGTCGTAGAGGGCTGCTCCGGCCGTCTTGGACGTGGCGTACTGGTAGACATACATGTTGTAGTAAAAGTGGGGGATGAACATCCATTCGCGGGTGTAGGCATCGTCGATGATGACAACGCCTTCATCGTGGCCATGGTATCGGCGAACAATCTCGGCATACATCGATGTGATCTTCTCACCCGAAAGGGCTTCGCCGCGTTCAATGGCTTCGTAGAGCGACAATTCGAATTCAGCAAACATGGTTTGGCGGAAGAAGGTTCCACGCATGGCTTCCAGTCCATTGCCCAGGTAGGATAGTCGTTCGTTGTCGTTCTGGGCTTGCCGAATGGTATTTTCCTCCAAGAGCAATTCCAAAGACGTGGATGGGATTTCCGCGATGAAGGTGGAGTAGTCGGCTGTTTCAAACGGTTGTTCCGATTTGGCGTAGAGGGTGTGCATGCCGTGACCCCACTCGTGAGCGAAGGTAGAGACTGCGTCGTAGGTCCCATTAAAATTGAGCAGCAAGTAAGGGTGCACATCATAGGCCGAACCGTTTTGATAAGCTCCCGAACGTTTGCCGGGTTGCGGATAAACGTGCATCCAACGCTTGTCCATCGCATCGCGTTGCATATTCACCCAACCGTCGCCAAAGATCGACATGGCATCGAGCGTCATGGTCTTGGCCTGTTCCAGATCAAACTCCTGATCGAGAGACACGAGAGGTGGGTAGATATCGTAGTAGTGCATCTGGTCGATGCCGAGCATGCGCTCCCGTAGTTTGAAATAGCGGTGCAGGGTCGGGAGGGCTTTGTTCACTTCCTTGACCAGGGTTCTATAAATGTCCTCCGGCAGATTATCCTGAAACAGTTCCCGTTGCAGCACGCTGTCATAGTTGCGGGCTTTGGATAAGAAGACCTGGGCCTGCAGGTGAGAATTAAGCGTCATGCCAATGGTGTTTTCATACTCTCCCCATTTGCCCCAATACGCATCGAAGACCTGCTTCCGATTGTCCCGATCTTCGCTTTGTCGATGGGTTGAGTAACCCTGACTGTTGATGGTAACCGTATCTCCTGTTGAAAGCTCAATTTCTGGCCAGGGAATTTCTGCATTAGCGAGAAGACCATAGATGTTGTAACCAGCCTGGAGTGGTTGTGAGGCTGAAGCTAGAAGCTGTTCGCCTTCGTCGGTCAGGGTGTGGGGTGCGTTTCTCAGTGTATTGCGAAGCGAATGAGCGAAGGGTGCAAGGTGTGGCTCTTCCTTTTGATAAGCTTCAATAGTGTCAGCCCCTAGCTTAAGGATTTCAGGGTCGATCCAGGAAGCCGCTTCAGCCACACGGCTAAACATTTGTTGGGCGAGTTGGTCTTTTTCCTGATTGGGTGCATTCCCCAAGTCTTCATCCGCCTTTAGGCTGGCGTAGGAGTAAACGCGCAGGGCTTTGCGGTAAAGGTCCGAAACAAGCTGGTGGGTTTCATAAAAACTGGTGGCACCATCACTCAGAGAACCTTTGCGGCTTTTGAGTTCGTCGAGTTGACCTAGAACTTCCTCCCTCGCCGTATTCCAGGCCTCGTCGTTGGGATAGAGTTCGGTAAGATCCCAGACTGAAGAGGGATCTGTCTCCTTGGATTCGTGCTGATCAGCCAGTAGACCAGGTGCAAAAAACAGGGAGAGTAGGAAAAACGTTTTCACTAGTAATAATTGAGTCAGACGCATGCTTTGAATGTGTTTGTATTTCTTCATGCATGACAAGTCCAAGATGAGCTTTGTTCATTTTTGTCGGTAAGGTTTTTAAAAACAGTCTCAGCGTTTCCTTGTTGATTTGTTTCATTCCTGAAGCGAGAATTGCCTTATGTCCTATCCCTATTACTCGCTTCCAGATACCCATTTAATTAACCGCCGGAAATTTTTTCGCATAACCGGTTCGTTGGCTGCCGCGGCCGCTTGGTCATCGGTTTCTGGTCAGCCCGTTCAGCGGAATCCCAAATTATCGGCGTATCCTTTTCAGCTCGGAGTAGCATCTGGTGAACCATCTCCGGACGGTGTCGTCCTATGGACACGGCTTGCTCCAGATCCATTGAATGGCGGCGGTATGCCTATGGAGCCGGTGGAAGTATCTTGGGAGATTGCTGACGATGATAATTTTAGAAAAATAGTGCAAAAGGGGACTCGAATAGCAGTTCCCGATTGGGGGCATTCGGTGCACGTAGAGCTCCAGGGACTTCAACCAAGTCGCTGGTACTACTATCGTTTCAAAGTCGGCAATGAAACCAGTCAGGTGGGGCGCACGCGTACTGCACCTCCCATCAACTCCACTCCCGACGAACTCCGATTCGCCTTCGCTTCCTGTCAACATTACGAGACTGGGCATTACACGGCCTATGATCACATGGTTCGCGAGGATCTGGATTTGATCATTCATTTGGGAGATTACATTTACGAAGGCAAAGGTGCCGATGGTCGTTTTAGAAAACACGTCGGCGATGAAATTGTAACGGTCGATGATTATCGCACCCGTTATGCTCAGTATAAATCAGATCCCGCGCTTCAGGCTGCCCATGCTGCTGCTCCCTGGCTAGTCACCTGGGACGATCACGAAGTCGATAACAACTATGCCGGCGATGTTTCGCAGGATAAAGGAGTAAGCGCAGAGCAATTGTTGCAGAGAAGAGCCAATGCTTACAAAGCCTACTACGAGCACATGCCTCTCCGCCAGGCACAGCTTCCTCACGGACCGGATATGCCACTCTACCGCAGAGTTCCTTATGGAAACCTGGCCGATTTCTTTGTCCTGGATACAAGGCAATACCGCAATGATCAGCCTTGTGGCGATGGGAACAAAGCTCCCTGTGATGGCGTTTATGAGGAAGGCACTACGATCTTGGGGGTCCATCAGCGTAGTTGGTTGATGAATGGGCTCGAACATTCGGCTGCTCAATGGAACGTACTCGCGCAACAAGTCATGATGGCGAACCTCGATCGCGAGGTGGGCCCTGGCGTAGCCGTCAGTATGGACCAGTGGGCGGCTTATGAATTGGAGCGCCGAGACATTCTTAATTGGTTGAGTGAGGCGCAGATAAATAATCCGGTAGTTCTGACCGGAGACATCCATAAGAATTATGCCTGTGAATTGCTCCGCGAATTTAACGATCTAGATGCAAGTAGTGTCGGGACTGAGTTTGTTGGAACTTCCATTTCATCCTCAGGCGATGGTTTCGATCAACCGGACAACATTGATCAGCTGATGTCTGAGAATCCATTTCTGAAGTATCACAACGGCGAGCGAGGCTATGTCTCTTGCGCTGTGAATCAAAAGGAATGGCGTACGGATTACCGGACCGTGCCGTTTGTAAGCAAACCCAATGCACCGCTGAATACCCGCGCCAGCTTTGTGGTGGAGTCGGGGCGGCCGATCTTGAATAGGGTTTAGGTGCGGGGGCAGCAGTTTCTGCCTTCCATTTTTCAGTTGTCGCCCAGGTAAAAAACACAAAGCCTGTTTACTGTCATGACCCGTCTTACTTGCCTATTGAGTTTGATCCTTGCTCTGTCCGTTCATGGTCAGGGGCTTAACTTCCAATTCGATCCCGATGCTCGGCGCCCTGTTCAAGAGACAACGAAAATCACCGATCCCTTTCTCATAAACAATGCGAAGCGGAAAGAGGTAGTTGTTTTGCCTAGCGGATTGCAGGTTGAAATACTCACCGTCGGTTATGGAAGAAAGCCAGGGCCTCGGGATACCGTTGTCATTGATTATAACGGCTGGCTTACCGATGGCACTCTTTTCGATAGCTCCTATAAACGAGGGGAGCCCAATACCTTTAATGTGTCTGGAGTCGTCCAGGGTTTTTCAGAAGGCCTTCAACAAATCCGGATGGGTGGGCATGCCAAGATCTACATACCGAGCCATATGGCTTACGGGAAAAAGGGGTCGCCAGGTGCAGTTCCTCCCAATTCGACCTTAGTTTTCGAAATCGAAATCCTCGATGTGATTGAGTAGGGACGCTACTCGTAGCGGTTTTCAGTCGTAACTATTTGGCTTAATTAATCGGTTCCTATTGGAACTTGAATCACGATTTTGCTTTCTCAGTTCAAAGACTCAGGTCATCCTGTTGTTTTCAGTTATTTCTACCCTATGAGATCCGCCAAGTTTGTCCGCGGCCTGTTATTGGCCCTCGTTTTTCTTTATTCATTTAGTCTGGCTCAGGCGCAGCGTCAGCGTGAGCCCGTTCCCACTCCTACTTTTGCTAATGTAGCTTATGGGGAACACCCGAGTCAGGTATTGGACTTTTGGCAGGCAGAAGTTGGGAACAGTGGACCTCTCGTTATTTACATTCACGGCGGTGGTTTCCGTGGGGGCTCCAAGAACGGCATCGCCGCAGCCAAAGTAAAAGCCTACCTCGAGCATGGAATCCATGTGGCATCCGTCGAATATCGGCTACTTGATGTCGCCAAGCTTCCCGCCGCGCATGATGATGCGGTTCGTGCGATTCAGTTTGTTCGCTCCAAAGCCAGGGATTGGAAGATTAATCGCAACAAGATCGGCGCTTTCGGTGGCTCTGCAGGAGCCCAACTAGTTGCTTATCTAGGCTGGCACGACGATATGGCTGATCCCGATAGCGAGGACCCAATTGCTCGCCAGTCTACCCGTTTGGCTGCCGTGGCTCCTCTCAATGGACAGGCGACGATGGATTTGGACTGGTGGATCGATAATATTCCGGGTTATGACGAACCTCATCGCAAGTTAGGTGAATATACGAGTCTTTCAGGAATCGCCTTGGATGCGGTGATCAAAGAAATCTCCATCATCAACCATATCAGCTCGGACGATCCGCCGACCTACATGCGCTACGGAATGAAGCCGGACGATCAAATCCCCGAAGACGAGCAACGGGCAGGCGGTTGGAAGGTCCACCATGTCAATTTCGGTGTCGCCATGGATGAAAAGCTAAGAAGCGCGGGAGTCGAATCCACGCTAAGCTATCCACCCTTGGAAGATGTGCACGGCTATTACAAAAACGAAGTCGAATTCTTTATCAACCACCTGCTCTGGGAAGACGGCCAAGATCAATACAAAGACTACGAGGCTCATGCCTTCACTGGTTCCTCTGGCGACTCGTTGAATTACCAAATTCTCAAACCGCGAAATTTTAATCCTAAAAAGAAATATCCTCTAGTCGTCTTTCTCCATGGTAGCGGAGGGCGAGGTCCTGCCAATATCCGCAATGTAGTTGATGCGAGTATTCCTGCACGATTGGCCTCCGACGATGTCTATGGAAAATACGATGCGTTCTACCTGGTTCCTCAATGTCCTGGTCCAAACACCTGGGGACAGGGAGATTGGTTGAATGAGCGTTCCAGTTCGAGTGGCAGAGCTCCGCGCCCAAGTGTTCAGGATATTCTCTACGAGCTGATCGACGACACGATTGCAAATAACTCAATCGATACGCGTCGCTTGTATATAACCGGTCTTTCCATGGGTGGCATGGGAACGTTTAGTGCTGTATCAGCGAGGCCTGACTTTTGGGCTGCATCAGCTCCGGTTTGCGGAGGATGGGATCCAGCCGATGGCGCCAGCTTTAAGGGAACTCCAACGCGAGTCTATCATGGCGATGAAGACCAAGCTGTGGACGTACAATACTCTCGTGATATGTTTGCAGCGATTGAAGCCGCCGGTGGTGATGTCGACTACACCGAGTATCCGGGGGTGGGGCACAACTCCTGGCTCAATGCTTACTGGGAACCTTCACTATGGAAGTGGATGTTTAAGCAAAAGCGATAGCTCGTTTTCGTTTTGTCTTCTATCTGCCTTTCTCTTCGTCTTACTCTTTCTCTTCGTCTATTACTACCGACCTTATGAAATCAATTACACGTCTGATTACCCTAGTCAGCCTCTTGGCTGGATTTGTTTCACTCCACGCGGCTGATGATCGGCCGAACATAGTATTTATCTTCACCGATGACCATGCTCCTCATTCCATCAGCGCCTACGATGGATGGCTGAAGGATGTGCGTGCTACGCCGACCATCGATAAGTTGGCAGCCGAAGGCATGGTGTTCGTAAACAGCTTTTGCACCAATTCCATTTGTGGACCCAGCCGCGCCGTCATTCAGACAGGTAAGCACAGTCACAAAAATGGATTCATGAACAATGGGAATTCTTTCGACTGGGATCAGCAGACTTTTCCCAAGCTTTTGCAGAAAGCAGGCTACCAAACGGCGATTTATGGAAAGTCTCACCTGAAAGGAAAACCACAGGGATTTGATTCCTGGGCCGTTTTGCCTGGACAAGGGCTTTATTACAACCCTGACTTCATCACTCCTGAAGGAAACATCACCGTCGAAGGTTATTGCACGGATCTGGTGACAGACATGGCCGTCGAGTTCCTCGAAGAAAAACGCGACGACGACAAACCTTTCATGTTGATGGTTCAGCACAAGGCGCCTCACCGCAATTGGATGCCTGCGCTCCGTCACCTCGACCTCTATGACAATGTGGTATTGCCCGAGCCAGATACCTTGTTTGATAACTGGTCAGACAATGCTTCGGCTGCTCGCAATCAGGAGTTGGAAATCGATCGCCACATGCATCTCAATTTTGACCTCTTTGTTGATCTGACTCCTGACTTTGAAGATCCTACGCCCAATCAACCGGCTGACAGGTCTGCATGGAGAAACATGCAACGAATGACCCCCGAGCAAATGAAGGTATGGCGTGCAGCTTATGCTCCACGTGACGCCGCTTTACACGCAGCTAACCTGAAAGGGAAGGACCTCGTTCGTTGGAAGTATCAGCGCTATGCCAAAAACTATCTTCGTTCCCTCGCAGGAGTTGATGAGAGTGTAGCTCGGGTTCAGCAGACACTCGCTGATCTGGATCTGGACGATAACACCATCGTGATTTATTCATCTGACCAAGGTTTCTACATTGGTGACCACGGGTGGTTCGACAAGCGTTGGATGTACGAAGAATCACTCAAAATGCCATTCATCATCAAGTGGCCTGGCAAGATCAAGCCTGGTTCACGTAGCCATCAAATGATCCAAAACATCGATTACGCTCCAACATTTCTCGATGTGGCCGGAGCAGCCATCCCTGACGATATTCAAGGTGTATCGATTGTTCCACTACTCAATGGTGAGAAACCTGCTGATTGGCGGAAGAGTATTTATTACCACTACTACGAGTACCCAAGTGTGCACATGGTTCCCCGTCATTATGGTATCCGTACCGGTCGCTATAAGCTCATGCACTTCTATGAGTTCGACGAGTGGGAGTTCTACGACCTCAAGGAAGACGAGGACGAGCTTGTCAATTTATACAATGATCCTGAGTACGCCTCGCGTGTGGAGTCCTATAAAAAGCAACTGAAAGATCTGCAGCAGCATTACCAAGACGATAGTGATATCTCGGTAAAGCCCAAAGAGTGGCAGTATAAGGTCAGAGACCGCGGCTAAGCTCTACTGGCATTTCATTTAGTATTTAATGCGCCGTTACTCAATTGAGTGACGGCGCAGTTTTTCTTGTTCTTGTGTTCAGGATGATGAACAGTTTATGGATCGTTATTTATGGATTTGAGTTTTACATCCATGGTCCAAAACGGGAACTTATATTATCCAATAAGCACTACCCCCGAAAATTCTTTTACTAGATAGCGCTTTTTAATCCTCTTGCGGTTGCCTTTTTAGGCCTCGCTTTTCCCTAATGATATTTCTACGAGCACTGCCTCCACTAATTGTATTAGCCCTGACTGGGGCTTCCTGTTACTACATATTTTGGTCCAAGCCAGAACCGCGAAAATTTCCAAAGTTCGAAGTGGCTCCCAAAGTAGCCGTTGAAACGCTCCGTCCTCAGAGCTACCAAGTGTGGCTGAATACCCAGGGAACGGTCCAAGCTCGCACCGAAAGTGAACTGGTTTCTCAGGTGCGCGGCAATGTTATTTCCGTTTCTCCATCTTTCAAGCCTGGTGGCTTTTTTGAAGAAGGCGAAATTTTGATGGAGATAGACCGTCGTGATTATGAGATGGAGACGAGGATTTCATCAGGCCAATTAGCTCAAGCACAGCTTCGCTTATCAGAGGAGGAGGCAACGGTCGCTCAGGCTCTTGCTGATTGGAAACGCCTAAACCTGGAGGAAGAACCCTCCGATTTGGTCTTGCGTAAACCTCAACTCAACGAGGCGAAAGCCAATGTGGATGCGGCAGAAGCTCGGCTTGAGCTAGCCCAGCTCAATATGGAGCGCACCACCATTCGTGCACCCTACGCCGGACGTGTGCTCTACAATCAGGTCGATTTTGGACAGTATATTTCTCCTGGGAACAATTTGGCCCGGATTTATGCAGTTGATTATGCTGAAATTCGTCTCCCCTTAAATGAGAAGCAATTGGCTTACATCGATCTTCCTGAGCTTTACAGAGGTGAATCGGAAGCATCTGTTGATGGTCCCAATGTTACGCTCACTTGGAGTGTCGGAAATGATGAGCATAAATGGCTCGGTAAGATTGTCAGAGCCGAGGGTGCACTCGATACCCAATCCCGGCAGTTGTTTGTAGTAGCACAGGTGGAGAATCCTTACGCGAAGCAGGCCGATGGTAAACCACCTTTTAAAGTAGGCTCGTTTGTTCAGGCGACCATCGAAGGAAATCTGCTTCATAATGTATTTGTGATTCCCCGTGAGCAGTATCGTAAGAACGAATACGTTTTGATCGTTGATGAAGAAAATAAGCTTCGTCGTCGTGAGATCGTTGTTCAGTGGGGTGATGATGATAACCTTGTTGTCAGTTCAGGGATAAAGGCAGGAGAGCGGCTTTGCACAACGCCTATGAACTTTCCCGTTGATGGAATGACAGTTGAGATAATTTCTGAAGACGGTATTCCCGTAGTTACCGAGAAGAGCGCCAAGTTCGACCGAAGCAAACCTCCATTCCAGACCGGAAGTTGATCTATGCATAAGCTCATTGAATGGTTCACTAAAAATGGGGTAGCGGCCAACCTTCTTATGGTTGGCATTTTACTTACCGGTGGTTACTTGGTCATCGACAAAATCGTGTTGCGGGAGTTTCCGGATTACCCAGGTCGCTACATTACCATCTCCATGCCGTATCGCGGTTCAACACCGGCTGAAGTCGAAGAATCGATTGTGATGCGGATCGAAGAAGCCGTTGTCAATGTGCCGGGAATCAAAGAAATGAACAGTTCGGCTCGCGAAGGATCCGGCTCAGTTACTTTGGAGATTGAGGACGGTTACGACATGCCGGAAATCCTGGACCAAGTGAAGGATCGGGTAGATGCCATCACCACCTTCCCTCAAGAAGCGGAACGTCCGCAGGTCAACATGACGTTCACAAATTCGGTAGAGCGGCTTATGGCAGTGGTTATATCGGGCGACTTGGTCGAACGAGATCTCAAGCAACTTGGCGAAGTGGTTAGAGAAGAACTGACCGCGCTTCCAAATATTACTTTGGTTGAATTAAAGGTAGCCCGACCTTACGAGATCAGTATCGAGGTTTCTGAAACCAGTTTGAAACGTTACGGGCTCACCTTTGATCAAATAACCAACGCCGTACGTCGATCTTCGATCAATCTATCCGCTGGAAGTATTAAAACTACCGGTGGCGACATTCTTCTCCGGACGACCAACCAGGCCTACAATTTTGAAGATTTTTCCAAGATAGTAGTTCTGACCCGCGAGGATGGGACGAGGTTGACCCTCGCGGATGTTGCCAAGGTAACGGATGGATTTGACGAGACTCCTCTGATCTCAAAATACAATGGGCGAGATTGTGTGGTTCTCGATGTATTCAGGTCCGGAGATCAAAACCTCCTGGTCCTGGCTGATGAAGTTAAGAATTACCTGAAGGAGGCTCAGGGGCGTATGCCAGAGGGTGTACAGTTGGATTACTGGAGCGACGACTCTCAACGAGTGAAGCTCAGTCTCTCAATCTT
>CALJGU010000314.1 GCA_938075565.1 uncultured Opitutales bacterium | reverse complement strand
CTATTATTTGTCCCGCTTCAAGCTCAGCAGAATCAAGCATCTTATGATCTGTTGCTAAAAGGAGGGCGAGTCATTGACTCCAAGAATAATCTGGATGGGGTGCGCGACATCGCAATCAAGGGTGACCGAATTGCTGCGATTGCAAATGAGATTCCTAATGCTTCCGCGGTAAAGGTTCTCGATGTTTCAGGATTAATAGTTTCGCCTGGACTGGTCGATATTCATGTTCACGTATCACGGCTTGGTGATCCTGGTACTGTGACTGATCGTTCGACGGATCTGGTTCCGGATCATATATTTTTTAAGTCAGGTGTAACGACCGTGGTTGATGTGGGGGGAACCGGTTGGCGTAGTTTTCCCGAATTCCGAAGCCGAGTAATAGATCGTTCGAAGACTCGCGTATTGGCGATGCTCAACATCACGGGACTTGGAATGATCAATTATGAAGCGGAGCAAAACCCGTTTGATATGGATCCTGAGAAAACAGCGGCCATGGCACGTGAGCATTCTGATGTGGTGGTCGGTATTAAGTCGGCCCATTGGTGGCAGCCTGACTTTACTTCGGTTGAGAGAGCCCTTGAAGCCGGGAGATTGGCGGACATCCCAATCATGGTTGATTTTGGCTGGTTTATTGAGGGCAAGCCCTACGAAAAAATGGTGAGTGAGCTCTTTCGGCCCGGTGATATTAGTACTCATTTCTTTCGTGTTCCAGCTCCCTTATTGGATGCAGAAGGAAAGGTTCGTCCTTACCTGCAAGCAGCCAGGGATCGAGGTGTAAAGTTTGATGTGGGCCATGGGAGTGCCAGTTTCTATTATAAATTGGCTGTGCCAACGGTTAGGCAGGGATTCTGGCCAGATTCCATCTCGACAGATCTTCATTCGGGTTCTGTTCATGGAGCTGCCACCGATATGTTGAACGTCATGTGCAAATTTCTCGCGATGGGTATGCCCCTGGGAGAAGTCATCCGGAGTTCGACTACTAATCCAGCTACTATGGTTAAGCGACCAGAACTGGGGCAAATCAGTGTCGGGGCGGAAGCAGACATCGCGGTCCTGAAATTGACGCAGGGGGAATTCGGATTTCTCGATGCTAGACGAGGTAGAATTGAAGGCACCCAGCGACTAAGTAGCGAGATGACGATCCGGGCTGGTGAAGTGGTATTCGATTTCAACGGTCGCACAGGTATCGATTGGAGAGATCCATCGATTGAATATCCGACGAAATAGATCGGGTTACCGCCACCAAAAGCAAACCTTGCTAAACGCGGTCTCAGCTTGTTTCACTTCAGGCCTTATTTTTCATTATGATGACGCGTACAGAAATGACTCCGGGAGGACCGGAATTTTCAAGAATGGGTTATGGTAGCTGGCGAATGTTGGATGGCGATCTGACTATCCAGGATATCAACCGTAGATTAAACCGGTGCATTGAGCTGGGTATTACTACGATCGATACCGCGGAGATTTATGGATTATATGAGGTTGAGGAAGCTGTTGGAAAGGCACTGGCTTTATCACCGCAACTGCGTGACCAGCTTGAGATTGTGACGAAGGCGGGTATCTATGTGCCCTGCGGGTTTCATCCTGACCGAAAGGTTGCGTTTTATAACGCCACTAGAGACCGATTGGTGAACAGTTTGGAGAAATCGTTACGGTTCTTGAATACGGATCGTCTGGATCTCTTTCTGATACATCGTCCTGATTGGTTGACCTCGATTGATGAGACGGCCTCAGGATTGAATGAGCTGCTTGCTGCTGGTAAGATTCGATCTGCGGGAGTATCCAATTATACTCCTTCCCAATTTCAGGCACTGAATAGCCGTATGGAACAACCGTTGGTAACCAACCAGGTGGAGTTTCACTTGCTATGTATGGACCGAATCTACGACGGCACATTTGATCAATGTCAGGAACTGCGAGTTAAGCCAATGGCATGGAGCCCCATGGCTGGAGGACGATTATTTGACTCTAGTAATGAGGCTGCCCAACGCCTGGCACTGGCTGCATCAGAGCTTTCCGAAAAATACAACAACGCCACCTTGGAGCAATTGGCTTATGCATGGATCATGGCTCTCCCCAGCAATCCATTACCAGTGATTGGCACGAATCGGATTGAACGTATTGACAGTGCTGCCGAGTCAGCAAAGATTCAACTGGATCGAGAAGACTGGTATGCCTTGTGGACAGCTGCCAGAGGGAACGGGGTTCCTTAAGCTTCGGGCTGAGAGTTCTCTTCAAATTTCACCGGGTCGGCTTCACATGTTCGAAGCAGGAAGTAACTGTAAGCGACTAAGATACTTATAACAAACATTTCGCCTCCGTCTTCCAGAATGGCCATCATGATTTCGAATCTTGGTCCCCGGTGATCTAATGCTATAATGGTCAGCATATCGAGTATTATGCCGCAAAATGCCAGCAGCAAGATGATCACTAGAAGTGCGACAGAGGGTTTCTTGAAAAAAGCAGTTCCTTTTTTAAAGACAATCGCTAAGCTAATCATAAAAACCGTGCCGGCAATAAGCGCCGAGGCAAATTCGCCATAGTCTTGATCGCGTAGTCCCCATAAACTGTCCCAGCTGGTTCGATATTCTACGAAATGTCCTGCGTTTTCATGAATGCGGAAAGCATCATCTGAGAATAGGTA
Source organism: uncultured Opitutales bacterium (assembly GCA_938075565.1). GTDB lineage: Bacteria > Verrucomicrobiota > Verrucomicrobiia > Opitutales > UBA2995 > UBA2995. The sequence goes on along the minus strand of CALJGU010000314.1, from coordinate 11,587 downwards.
AGCCACTAGAAAAACCCATACATAGAAATGGGCGTTCCTTGTCTTGCGCGCAACCATGAGTAAGAGCAATGCTGCTAAAAATTCTTTGAGGTATTGGAAATATTCGGGGTATGAATAATCCATGGTAATGGACCATCTATAATTTGGATATCCTAGTTTCCAATTAATCACCCCAGCTAGGGTAAATAGTACGTCTATACTAAAGAGGACTATGACGAGACGAATAATCGGAACGAACCATTCAGTCTCTCTGATACTTTTGATCATATAAACAGGTCAGAGAAGGTTAGCCTTAAATTGTTTAGGTGAGAACAACTCTTAGGATGTGAAGGTTAGTTTAAGACTTGATTCAGTGCTATATTTTGAGAAATGGACTGGTTTAGTAGTTTCGGTACATGAAACAGCCTCAAGAGGCTACCCCTAACCTCTTGAGGCTATAAACTAGAACAAACTACAAACTATTAAGGGTTATCTTTTAAACCGGCCTGATCAGCAAATGGTGAGCAGTTTTGGGTCCTGCTTTTACCAAATTCTAAAAGTTGTTCTCTACGCGATTGATAATGAGTAAAACTGTTTTCTGACAGACTCTGACCCATGGTTAAAAGCCTGGGGTCTTTTACTTAGATACACAGAGTAAGGTAGCTTTTCATTGTTTGAAATTAAATCCGGGATGAGCCTACCACCGCCCCAATTACTCCAAAACAGGGTCGATTTTCCGGCGAGGTTGAGTTCTTCTTGATTCTCTACTTCGTTCGCAATAACAGCCTGGTTTTCACGGAGCTCCTGTTGAGGTCCAATCATGGACCTGCCATCGTTAAGATAGTAGGCGACACACTCGGTCATTGAATTGGTGAAGGGGAATGCTAGATTCCAAAAATGAATTTTGACACCGATGTATGTATTGTAGGTGCGGGCATAGCAGGATTGAGGTGTGCGATGGAGCTGCAAGACCTTGGCTTCAAGGTGATTGTGCTGGAGGCTGGTGATGAGGTGGGTGGTCGCATTCGTACGGATACTATCGATGGATTTCAACTGGATCGTGGATTCCAAGTTCTTCTAACAGCCTACCCGGAATGTGCTCGTGTGTTGGACTTTGAACGCTTGAATCTAGGGATGTTTGAGCCCGGTGCCTGGATTTGGACTGGTTCCAAACTCGCCCAGGTAATTGATCCCTGGCGACGTCCTGCGCAGGCGTTGCAAGCAGCTATGAGTCCTGTTGGGACTTTCAAAGATAAATGGAAAGTGGCGTGCTTGCGGAATCGTTTGTCCAGAACCTCAATTGAGGCACTTTACCGAGGTGATGAATCTACCACGATTGCTTACCTTGAATCCTTGGGGTTTACCATCTCCTTTATTGAAGCTTTTTTTAGGCCATTTTATTCAGGCATCTTTCTGGAAAAGGATCTTAATACGGCGAATTCGATGTTTGAATTTGTGTTTAAAATGTTTGGCAAGGGCTATGCGGCGTTACCAGCTAGAGGCATGCAGGCCATTCCAAATCAGCTTCTCAAGCGATTACATCCAGACACCGTGCGCTTTGATGCACCGGTTGTGAGTATCACATCAGACGTGGCGAACATGGAAAGTGGATCGTCCGTAAACGCTCGTGCGGTCGTGCTGGCAACAGATATGAGCAAGGCTTCTCAACTTACGAGTGGGTTGGTAGTGGACCGCGGGTGGAATGCTACTCAGTGTTATTACTTTTCAGCTGATGAGAGTCCTTTGCCCTCCCCGATGATTGGTTTGAATGGTATGGGTAAGGGGTGTATCAACAACATCGCCGTTCCGAGTGATGCAAGTCCAAATTATGCTCCAGAAGGTAAGTCTCTTATATGTGTTTCGACCTATTCGGTCATAGAATCAAGTGTGGTGCGGAGTGAGTTGAAGAGCTGGTTTGGTTCCGTCGTTGATGATTGGTCTGAGATTCGGAGCTACATGATTCCTCAATCCCTTCCCCGACAGTCACCAGGGGATAATGCGTATGGACGTGCTGTACCGTGTCTTGAAAACGGAGTCTGGCTTTGCGGAGACTACTGTTTCTCAAGTTCAACGGAAGGTGCCATGCAATCCGGGCGAATGGTTGGCGCAATGGTAGCTGAACAATTGTCTCAGAATTAAAAGCTTATGGCACTTCAACTACGCGCTTTTGCTGAGCAAGTTTTGTTCGCTACTTCTTTGGAGGAGAAATTGAAGTTTCCACGGGAAGAGATAATCGATACCCAACCGGGATCTACCATCAAGACGCCAGGGCAATTGCCACGGCCTAGGCAATTGATTCTGCGTGCTGAAGATCAGCGTGTGGTCGCTCCTCGAGGATCCCAGTTAATTGATGAAAAGGAGCGTGGAAAATTACTCCATTTTTTCTGTAATCACGAGCTGCTGGCAACCGAGTTGATGGCACTGGTCCTTTTAAAATTCCCGGATGCACCGGCTAGTTTTCGCCAAGGAATTCTGGAGACACTTAAAGAAGAGCAGATACATACGAAACTCTATATCCATCGTATGAAGCAGTGTGGTGTGGAATTTGGAGAACTGCCTTTGAGTGATTATTTCTGGAAGAGTGTATCCTCGATGGAGGATCTCTTAGACTATGTAACACGGCTATCGCTGACTTTTGAACAAGCCAACCTTGATTATTCTCGTGAGTATGCGCATCAGTTTCAAAAGGTGGGAGATACATCCACGGCTGCCATCCTGGACAAAATCTATAGAGATGAGATTAGTCACGTCGGTTTTGGGCTCAAATGGTTTCATAGGTGGAAAGCATCTGGTAAAACGGACTGGGAAGCGTATCGAGAGCGCTTAGTATTTCCACTCTCACCATCCCGGGCAAAAGGAAATCAGTTCAATCGGGAAGGGCGCCGCGAGGCTGGTTTGGGAAATGCATTTATCGATGAGCTACAGCTCTTCCAGCAATCTCGGGGACGCACTCCCTCGGTGTTTTGGTTTAATCCAGATGCGGAAGGATTTGCAGCACGAAACACAACGGCTGATTACTTAAATGAACCATCCCTAGTTCAAAGAGACCTCGAGTTTCTTCCCGCCTATCTTTCGCGGAAGGATGATATGCTAATACTGCAGAAGCAACCGAATGCTGGGTTTCTTAGTCAACTACAGCAAGCCGGCGTTCAGCTGCCCGAAATTCTTGTGAATGGCGGGCAGGCCTCGCTGAAAATCGACCGGAAAATCGGTGCCCTGCGACCATGGGCATGGACGCCGGACAGTGTGCGTTTTTTCGAGGAGGCTTTCGCCTCCTTAACGCGTCATCAAAATCCCGATACGATCTGGAATAATGAAATCCGGAATCTTTTTTCCAAGGCTTGGGGAGCTGAGTGGGGGAGTTCTTTTGAAGAGGATAACTACCTGGAGGGTTGGAGTGCGCCAAAATCTGTTTATGGCAAGTTAGCCACGAGTCTCGATGAGGTCATATCGCTTCGAGAGGTCCTTGTTTCTAGTGGCTATGAGAATGTGGTCTGTAAGGCTCCGTTTGGAACGGCAGCAGGGGGGAACCGATGCATCATGGCTGGCGAACAGATCGGTCCGGTATTTGGCAAGTGGTTGGAAGCTGTATTGAAAGAGCAGGGTCATGTGGTGATTGAGCCCTGGTTGGACCGCGCTTATGATTTTTCCGTTCAGTTTGATATGAGGGACGAAAGGCTCAAGTTGCGGGCATTTACACGTCTCATCAATAATTCCCGCGGTCAGTTCCGTGGGATTATTACGAATGGATTTATAAAGGATGCTGATCAGGCGGTGACACGTTTTCTGATGAAGCCGTCTGATGGTCGACCTCACGTTTATAGTTGGTATGAAGATCTTTTGGCTCCTCGGCTTGAAAAATCGCTGCAGGAACTTGGCTACCGAGGCCCTCTGGGTATAGATGTTTTTGTTTACCGCGACAAAAACGGAGAGCATCGGTTGAAGAGTGTCGTAGAAATAAACCCCCGGTTTACCATGGGACGAGTGGCCTACGAGCTGGGTCGTCTGTTAGTAGCAGGTGCTCCGGGGCTCTTTCAGATTGTATCATCAAAGCAAGTTCGGAAATCAACGGGCTTAAATCTGATTGCGTTTGCCGAGGATCTGGAGAAGTCCTGCCCGGTTCAGTTGTCGCATAAAGGAAAGCCGCAGATCGCGGAAGGTTCATTTGCTCTGACCGATCCATCGCATGCAGAGCGATTTTTGGCCCTATTTCATGTCAGGCAATCCATTGACGAGATTCGGGAACTACTGAATCAATTTTAGAATGTGATTGTTATAACTGTCGCAGATATAGAGTATTCTGTCCTGTGTAATCCACACACCGTGGGGACGTGCAAGTGGGAAACCGTCGTGACCCTGGTCGAGTAGGGTTGAAACCATTTGCGTGGTTGGATCATATCTTCGGATCAAGTGATTCTCCGCGTCGGCGATAACCACTGTATCATCTGTATCGATACATAAATGTTTCGGACCTTTGAATCCGGACTTCATAGCGGGTCCGTTTGTGGCGTGAGCCTCACCTGTTCCGGCGGCTGTATAGATGCGGCCATTGGGACGTACGACCCGAAGCGCATGGCCCCTCCGTGAAAGTATGTAGATATTGCCTTCGGAGTCTTCAGCCATACCTCGAGGATCTACAAGGGGACTTTCTACTGCGATTGATCCTTCCGTCGGGACGCCTGTGGTTCCATTTCCAGCTAGGGTATGAATGATACCCGTATTCAAGTCTATGAACCGCACGCGACGATTTCGAATATCGGCTATGAATAGGAGTTTCTCATCAGGACTCAGGCTGATGGAGATAGGGTCATTCAAATGGGCTTCTGTTGCGGGAATACCATCGCCATTGTATCCTGCTTTACCGGTGCCGGCCACGATCGTATCCTCTCCCGTTTTCTCGTCGATCATCCGAACATAATTGGCGCGGGTATCTGAGATGTATATCCGGCCTTCCTTGGTTCTGACGAGATTGTGCATTCCATTGAATGGAATATCTGTTCCAAATTGCTGCAGCGGTTTATCTACCTCATGCTTCCACAGACGACCCCCTTCATATTCGGCAATGAGCATCGCGCCATTGTCATCGAACGCTACGCCAAACGGGTTGATGAGTCCGGAGTCGGATCCTACTACCAGAGTCAATGCAGGCTCTTTGGTAGGTTGGGTGCAGGCTGTGAGAGCGAAGACTATTAAGAGAAAGGAGAATCGCATGAGTAGGGAAATAGAAGGTGCCAGCCTTAAAGACTTAATCTACGATTGCTTCCAGGATAACGTTCGTCGTCTGCCTCGGAGCGACGAAGGCATTCAGTACTTCAAACTGAAAGGTGATTTTTTCCAGCTTGGTAGGTGTTCTTACCATAATTTCCTGTGAACTGTGTTGGGGGATGACAAAGTTGTCCGCATAGTCGTGAAAGCCGTAGGGGCTCAAATTGCGAAGATGGAAATCGGCATCGGAATGATTGGATACGGTGATGTTTAAGATTTCTCCTTTTCCGTAGGTCGCTTTGTCGATGTGCAGGCAGGAGGAGATCAATGGATCCAGATGACCTTTGCGTCCGATTAACCAGTTCTTGTACCAAACCACGGTTCTTTTGTCGAATAGGGCTTCTTTTATCGCATCGATTGAACGATCCTTTGCCAGCACCAGGGTTACGGGACGATGTCCGCCTTTATGGGGCTCGTAATCCCAATCTATAAGATCGTGGACATCTGAAACGCCCATCAGGGTGAGATTGTAATCCAAAGCGATCTGAAAGGCGTCTTCAGAAAAATACTTTCCATTGGCTATCTCAATTCCGTGAAGCAAACCGTTCTGCGCATTATTTTGATGAAACTCTGAAATGATAGGAATTCCCGTTGGAAAGTCAGAGGTCCACCAGGAGTGATTCCAGAAAACAAAAGCGCCTTGATCGTTGGCGGCTTGCACGGCGTTCTGAGCAGGCCAGGCCTTTGTGATTTTGCTGTGTTCATCTGAAGTTCTAGGAGGTTCCTCTCCACCAAAAGACATTAGCTTGTTTGCATCGGATACAAACAGAGCATTCATGTGACTAGCTGGAAACCCGCGAGTGATCTCCGCGCCCGGAATGACTAGGAGGTCTGAGTTCTTTGCTGCACTGATCGCATCTTCATAAGCACGGTTTCGGTCAGGGTGAGGAATGTCCGCAATGTGAGGCTGGTATTCCAGATGCTCAGTAATAGCCATGGCGTCCAAGCCATCCCGGAGCGCTTCTTCGACCCGTATGCGTGGCCAGACGTGTCCGTCCGAAAATGCGGAGTGCGTGTGTGGGTCTAGGACCAGCGTTTGATAATCAGCCGTGTCTGGAAATACGATTTTTCGGGATTCATTTTCAGTTGGATTGGAAACAGAGCCATGCCCCCATCCCTTCTGAGAAAGGATTAGCATCGGCGTAAGAATCAAGAGGACAGAAGAAACGAGCCTCTGCTTGGAGGATTTGAATGAAGTCATATCCGGAGTCTCTCTGAAAGTTGGAAGAGATACAAGGTCTGGAAAACGCTAAGTTCGTATTCCCTAACGTAGGTGAGTGATCATATTGAGTTTTGTTTAGCTATAAGACCCAGGGGCTGGATTTCCCACCTAGTATTCATAATCATGTTCGATCTGTTTAAAATATGGGTGCGCAAATGTTGGTGTCTGGTCTTTGAATCACTTCTCACTTGAATCATGCTTAAATAAATCGCCATTGGGTATGACTATTTATTCTACATGGTTCTAATTATTTGCGTAAATTTGGATTCACGTTAGATTCATGAAACTCAAAAAGCCAATCAAGCACCTCAGAGTAATTTTGGGTGATCAGATATCGAGGAGTGTAAGCTCACTGAGCGGTGTTAATTCAGAGGAGGATGTCGTCCTCCTCATGGAGGTGCACGATGAAGCAAGTTATGTAAAACACCATAAACAGAAGATAGTCTTCTTTCTCTCAGCGATGAGGCATTTTGCTAGAGAGCTTGAGGAGGAGGGGTTGCAGGTTCGCTACGTGCGTTTGGATGATCCCGCTAACACTGGTTCATTTGATGGCGAAGTGGGGCGGGCAATCCTTGCTCTCAGGCCTGATCGAGTGGTTGTCACAGAGGCGAGTGAATGGAGGGTTTCTGAGGCGATTTCAGAATGGTCGAGTCGGTTTGGATTGCCAGTTGACGTATTAGAGGATGACCGGTTCCTATGCTCTCGGATTGAGTTTGCTGAGTGGGACCAAGGGCGTAAACAGCTTCGTATGGAGTATTTCTATCGTGTGATGCGGAGGAAATGGGGCTGGTTAATGGAGGGGGATCAGCCGATGGGTGGTAAATGGAATTTCGATGCCGATAACCGTAAATCTCTGCCCAAAGACGTATCCATTCCCGAGCGGTTAATAGCTGAACCTGATACTGAAACTAAAGCCGTCTTAAAACTGGTCAGCGAAAAGTTTGAAGATCATTTTGGTGACCTGGATGAATATGGATGGGCGGTTACTAGAGAGGATGCCATGAAGGTGCTTGCGTTCTTTGTTGAATACTCTCTGCCACGTTTTGGTGATTACCAAGATGCAATGAAGTCTGGTGAGCCTTTTTTATATCACTCAGTCATTTCGCCGTATTTAAATGTCGGTTTACTGAACCCCAAGGAAGTTTGTGAAGCTGCTCTGGATGCCTACGACAATGGGCATGTGGAAATTAATGCAGTCGAGGGTTTTGTTCGGCAGATCCTGGGTTGGAGGGAGTATGTTCGTGGTATTTACTGGACCTATATGCCCGAGTATTCGGAAAGTAACTACTTCGGGGCAAAGAACAAATTGCCCGAGTTTTTCTGGGATGGAAAAACAGAATTGAACTGCCTGCATCAGGTAGTGGCTGATACCAAGCGAACGGCTTATGCGCACCACATTCAAAGGCTTATGGTGACGGGCAATTTTGCCCTGCTTGCCGGAATTACTCCTGCCGAAATTGAGGAATGGTACTTGATCGTTTACGCGGATGCCCTCGATTGGGTCGAGCTGCCAAATGTTCATGGAATGGTACTACATGCCGACGGAGGTATTCTTGGATCTAAGCCTTACGCTGCTTCTGGTGCTTATATCAATCGTATGTCAGATTACTGCAGAGAGTGTAAGTTTAGCCCAAAAGAGAAGCTCGGTGAGCAGGCGTGTCCCTTTAATTACCTTTATTGGAACTTCCTCATTCAAAATGAGGAAACCTTGGGCGGAAATCCGCGTATGCAAATGCCTTACCGCAATCTTAGAAGAATGCCCGATGAGAGGCGTGAGGAAATTGTGAGGCAGTCGAATCACTTCTTGAGGGAACACCAGATTATGGTGTCTGAATAGCCACTTATTAGGAGACTCGACAGCTTTTCCAGTGCATGACATTCTGCGGTTATGAAGAAATTTCCCTTTGTTTATGTATCCCTCCTATGTCTGTGGTTGATTGTCGGCTGTTCCGATAAAGCCACGTCGCCCGATAGCGTGCATGTTCTTTTCTTGGCTGGCGAGAATTCACATGGCTGGGGATCGCATAAGCATGTAGCAGGAACGATGCTGCTTTCGGACGCTTTGCCTCAAGGAGCTCCTAATGTGACTAGCGAAATGATTCGTGAATGGCCTAGTGCGGACAAGCTGGCTCGTGCAGATGCTCTGGTCATCTACGCCGACGGATGGGGAAAGCATCCAGCTAATGAGCATTTGGCCGCTCTCAAAGGTCTCATGAATCAGGGGAAAGGCTTGGTTGTTCTGCATTGGGCCACAGGCATAGGCTTGTCCGCCGATGCAGCCGCAGCTCAGAATGCGAATCAAAACCGAATTGCGGACATCTCACACAAAGATGACCCCAATCACGCGGGGTGGCGTCAGCTCGTTGGAGCAGACTTCGAAGCTTTCTACTCTATCAGCAACCATTACACGGCCGAGTTTAATGCCCCTCCTGCTCATCCTGTCATGAATGGCGTAGGCTCGTTTCATTTGTTTGATGAATGCTACTATCACTTGCGCGATGTGGGGAGTGTTGATCCCTTGCTGACTTTGAATCCTCCAGCGACGACCATTGAAGATGGACTGACACCGTACCGAGGAAACGACTACGCGCGTGAATCGTTAGCTCAAAAGAAAGAACAATACACGGCCTGGGCTTACGAACGACCTGAAGGAGGGCGAGCATTTGGTTTTACTGGGGGCCACTACCACTGGAGCTGGGCCAGGGACGAAGTGCGCAAAATGGTCATGAATGCCTGCCTCTGGGCTGCCGGAGTGGATGTTCCTGAAAGTGGAGTCGACACACCGCGTCCGAACGCCGGGAAGATGCTGGAAAACATGGATGTGAAAAATCCGGGCTGGACGGAAGATGCGCTCCAGATTGCCCTAGACCTCGCCCAGGAAGGCACGCCGATTGCTTGGGGTCGTCATAATGGTGGACCACTCAATTATAGCCCAGCCGTCTCGCTTTTCGATGGTCAGTCCCTTTCTGGTTGGCAGGTTCGTGAAGGTGAAGAGAAATGGTGGCGTGTAACCGATGGTGTAATCGAAGGAGGGTCTTTCGAAGAGAAGGTACCTCTTAATACCTTTATCACCTTACCAAAGAGCTATCAGAATTTTGAACTCAAGCTAAAGGTTCGGATCATCGCCGGTGAAGGAGAAGGCTTTAAAAATTCGGGTATTCAGGTACGAAGCCAACGTTTGCCAGATCACCACGAAATGATCGGCTATCAGGTAGATGCAGGCATTGGTTGGTGGGGAAAGATCTACGACGAGTCTCGCAGAAGGATGGTGATTGCTGAGCCACTGGATGCGGACGGACTCAAAGCAGTTGTTCATGATTGGGATGACTGGAATGAGTATCGCGTATTGGCTGAAGGTCCGCGTATTCGAAGTTGGATCAATGGAGTGGCTGCACTGGATTTCACAGAAGAGGATCCCACCATTCCTTTGGAAGGATTGATCGGTGTACAAGTCCACAGTGGCGGTAAGTTTGTCGTGCAGTTTAAAGACCTATCCATTCGCGAGCTGCCTCCGACAGAAGGTGCAAAAACATGGGAGGGCGTGGAGCTCAAAGCCTGGCCTAAAAAGAAATAAATCAATAATTACCTATGAGATATTTGATATGCCTTGGAGTCCTTTTTAGTTCCTACGTATGGGCCCAGCAAAAAAGTGATTTTGGAATTAAACACTCCATTGTTATCAGTGGCCCCAGGACAATCGAAATCAATGAAGAGGATGAAGTCGTATGGGACTACGGTATGAGGTCCAAGGATATGACAAAGTTGGAGAATGGAAACTATTTGATTACCTTTCGCGATGAAGTGATAGAGCTTACCTCCGATAAAGAGATTGTTTGGAAGTATGTCCGAACAATGAACTCGGAGCTTATGAGTGCGGAACGACTTTCCAATGGAAACACACTGGTGACTGAGTTGGGTGACCATCCTCGCTTGGTTGAGGTCAATTCGAAGGGAAGCATCGCGGCCATCATTCCCATTCAGCCAGAGACGGACAATCAACACATGCAAACACGCATGGCCAGAAAACTGAAAAATGGAAACTACCTGGTGCCTCATCGAATTATGCCCTTTGTGAAAGAATACGATAAGGATGGCGGAGTGGTTCGCACCTTTCGCTTAGATCTTCCGGAACTTGGAGGACCAGAAGCCAAAAATGGATCCTTTGCTGCGGTGCGGTTGGAGGATGGCTCCACTGTAATTTCCTGTGCCTCTGGAAATCGTTTGGTTGTCTTTGATAAAGCGGGAAAACTTTCCTGGCATCTTTCGTCGCCTATGCTGGGGGGAGTTCTTAACGATGTCTGTGGACTACAGGTTCTCAAAAACGGGAACTTCCTTGTTTCCTGTTATGGTAACCAGGCTGAGGACGGATTGAAGATGATAGAGGTGAATCGTGAGAAACAGATTGTTTGGACCTATCAAAACGCATCCGTGAAATACGTTCACAATCTTCAGGTGCTAACGACCAACGGAGTGAGAGAGTAACAACTCTTCCACTAATTGTTTATTCCTACTAAGCCCCTGAAAAGGATTTGGGAGTAGAGGATGCAATTCCAGGCTGACAGGCCCTTGGTAGTTCAGCTCGCCCAGGACTTTGAAAAGTGATTCCAGGTCTTCTCGTGTTTGAACTCCTTCGGTCAATGGCAGATGCAGATCATTGATCCCATCATTATCATCAAGATGCACATAGAGCAAACGGTCTCCAGCTTCAGGCAACCATTGGACTGGATCCTCTTTACTGATCTGCGCATGGCCCAAATCAAAAAGCAGGTAGAGGTTGGGGTGATTGATTTCCTTGATGAATTCGAGGGTCGATTGAATGGTTGGGAAAGCCTTCCTAGGAAAATGTTCTATCCCAATCATGACTCCTCTGGATTGGGCATATTCGGCAAGCTTGCTATAATAGACGCCGTAGTCGTTGATCGATAAATCGTCATCCACTTCGCCGGGAACGACATAAGCGCGGTCAACGCCGATATGGGCTGTATGATCAATGCCGTCCTTAAGATGATCCATCATGGATTGGGCAGCAGCTTTATCCTTTGTATGCAAAGTGCTTCCCTCTGGGGCGAAAAAGGATAACGAGACACAGGCTACATCAAGTTCGAGTCGTTTGAGCGTGGA